>SOJU01000091.1 GCA_004376465.1 Anaerolineales bacterium | reverse complement strand
AAGAACGGGGTCAGGGGTTCAATTCCCCTTGAGGGCTCTAATTGCCGAAAGAATTCTTTTAGAAAGAACGAGGAGATAAAGATCATGGCGAAGGAGAAATTTGAGCGGACGAAGCCGCACATGAACGTAGGGACGATGGGGCACATAGACCATGGGAAGACGACGTTAACAGCGGCGATCACGAAATATGCATCGTTTGGTGGGGATGCGGAATTTCGGCCGTTTGATTCGATCGACAATGCGCCGGAGGAGAAAGAACGGGGGATCACGATAGCGATAGCGCATGTGGAATACGAGACAGAGAAGCGGCACTATGCGCACGTGGACATGCCCGGACACCGTGACTACATCAAGAACATGATCACGGGAGCGGCGCAGATAGATGGGGCGATACTGGTAGTGGCGGCACCGGACGGGGCGATGCCGCAGACGCGGGAGCACGTGTTGCTGGCGCGGCAGGTGGAAGTGCCGTCGATCGTGGTGTATCTGAACAAAGTAGACATGATGGACGATCCGGAGCTATTGGAGCTTGTGGAGTTGGAGCTGCGGGAGCTGTTGACCGATTACGAATTCCCTGGAGACGAGATACCGATCGTAATGGGGAGTGCGTTGCACGCGCTGGAGAGTGACAGCACAGATCCGGATGCGCCGGAGTATGAGAGCATCAAGGAGCTGCTGAGGGTGGTAGATGAGTACATACCGGAGCCGAAGCGTGAACTGGACAAGCCGTTCATGATGCCGGTGGAGGATGTATTCTCGATCAAGGGTCGCGGCACGGTGGTGACGGGGCGGATCGATCGGGGGAAGATAAAGACGGGTGATGCGGTAGACATCATAGGGTTGAGAGACAAGAAATTCAGCTCGGTGGTGACCGGGGTGGAGATGTTCCACAAGATTCTGGACGATGGGCAGGCAGGGGACAATGTAGGCTTGCTGCTGCGAGGGATAGACCGCGAGGAAGTAGAGCGGGGGATGGTGGTAGCGGCGCCGGGATCGATAGAGCCGCACACGAAGTTCCTGGGAGAGGTATACGTGCTGACGAAGGAAGAAGGGGGCAGGCACAAGGCGTTCTTCAACGGGTATCGGCCGCAGTTCTACATACGGACATTGGACGTGACGGGGACGATCGAGATGCCGGAAGGTGTGGAGATGGTGATGCCCGGGGACAATGTGAACCTGACGGTGGAGTTGATCACGCCGGTGGCATTGGAGAAAGGTTCGAAGTTTGCGATCCGCGAAGGCGGTTTGACGGTTGGAGCGGGCGTTATCACAGAGATCCTGGAATAGGTGAGTAATGGCAAAACAGAAGATTCGTATCCGGCTTAAGGCATATGACCATCGAGTGCTCGACCAATCGGCGAAACGAATTGTTGAAACCGCCGAGCGCACAGGCGCTAAAGTAGTCGGGCCAGTCCCTCTGCCAACAAGAATTGAGCGCTTCACAGTCCGTCGATCGACATTCATCGATAAGGACTCACATGAGCATTTTGAGATTAGGACTCACAAGCGCTTGATTGATGTCTTGGACCCAGATACGAAGACGATCGATACACTAATGCGTTTGAATCTTCCAGCCGGTGTCGATATTGAGATTAAGATTTAACAATTGATTTTGAGTGCCCCTGAGAACAGAAGAATCACCAGGGTGCACGAGTTGGCAAGTGGCCGTGTAAGAGCCGGACGGGCGAATGGAACAACAACCCGAGCTTCCTTTCCCTGGCGGTTTACTCCACGGTGATCGGGGATGATGCAGCCAAGCCCTGGCTGACAGTCCCGTCAAGGAACTTGAAATAGGAGAGAGAGAATGAAAGGGCTTATTGGAAAGAAAGTCGGCATGACCCAGGTTTTCGATGAATCGGGCAATATTGTCCCGGTTACGCTAATCGAAGCTGGGCCCTGTTATGTCACGATCATTCGCCACCCAAAGCGCGATCACTATAAAGCCGTTCAGCTCGGTTTTGGTGAAGCCAAACCCAAGCACCTCTCAGGTGGTCAATTAGGTCATCTGAAGAAGAACGATTTGCCGCCGCTGCGCTATCTACGTGAGTTCAGGGTGAAATCGGTCGAAGATCTGAAAGAAGGGGATCAGCTCAAGGTAGACGTTTTTCAGGTTGGGGATTTTGTAGACATCACCGGCATGAGCAAGGGCAAAGGGTTTGCCGGTGGTATTAAACGCCATAGATTTCACAGGGGACCCAAGACGCATGGCCAGTCTGATCGTGAACGTGCCCCTGGATCAGCGGGCGCAGGTTCAACCCCCGGTCGAGTTTTTAAGGGAAAGAAAATGCCGGGACACATGGGTACAGCACGGGTGACATCTCAGAATATACGCGTGGAATTGATTGACCCTGAGCGTAATTTACTCGGTGTTCGCGGAAGTGTACCGGGTGCTCGGGGCAGCGTAGTCATGATCAAAGAAGTACGTAAGCAATAGGTCCTCCGGAGCGAGCGATGAAAGTAGACGTTATTGACATTAAAGGAAAGAAAATAGATACCACGGAGCTCCCTCCGCAGATCTTTGAAGCGCCGATTAAGCGTGATCTGATGCATCAGGCACTCGTTCGACAGCTTGCCAATGCTCGGTTGGGGACCCACAAGACCAAGTCGCGTAGCGAAGTTCGTGGTGGTGGTGCGAAACCGTGGCGTCAAAAAGGCACAGGACGAGCTCGCCATGGATCGCGCCGTTCGCCAATCTGGGTTGGTGGTGGGGGAGCTCATACGCCTCGGCCGCGTGATTACAGCAAGAAAATGCCCCGAAAAATGCGCCGGGCGGCTTTGTGCTCTGCACTGTCGGTTAAAGCTGCTCAAAATGAGATCATTGTGCTTGATAAGTTCTCAATGGCTGCGCCGAAGACGAAAGAAATGGTAGAGGTGATCAATCGAATCGCTGGACAGTCAAGCACATTGATCATCCTGTCGGGCGAGAATACCAATGTTGAGTTGTCGGCGCGCAACCTGCAGAAAGTTAAAACATTGCGAGCTAATTATTTAAATATTCGCGATTTGCTGGGATACGAACGGTTGATCATGCCGCTGGACGTGCTGGATGTGATCCAGGCGTATCTGGGCAGCTGAGGAGCGTCGAGATGACAACAATATACGATATCCTGCGTCGCCCGCTTATTACGGAGAAGACGAGCTTTCAGAGCAGTAATCTGAATCAATTCACTTTTGAAGTTGGTTCGAAAGCTAATAAGCAGCAGATCAAAGAAGCAGTTGAGGCGATGTTTGATGTAACGGTCCTGCGCGTGAATGTAATAAATCGACCTGCAAAGGTGGCGCGTAGTTTGCGGAACCGCCGACGCCAAGTGCGGCGAGGCGGATACAAGAAAGCGATTGTTACTCTGAAACCAGGGGACAACATTGATGTGTTCGAAGGGGTTCTTTAATGCCGGTAAAAAAATATAAACCCACATCACCCGGTCGCCGGGGAATGAGCGGACATACATTTGAGGAGATCACGAAGACCAAGCCTGAGGCTTCGCTTCTGATCGCCAGGAAACGCTATGCAGGGCGTAATAATACGGGGCGTATCACCGTTCGACATCGCGGAGGCGGGCATAAACGCCATATTCGCAAGGTCGACTTCAAGCGGAATAAGCGAGAAATACCAGCTCTAGTGGCTGCGATTGAATACGACCCCAATCGCTCTGCCCGTCTGGCTCTTCTCCACTATAACGATGGCGAGAAACGATACATCCTCGCGCCTTTGGGATTGCAAGTCGGCGATACTGTGCTTGCCGGTCCCAAGGTGGAAATTCGCCCGGGTAACAGCCTACCACTAGCGAGTATCCCATTGGGAACTACTATTCACAACATTGAGTTGCGCGAAGGGCGTGGCGGCCAGATGGTGAGATCCGCAGGCACCTCAGCACAGTTGCTGGGTAAAGAAGGCGCCTATGCGGCAATCCGTCTGCCCTCAGGCGAAGTACGCAGAGTTCGGCAGACATGCTACGCAACCGTTGGAGAAGTCGGCAACCCCGATCATGGCAACATTAAATTAGGAAAGGCCGGGCGTAAGCGTCATCGGGGAATCCGGCCCGCAGTGCGTGGATCAGCGATGAGCCCGCGCGATCACCCTCATGGTGGCGGCGAGGGAAGATCCCCGATTGGTTTGCCCGGACCGAAAAGCCCGTGGGGTAAGCCAACGTTGGGTAAGAAGACACGCCAGAATAAACGCACGGAGAAATACATCATCCGTCACCGATCAAAGCGTCGCCGTTAGCTTTTAAAATCATAGACGGTGGAGGCGAATAAGAATGTCTAGATCATTGAAAAAGGGTCCCTTTATTGACCCGAAGTTACTAAGAAAAGTTGAAGAGATGAACGAGCGCGGCGATAAGACGGTCATCCGAACGTGGAGTCGGGCGAGCACCATCTTCCCGCAAATGGTCGGTCATACGCTCGCCGTGCATGATGGCCGGCGCCATGTGCCGATCTACATCACCGAGAATATGGTTGGGCATAAGCTGGGGGAATTCGCGCCCACCCGGACTTTTCGAGGACATGTTGGGAGAGATAGGACCACTCGCACGAGGGAAGAAGCATGATAGATCCTGTCGATGTGCGAGCTAATGTTCGATATGTCTCGATATCACCGCAGAAAGTGCGGTTGGTCATCGATCTTGTACGCGGTATGAATGTCGTTGAGGCGATGAGCGCATTACGGTTTGAGCAGAAAGCTGCAGCCAAGCCAGTCTATAAACTGCTTCGCTCCGCTGTGGCGAACGCCGAGGAGAACATGGGTCTTAGCAGAAATGATCTCTTTGTGCACACCATTTATGCTGATGTTGGTCCTACCCGCCGTTGGAGGCGTTTCGGCGCACGCGGACGGTTCAAACCATTGTTACGACGCTCTTCACATATTAGCGTCATCCTCCGCGAGCGCGAGGCTGAGGCGGTCTGAGAAGAACCTACGCCTGACCATGAGCGGGAGGCAATCTCTGTGAGATACTATCCAGCTCGAGGCAGGGAGAATAGTAAGGATTTGAGGGAAAGGAGATAATATGGGGCGCAAAGTCCATCCAATAGGTTTTCGTCTGGGGATCAATAAAACCTGGGACTCCCGTTGGTTTGCAACGCCAGATAAATATGCAGATCAATTGCACGAAGATCGTGAGATTCGTAATGTGATATTCAAAGCCACGCCGCGGGCGGGCATTTCGAAAATTGAAATCGAGCGCTTCCCGAACAGCGTCCAGATCACCGTTCACACGGCTCGGCCGGGGATTGTCATCGGCCGGAAGGGTGCGAACGTGAAGGAACTGCGCCGCATGATTCAGGAGTTGACAGGCACAACTGTGAAGCTCGATATTTCTGAAATCAAAGAACCTGATCTCGATGCTCGCCTGGTAGCAGAGAACATCGCTAATCAGCTCGAGCGACGCATCAGCCATCGCCGGGCGATGCAGCGGGCAATCGGGCAGACAATGAGGCAAGGGGCTGAGGGCATTAAGGTAATGTGCTCGGGGCGCTTGGGTGGCAATGAAATGGCTCGCCGTGAGTGGATGCGTGAGGGACGTGTTCCAGCGCAAACGCTGCGAGCGGACATAGACTTTGCTCGCGTTGATGCCGGGACGAGCTACGGCCGCATTGGGGTCAAGGTATGGATTTATAAAGGCGAGATATTACCGGAAGCTTTAAAAGAGTCGGAAGCGATGGATGTGTACGTCAGCGAGTGAGATGTCTCATTTCCTGAGCGATGAGGTGTGGCGATGTTGATGCCAAAGCGATCTAAACATAGAAAGCAAATGCGCGGGCGGATGAAAGGGAAAGCAAGCCGCGGGACGGAAGTTACTTTCGGCGACTATGGCTTGCAAGCGCTCGAACCCGGTTGGGTGACTGCGCGCCAAATTGAGGCTGCCCGAAGGGCGTTGGTTCGATATATGCGCCGGCGTGGGAAAGTATGGATTCGAATTTTCCCAGATAAACCGGTGACGCAGAAAGCGGCCGAGACCCGCATGGGAAAAGGGAAGGGCGCTGTTGATCATTGGGTGGCAGTTGTAAAGCCGGGAAGAATCATGTTTGAACTCTCTGGTTTGGACGAAGAAGCAGCCAAGGAAGCGATGCGCTTGGCCACGCATAAACTCTCGGTTAAAACCAAGTTCACCTCGCGTGATTCACTTGGGAGGGGATAAGCGATGAAGACGGCAGAAATCCGGAAAGCATCCACCGAAAAAATTCAAACCTATCTCGACGATGCTCGAGAGGATTACTTCAAGCTGCGCTTTCGGTTTACGACAGGGCAATTGACAGATCACACTCGTTTGAAAATCGCCCGCAGGGAGATAGCGAGACTTGCGACGATATTGCATGAACGAGAGCTAGGTATCGAGAGCGAAGGAAGTGAAAAATGACCAATACGCGACGCCGCTTGATTGGTGTGGTCACACGAATAAAATCTGAGAAGACAGTGACCGTACGGATTGACCGCAGCTCCCGACATCCACTTTATGGGAAGGTGCTCCGCACTAATAAAAATTATCTTGCCCATGATGAACTGGGTTGCCACATTGGGGACCAGGTGAAAATGATCGAGAGCCGCCCAATCTCGAAGCGGAAACGCTGGGTGGTGGAGGAGATTCTTCAACGCCAGAGCGAGTTGGAAGCCAGTGTGAGCGCTGTGGAAACAGAGGATGAAGTGGACGTGGAGGCGGAAGCATGATCCAGCAAGAAAGCCGTCTCAAAGTGGCTGATAATACAGGCGGCCGGGAACTGCTCGTTATCCGAGTCCTCGGCGGCTCAAAAAAGCGCTATGGCCGAGTAGGCGATATTATTGTTGGAACAATTAAAACGGCGACTCCGCATGGAGCAGTGAGTAAGAGTGACATCGTCCGAGCAGTGATTGTAAGGACGAAAAAAGAGTACCGCCGAGACGATGGTTCCTACATTCGCTTCGATGACAATGCTGTAGTAATTCTGGACACCGACGGCAGGAACCCCAAGGGAACACGCATCTTTGGCCCAGTAGCCAGAGAGTTGCGCGAGAAGGGGTTCACGAAGATTGTTTCTCTTGCGCCGGAAGTCCTATAGGAGGCTTGTTGCGGTGGCTCAGACGTTAAGGATCAAACGAGGGGACCAAGTGAAGATTATGAGTGGTCGAGATAAGGGCACACAGGGAGAAGTGATCCGTATCTTACCCGCTAAGGCGAGGGTAGTCGTTCAGGGTGTTAACATCCGCAAGAAACATCAGCGTCAGGTTCAAGCTGGTGGACGGACAATGAACCCTGGAATTATTAAATTTGAAGCGCCGATCCACATTTCGAACGTATCGTTGATCTGCCCGAAGTGTAATCAGCCGACACGCATCGGAGTTAGGCGGGTCGATGGCAAAGCTCAACGGTATTGCAAGAAGTGTGACGCGGTCGTCGACTCCTAAAAGGAAGAGGGAGCCATAACGGAATGGCACATCATCTAAAAGAACAATTCGAAAAGGAATTTCTCCCGACGCTGATGAAGGAATTCAATCTTGAGAACCGAATGATGGTTCCAAAGCTTGAAAAGATTGTAGTAAATGTCGGTGTCGGTGAGGCGATTGACAACTCGAAGGCTCTTGACGCCGCAGTTGGCGATATGACGATCATCACCGGCCAACAGCCTGTCGTGACCAAAGCGCGCAAGAGCATTGCAAACTTCAAACTGCGCGAGGGGAGTTCGATCGGCGTAAAGGTAACCCTTCGAGGGGAACGTATGTGGTCTTTCTTCGATCGGTTGGTCAACGTTGCGATGCCTCGCACACGTGACTTTCGTGGTGTATCCCCCAACAGTTTTGATGGCCGGGGCAACTACACAGTGGGCATCCGTGAGCAATTGATCTTTCCGGAGATCGCATACGACAAAATCGACAAAGTTCGTGGTTTTGAAGTCACGTTTGTCACAACGGCACCGGACGATGAGCTTGGGCACCGACTGCTGCAATTACTCGGAATGCCCTTTGGGAAAGGCGATGTTTATGGCTAAGACATGCATGCCGATACGGGAAACCCGCAGGAAGTATAAGGTCCGAGTGCGCAATCGCTGCCGCATTTGTGGTCGGCCGCGTGGTTATTACCGCCGTTTTCAGCTATGCCGTATTTGCCTTCGTGAACAAGCGCTGGACGGTAAGATTCCAGGGCTCGTGAAGTCATCCTGGTAAGAATTGATCGAGAGAGGTTTTAATGAGTGTCTCAGATCCTATTGCTGATTTTTTAACTCGGATCCGTAACGCCGTAATGGCGGGGAATCAGAACGTATCGATCCCGAGCTCTAAGATAAAAGTAGCGCTAGCTAAAATCCTCGTTGAGGAAGGCTTTATCGACGGGTTCGAACAGGTGTCTATTGAGGATAAACCTCAGGATGCCCTGCGGATCAATCTCAAGTATGTTGGTGAGCGCCGGGACAGAAAACCGGTTATCACCGGATTGAAACGAGTAAGTAAGCCTGGCCGCCGCATTTATGTCGGGCGGGGCGAGATTCCGTGGGTGCAATCAGGATTGGGAATCGCAATCCTAACAACACCCAAGGGTGTAGTAACTGGAGTTCGCGCTCGTCAACTTGGCGTGGGCGGAGAGGTATTATGCGAGGTCTGGTAGCATAAAAGCGCACCAGATCATGCCCACGATTCGAGGAAGTTCTCCCAAGCCCCATGGGACTCGGCAGGAACGAGAGAAGGATAATTTGGGGTGGGTATGGAGCGGAGGCAATCCTCGAATGATGAAGGATGGAGGTTGAAGTGTCGAGAATCGGTCGTATGCCAATCGTCATCCCGGATGGCGTACAAGCAGAGATTAAAAATACAAAAGTCCGTGTCAAAGGTCCCAAGGGTGAGTTGACGAGGGAGCTTCGACCGGAGATGTTAATCAAGCTTGAAGATGGGGTTATCACGGTTGAGAAACCTTCGGACGCGCCACGGATGCGCGCATTTCATGGTCTTACTCGTTCCCTGATCAACAATATGGTTGTGGGCGTGAGCGAGGGATTTGAAAAAACCCTTCAGATTGAAGGAGTAGGTTATCGACCGGAGCTCGAAGGAAAGGAGCTCATCGTGCACGTGGGTTTCTCCCATCCCGTGCGCGTATCGCCTCTCGAAGGTATTGAATTCGAGGTAGACACGCGCGCGCGAACGATTATTGTAAAGGGAATCGATAAAGAATTGGTCGGCCGGGTTACTGCAGACATCCGCAAAATTCGCCCGCCGGAACCTTACAAAGGTAAGGGAATCCGTTATAAGGGCGAGTATGTCCGTCGTAAAGCCGGTAAGGCCGGTAAGGTGATGGCGTAATTATGGCGAAAGAAAGCAGAAATAAGAAGCGCATACGACGCCATGGTCGGGTGCGGAAAAAAGTCTCGGGAACCGCTGGACGTCCGCGTTTGAACGTCTTTCGGAGCTTAAACCAGATCTACGCACAAGTCATCGACGATGAGCGTGGGCACACAATTACAGCGGTCTCCACCGTAGAGCAGGCTCTTCGGTCGAAGCTAAAGGATTTGAACAAAACAGAACAGGCCGCATTAGTAGGGCAGGAGCTGGCAAAAAAAGCGAAGAAAGAAGGTATTAAAGAAGTTGTCTTTGACCGTGGCGGTTTCCGCTATCATGGTCGTATTAAGGCACTAGCCGAGGCGGCTCGAGAAGCCGGTCTTGAATTCTGAAGAATAAGGAGAGCGATCGGTGAGAAAAAACTTTCGGGATCGTAAAGACGATCGTGATGAATTCGACGAGCGAGTAATTGACATCTCCCGAGTTGCTAAGGTAGTTAAGGGTGGCCGTCGTTTTGCATTCCGTGTCACCGTGGTTGTGGGTGACAACAAGGGGCGGGTGGGACTCGGCGTTGGAAAGGCGCGCGGTGTTCCGGACGCCATCCGCAAAGCAGCCGAGAAAGCACGTAAGAACATGCGCCTGATCTCTCTTGTGGGGTCGACTATACCTCATCAAGTTAACTCGAAACACGGTGGAGCACTCGTCATGTTGAAGCCCGCGTCTCCAGGTACAGGAGTGATTGCCGGTGGTGCGGTGCGTGCTGTATTACAGGCTGCAGGAGTGCAAAACATTCTTACGAAGTCTCTTGGCAGCGCGAATGTCCTAAATGTCGCGCGAGCGACGATTAAAGGGCTCCAAGATCTTAAATGGATCGAGGAGGAAACCGCAAAGCGGGGTAAGGATCGGGGACAACTAATGCCCTTCTGGGAGCGAGAGCGCAATGGCTAAACGAGCAAGCAAGGGAAAAGCCTTGCGCATTACGTTGGTGAAGAGCCCGATTGGGTATTCTGAGCGACAAAAGCGAACCGTTCGCGCCCTCGGGTTGCGCCGGCTGCGTCAAACGGTCGAGCATTATGACAACCCGGCAGTGCGCGGCATGATCACGAAAATTCAACACCTGGTACAGGTTGAGGAGTAACAACCGATGAAACTACACGATCTTCAACCACGCCACGGCGCTACAAAGCGCCGCAAGCGGGTCGGCCGGGGAATATCGGCTGGACAAGGGAAAACAGCGGGACGCGGCGTAAAGGGATATGGTGCTCGCTCCGGGTCCGGCGGGAAGTTATATCACCAGGGTGGGAATCTGCCTTTCTACCGCAGTCTCCCATTTAAAAGAGGGTTTACCAATATCAATCGCATTGTTTGGTACGAGGTGAATCTCGATAATCTGTCGGAGTTGAAGGCCGACGCCGAAGTTACCCCGGATAGCCTTGTAGAAGCTGGCATCCTGCGTAATGCGCGAAAGCCGGTGGTTTTATTAGGCCGCGGAGAGATCAAAGTGCCGTTGAAGATCCATGTGCATCGGATCACTCAAGGGGCAAAGAAGAAGATCGAAGCTGCGGGTGGAACGGTCGAGCTGCTAGAGATTTGAAATCAGTGGCTCAAAAGGAGTAAGGGATGCGACGCTCCGCGTGGCGCTTTCTATTCATATCATCGGATATTCGTAATCGAATCCTGATTTCGATATTACTGCTGATCCTCTACCGATTTGTGGCACATATTCCCGTTCCGGGAATTAACCGCTTAGCCATCGAAGGTGTGATGGCTGGTTCGGGGCAAGGACAGACGCTATTCGGTCTATTAGACTTGCTTTCCGGCGGAACTGTATCGAATTTTTCTGTCCTGGCCATGGGTGTCTATCCCTACATCACCGCGCAAATTATCCTGCAGCTTCTGGTTCCCATCATCCCCGCGCTTCAGCGGCGCATGGAAGATGATCCCCGAGAAGCCCGCAAATGGCAGGAAAAATGGACGTATTATCTGGCGGTGCCAATGGCAGCCCTGCAGGCTGTAGGTCAGATCCGGCTTTTTGAGCAATATGCCACGGGGCAGGGCGGGAGTATCCTCAATACTCCATTAGGATTAAACCTGGCCACAATGACAACTATCTTGACGATGACGGCGGGCACGATGTTCGCGATCTGGCTGGGAGAACTTATCTCTGAGTACGGGATCAAGAATCAGGGGCTTTCGTTGATCATTTTCTCTGGAATCGTCACTCGAATCCCGAGCAATGTTGGCCAGCTGCTCACCGGCAATTATCAGCAGGTCATCCCTATGGCGATCTTCCTGGTATTCCTAACTTTAACAACGATATTTGTCATTGTCTATGTTCAGGAAGGCCGTCGGAATGTGCCTGTAATGTACCCGGGACGGCGTGTGGGAAATCGCATGTCTATGCCTGTTAAAGGCACGTTGCCATTGATGGTCAACATGGCGGGCATGATCCCGATCATCTTTGCACAATCGATCCTGACTTTCCCGGCAGTTTTGGCGCAGTTTTTCATCGGCTCAGAGAATGTGACCGTTCAGAATATCGCAGTCTTCCTTCAGAGTACCTTCGGTGGTTTCAGCGATATCTACTGGATTCTATACTTCCTGATGGTTGTGGCTTTTACCTTCTTCTACACTGATGTCCTCTTCTCGCAGCAGAATTACGGCGAGAATCTGAAACGATCCGGTGCGCAGATCCCGGGTGTGACGAAAGGCGCCGCCACGCAGCGCTATCTGACGCGCGTGATGCGGCGGATCACGTTTGTGGGCGCGTTCTTCCTGGGTATTGTGGCAATTATGCCATTTTTAGTGGGACTGATCTGGCCCATGGGAGATTCGAATACTGGGTTATTGCTGGTTTCATCTTCTGGTTTGCTGATCGTGGTTGGCGTCGTTCGAGATTTGTATCGCTCAATCGAGGCTGAGCTTAAGCTGCGCGGCTATGACCAGGCGGTATTGGTACGTTAGCTCGAGCACCTTACAAACAAAACAGAACTGGGCCAGGCGGCGGAGATGGTTATCGACAAGGGTGAGTTGATCTCGGAACGAATCATGATCGACTATGTGACGAATTCATTAAGAAGCGTCCTGTCCGTGGGGGCTAACGGATGACCTCGAAGCGGGGAATTGTCTTGAAAAGCTCGCGTGAGCTTGCATTGATGCGCGAGGCAGGGAAAATCAATGCCCGAGCTCTGGCCGCGGCGCTCGAAGTTGTACGCCCTGGCGTTAAGACTGTGGATGTGAATCGTGCCGCCGCAGAAGTGCTCAAGAAATCCGGTTCAGTACCAGCGTTTGTTGGTGTTCCGGGAGCGTATCCTTATCCCGCCGAAACGACGATCTCGATAAACGATGAATTGGTGCATGGAATTCCTGGGGACCGTCGTTTAGAGGATGGGGATATCGTAAGCATAGATTGCGGGACGATCTACGATGGCTTCGTTGCCGACTCTGCGCTGACTGTTGGTGTGGGGGAGATCGCAGAGGAAGCGCAAAAGCTTCTCCGGATCACACGGGAGGCGTTATTCGAAGGGATCAAAAAAATGATCCCCGGGAATTCTACGGGCGACGTTTCTGAAGCTATTCAAGCCCATGTTGAAGGCAATGGTTTTCATGTCGTTCGGGAGTACACAGGGCACGGAGTTGGTAGATCTATGCATGAGGAACCTCAGGTTCCGAACTATGGTCGCAAAGGTCGTGGAGTACCGCTTAAGCCAGGAATGACAATTGCCCTGGAACCTATGGTAATGAGCGGGAGTTTTGAAACCCGCATCTTGCAAGATCAGTGGACAGTAGCGTCAAAAGATGGACGTCTAACAGCCCACTTTGAACACTCTGTTGCTGTGACAGAAAACGGTCCTTGGATACTAACAGCAATGGACGAAGAGCTAGACGAGGGGGAGTGGATTAGATATAATAATTACTTTGCTGGCCGAGTAGATCCGGCTTTTGCAGTAAAGGAGTAAGCGAAGATGAAAGTATCTTCTTCTGTTCGGAAACGTTGCGCAAAATGCAAAATCGTAAAGCGGCGTGGGAAAGTCTATGTGATTTGCGAAAATCCGCGTCACAAGCAAAGACAGGGATAGAGCTATGGCACGAATCGAAGGTGTTGATCTTCCTCGGAATAAGCGCGTCGCAATCGGATTGACCTACATCCATGGGATCGGTCGAACCACGGCACGCAATGCACTACTCTCAGCGGGTGTTGACCCGGATCGAAGAGTGCGTGATTTAACCGAGGGCGAGGTTACAAGTTTGCGCGATTTTATCTCGCAGAATCTTGTCGTCGAAGGCGACCTCCGGCGAGAGGTCCAGATGAATATCAAACGGCTGATCGAAATTGGCTGCTACCGTGGCTTACGCCATCGCCGGAATTTGCCCGTTCATGGTCAGCGGACGCGAACAAACGCGCGAACACGCAAAGGCCCGAAGAAAACAGTTGCGGGTCGAGGGCGCAGGCGCGGAGCGACGAAGAAGTAAATCGGGCTCGTTTTTTTAGAGCACACTCTGGCGGTTGAAGGCTTCCTTTCACCCATAGCGGTCGCCATTTGTGAGTGTTGCCTCCATGTGTCCGGGAATAATCGTTTGAGAATAATTAGATAGGCGGAAAAGTATGGCAAAGAGAGCGGCGGGATCAAAAAAGAGCAAGTCACGCAAGGAGAAGCGAACACTGTCCCATGGGATAGCGCATATCCACGTGACCTTTAATAACACGATAATCACAATAACAGATACACAAGGGAATGCAGTAGCTTGGGCGAGCGCGGGTTCGGCGGGTTTTAAAGGGTCGCGCAAGAGTACCCCTTATGCAGCCGGGCTTGCCGCAAAAGCGGTTATGAAAACTGCAAAGGACCTTGGATTGCAGGAACTTGATGTCCATGTCAAGGGACCTGGTCCTGGCCGTGAGTCTGCTATACGGGCGCTAATGGCGGAGGGTGTCAAGATCCGTTCGATCAGTGATACAACGCCAATTCCGCATAATGGCTGCCGGCCGCCCAAGAAGCGCCGTGTTTAAGGTTTAACCAGATAAGGAAGGAATCATAACGTTATGGCAAGGTATATCGGACCTGTTTGTAAGCTTTGTCGCCGCGAGGGAGAAAAACTCTTTCTCAAAGGACAACGCTGTTTTACACCGAAATGTTCATTCGAGCGACGCGGCTACCCCCCAGGGGAGCACGGACGTGATGCTCAATGGCGCCGTCGGCGAGTATCAGATTACAGTCGGCAGTTGCGCGAGAAGCAGAAGACACGCCGCATCTATGGAGTTACGGAACGGCAATTTCGTCGATATTATCGAATTGCTTCCCAACAGCGGGGTCTCACGGGCGAGAACCTTCTAAAGATGCTTGAGTGCAGGCTAGATAATGTTGTATATCGCCTAGGCTATTCCGAAAGTCGTGCACATGCTCGTATGCTTGTGACGCATGGGCATTTCAACGTCAATGGCAGGAGGACGGATGTCCCCTCTATGCTTGTTTCGCCAGGTGATGCAATCGAGGTTCGAGAGGGTTCACGGAAACGCACTTTCTTTCAGGGTTTGGCGGATATCGCTGAACCAAAAACCGTCCCGGCTTGGCTGGAGCGTGATTTGAGCGACTTGTCGGGGAAAATGCTTGTTGCACCGGAACGAACGGATATCGATGCCAGCTTGAATGATAAATTGATTGTTGAGTACTATTCGAGATAATCGATCCGTGCAAGGAACTGTTCCTATGGTCGTGGGTCGCGGAGGGATATTGTGGTTATAACCACCAACCTAGTTATGCCGAAGATTGAACGAGAAGCCATCGCTCAAAATTATGCAAAATTCGTGATCAGCCCTCTTGAGGCTGGATATGGTATTACGGTCGGCAACGCTCTTCGACGGATTCTGTTAAGTTCCCTGGAGGGCGCTGCGGTAAGCTCCATACGCATAACGGATATTCCGCATGAATTCACAGACATTCCTGGCGTCCGTGAAGATGTGCTGCAGTTGATGTTGAATTTCAAGAAACTGCGTCTCTTCTTGCACGAGGGCGAATCCGCCCGCTTGCGCCTTGATGTGAAAGGTGAGGGCGTTGTAACGGCGGCTGACATCATCGCTCCCGCTGAAGTGGAGATCGTCAATCCGGAGCTCTATCTGTTCACTGTGGATGACGATAAGGCACATCTTGAAATCGAGATGAACGTTGAGCGGGGGCGGGGGTATTCCCCTTCTGATGAGCGCGGCCGCCTACCTATTGGAGAGCTCCCGACGGATGCGATTTTCAACCCAGTACGACGGGTGCACTACGAAATCGGGCGCGCCCGAGTGGGTCAGGATACTAGCTATGACTCGCTGGTAATCGAGATCTGGACCGATGGCACGATCAAGCCTGAGGAAGCATTAAGCCGCAGCGCGCAAATTCTCATGGCGCATCTACGCGATATCGGCGGCGTCACAGAAGAGAGCCTGATGGTCGCAGCGGTTGAAGAGGAAGATACTCGCCTTATCAGTGAGGTTTATGAAATTCCCATTGAAAACCTTGACCTCACGGTGCGGGTTTTCAACTCTCTCAAGCGAACGGGAATTACGAACGTCGGTGAAGTGCTCGACATGCTCGAAAAGGGTGAGGAAGCGATGTTATCCATCCGCAACTTCGGCGAGAAGAGCCTCGACGAACTCAAGGAGCGCTTGTCTGAGAAGGGCTATCTTGACGAAGAGTCGGAGCAGGCGGAAGAGGCGGAGTGAGGGATTGATGAGACACCAAGTTGCAGGTAAAAGATTAAGCCGGTCCAAGGGCCATCGTATCGCGTTGCGAAAGAATCTGATGAAAGATCTCTTTCGTCACGAGCGAATCAAAACAACCAAAGCGAAAGCGGCAGCAGTGCGAGGCGGCGCGGAAAAGCTGATCACGCTGGCGAAGAAGGGTAACGAAGCGGGAGAAGCGAAAGCAGTTCACGCACGTCGCCTGGCAGCCGCACGGTTGAATGACAACGAAATCGTGATGAAGCTTTTTGATGATATCGCCCCGCGCTATGTGGATCGACCAGGTGGATACACCCGGGTAATTAAACTCGGGCAACGCCTCGGCGACGCCGCGGAGATGGTCATCTTAGAACTCGTAGAAGAATAGGCTGGGATGAAACCGGCCGTGACGGGGCAGGAAGAAACTCCGTCTTTAGCAGCTTACCAATCGATCGTAGCTTACGACGGCACAAAATTTGAAGGTTTCCAGCGACAGGTTTCTGGGCGGAGAACCGTCCAAGGAGAACTGGAGCAGGCACTTCAGAACATCGGATGGCAAGAAAGCTCCCTGAGAGCAGCCGGGCGAACCGATAGCGGCGTCCACGCACGGGGTCAGGTTATCGCCTACAAACTCGCGTGGAAGCACACGCCCGATGATCTCAGTATGGCGATAAACGCAAACCTGCCATACGATGTCGCTGTCCGAAAGACTTCGCTTGCACAGAAAGACTTTCACCCGCGATATTCAGCCGTCAGCAGACGTTATCGCTATAGCCTCTTCATTGATAAAACGCGGGATCCGTTGCGAGAGCGTTACGCCTGGCGCATCGGAGCCGAAGCGGATATCCAATTGTTGAACCGTGCCGCGGGTATGATCGTCGGCAAGAAAGATTTCGGCGCTTTTGGCAGCGCACCGCGACCAGAGGGGAGTACGGTGCGGGAGATCTTCGAAGCGGTTTGGGATCTGAAGGATGATGAACTGTGGTTCGAGATTGAGGCTAATGCCTTTCTCTACCACATGGTGCGAAGGCTGGTATCTGCACTCTTGACCATTGGGAATGGCAAGATGGAAATGGACGATTTTCTTGCCGCAGTGCAGAACCCCAATCAAAAATGGGATGGTGGATTAGCGCCTTCACAAGGATTGTGCCTTCTCAGCGTAAAATACGAATAAGCCCGCATAGAATTTGGGGCGGTGTAAGCGGAAGCCATTGAAGCGGTAGAGATCGATTACGAAGGAATGCAGGAGTAGGAAGCGTGCAGAAAACGTATTATCCAAAACCCGAAGATATAACTCGAGACTGGTATGTTGTTGACGCGGCAGGGGAGAACCTTGGACGTCTGGCATCACGTATCGCTCAGGTCCTGATAGGGAAAAGCAAACCTGAATACACGCCCGGCGTTGATTTGGGAGACTTTGTCATTGTCATAAATTCTGAACAAGTGACCGTTACGGGAAAGAAATTGGATCAGAAAATGTATTATCGCCATTCGGGTTACCCGGGTGGCCTAAAGGCGATTTCACTCCGTAATCAATTGGAGAAGTTCCCGGATCGTGTAATCACTTCAGCGGTGTGGGGCATGGTTCCGCACAATCGCTTGGGTCGGAAGCTCATGAAAAAGCTAAAAGTCTATCGAGGGGCAGATCATCCTCATAGTGCACAGAAACCTAAAAAACTGAAGTTCGATTAATTTGAGCCTAAGGGAACTGACTCACGGAACTACGTCGATAAGAAGGTTAGAGGAAGGCAGGATAAATGTCTGAGAAATATTATGAAGGCATAGGACGACGAAAAACCAGCTCGGCCCGCGTTCGTATTACGCCTGGCAGTGGGAATATTATTGTCAATGGCAAACCTGGCGCGGAGTACTTCACTCGCATGGGTGACATGGATATCATCCTCGATCCCATGAAAGTGGCGGAGATGGAAAGCAAGCTAGATGTATCCGTACACGTCAAAGGCGGCGGTGTCACGGGGCAGACGGGTGCAGTTATGCACGGCGTAGCAAGAGCCCTGATTAAAATGGAACCTGAGCTGCGACCGATGATGCGATCCGGAGGGTTCCTCACTCGCGACTCGCGCATGAAGGAGCGCAAGAAGCCGGGTTTGAAGCGTGCGCGCAAGGCACCGACGTATACGAAACGCTGATCGATCCAGGCACTATGCGTCCTTTATTGCTTGTGGAAAAACCAGGCCGGGGAGGTTAACTTACCCCGGCCTTTAGTGTTGTTTCAGGAGGCTGTTTTGGGAGCAGATTTGACGATTGTGGGATTGGGGCCGGGCTCACCGGAGTTTGTCTCACGCAGCGTGTGGGAATTGCTCACAGGCTCGAAGGTCATCTATTTCAGAACGGGTCATCATCCTGTGTTTGATGCGCTCTCTCCGCAAGGTGAGCTCATCACTTTCGACCACCTCTACGAAGAGATCGATGACTTCGATGGGGTTTATACAGCCATTGTTAATACAATTCTCGAAGAGGTGCGCGGAAATCCACCCGTCGTTTATGCAGTTCCCGGGGATCCAACGATCGGCGAGGCGACGGTAAGCGCTCTCCTGCGCTTGGCCGCGGAGGAGAATATCTCTGTTCGTGTGCTCCATGGCATAAGCTTTATTGAACCGTGTCTGGGGCTTCTCGGTCTCGATGCATTGGATGGTCTTTCGATTTATGATGCTCTAGAGATTGCTGGAAGATATCATCCACCATTTCCGCCCGATACACCGGCACTGGTCGGGCAGCTATATTCCAAACTCGTCGCTGCGGATGTTAAATTGACCTTGTTGAATCAATATCCTCCTGACCATCCTGCCAGCTTGTTACATAAGGCAGGAACCGACGATGGATGGAGAGAAGATATCCCCCTGGCGGAAATTGATCACAGCGAGAGTATCAGCTATATGACGACACTTTTCCTACCGGAGATGCCGGTGGAGTCCGCCTTCGAGAATTTCCAGGAGACGGTTGCACATCTACGCGCTCCCGACGGGTGCCCGTGGGATATTAAACAAACACATCAAAGCCTGCGGAATCATCTTATGGAGGAGGCGTACGAAGCCCTCCAGGCGTTGGACACTGAAGATATGGATGCGCTGCAGGAGGAGTTGGGCGATCTGCTGCTTCAAATTGTCCTCCATGCCCAGATCGCGACCGAAGAGGGCTTCTTTACAACGTCCGATGTTATCGCCAGCATTCAAGCGAAGATCATCCGCCGCCATCCACATGTTTTTGCTGACCTGGATGTTGAGGATGTCGACCAGGTATTGCTCAACTGGGAGGCGCTTAAGGAAGTCGAGCGCGAGAATGAGGGCTCCGACAAAGGTATCCTGGATGGTGTACCCATTGACCTGCCTGGGCTCACGCAAGCGGAAGAGATTCAGGCGAGAGTCGCTAGAGTGGGCTTCGATTGGCCTAACATCGATGGCGTGCTGGAGAAGCTCGAGGAGGAGCTCGCCGAGGTTCAAGAAGCTTCTGAAGACGAACACGTAGCTTGGGAAGTTGGAGATTTACTGTTTGCTGTAGTAAATTACGCTCGTTGGAGAGGCGTTGATCCGGAAGCCGCCTTGCGAGAGGCTAATCGCCGCTTCCGGCGAAGGTTTACGGATGTCGAAAAACAAGCACGGGTAGAAAAACGTAAGCTTTCTGAACTAACAATCGATGAATTGGAGGAGCTTTGGCAAGCTGCAAAAAAAGGAGCTTAACGCCGCCGCCCCACCAGCTCCGAATGATCTGCGTTATCGCTGGTGTTATATTGTTGGGAACGCTGACAGGCTGTGCTCGATCCGGGGGTTCGGTGCAGGATGAGTATCCCAAACTGCCGTCTACAACAGAGCTGCCCGGGACGTCAACGCCGGCAAAATTACCCCCTCCACTCACACCAACGATTGCACCTACGCTTGAGGAACCGATCCCGCCTCCAAGTTATGATTCTTCAAAGGCCCTCGGTGCTTACGTTATCCCGCTTACAATCCAGCATATCTCAGATACAGAAGCAGATCTTTACTTCATGCTGGAGTTGCCAGCGGAAGGCGCACTATTTTACTTGCGGTATGGCAGCCCATCAGACCAGGCTCAGTGGATCACGTTTAACGCAGCAACGGACACACACCTTATCAAGGTGAGTAATTTGGAGCCTGGAGCTTTGTATGAGGCGTGGGTAGGTGTTTCTGATGATGAAGAGGTCCACCATCCACCTTCCTTTGCAGAGGGCATCTGGGAACCTATTACGATCCGAATGCCGCAGGAAAACGATTGGCCTATCCGCATAGGTGTGATCGGAGATTCGGGCTTCGGAGAAGAGGTAACCTATCAGCTTGCTGAAGAATTGGCATCCCATCACCCTGAATGGGTCATTCACACTGGTGATCTTGTATACAATGTTTATGAGGATTCTTCCCCTCCGCAAGCTTTTATCAGGAAGTTCTATCAACCGCTGGCTGACCTGCTCCACGCAGCGCCTATTTACCCGGTCTTTGGCAACCACGAAGGGTATGAAGATGCCTATTGGCGGGCTCAGCCTTTCTACTACGCAGCATTTCCTCCGCTGGAGAATAGTTACGGGGGGGATGATTTCAGTGGCGTGTCTGGACAACGTGAATGGTATGCATTCACGCACGGAAATTACCAATTTATTTTTCTCAATAGCCAGCAGTTTTATTCTTTAGAATTGAGGGAGGAGCAAAATGCTTGGCTCCAGGAAAAGTTGAGAGAAAGCACATCGACAACGAATATCGTGGTCTTCCATATTCCTCCTTTCACGAGTGGTTATCATCCTGATGACGGGATACCCATCCGGCAAGCCTGGGTTCCACTATTCGAGAAAGCCAATGTTGCCCTGGTGCTATCCGGTCATGACCACAACTATGAACGGCTGGAATTGAATGGCGTAACATACATCGTTTCGGGTGGAGGTTCTTATAAACTCTATGGCAAGCAGGACACGAGAGAAGAAAGCGAATTCTTCACGGCCAAGTCGCACTTTGTGATCCTGGAAATTTTCCCCGACCGCATCGGCATGACAGCGTACGGTTTGGGTGGGGAGGTATTAGACTCGTATACACTGCCCCTTCCTTCAAGCGACTGAAGGCTTAGACGAATTGTTCGTGCCCGTTCAGGCCTCGATTATTAGGGATAAGTGCGAATTGGCGTAATCTGATACCAAGCGTTCCAGCTCACGAGCCGAGAATACGTTAGAATAGTGAATATGACATCCTATAGTAAACCCCGCTACAGCATCGGTGAGGAAATCGCCAACAGTGTGACGCACGGCGTTGGAATGGTTCTTTCAATCGGCGGCTTAGCCGTACTTACGGCATTTGCCAGTGTGTTGGGAGATGCCTGGCACGTTGTAAGCAGCAGTATTTACGGCGCAACATTGATCCTGTTGTATGCCGCCTCCACCCTTTATCACAGCATCCAGCTTCCACGCGCAAAGAGCATACTCCAGACAATTGATCATTCGGTCATTTTTCTTCTGATCGCAGGGACCTATACGCCATTCACTCTTGTGAGTTTGCGCGGCGCTTGGGGCTGGACTCTCTTTGGGGTAGTCTGGGGCCTCGCAGTCATTGGAATCATTTTTCAAGTAACAAAACTGCGCAAGTGGCCATTAATATCTTTAGCACTTTACGTAGGAATGGGGTGGGTAGTGGTCTTCGCGACAAAACCCTTGCTCGCTGCTATGGCCCCGGGGGGGCTTCTCCTTCTGCTCATGGGAGGACTTTCCTACACGGTAGGGATTGTTTTCTATGTTTGGCGTCGACTGCCGTATCACCACGCAATCTGGCATATTTTCGTGCTGGCGGGAAGCGCGTTTCACTTTTTTGCTATTCTCTTTTATGTCATTCCTCTAGCGGGCTCTTCTTGATGGGTCGGGATCGAAACGCAGCGTATCAACCCAAAAAAGTCTTCATATAAACATCCAGTTCAGGGGAGTTCTTACATGTTTCTGCTCGCTCTTCTTCGTTTGGCAGGAAGAATGGGAATTAGAATCATTAAGAGAGGTCAACCCATATGGGTGAAATCAAACAACGGGAGCTAACCTTGGAGCAGGGGGAGCAATACTATATTCGAACTGCATCTGAGACTAATGCAGCAGCTATTTTGGATCTTTACCGGTCTGTGTTAGCCGAGGATCGATACACTTTGCTCCTATTAGAAGAAATGCAGCGCACCGAGGAAGCAGAGCGAAAGGCTATTGCTGATGAGATCAAACGCCCAGGCTGCCTTCGAGTTGTCGCTGATGTTGACGGGCTGATCGTGGGAATGGCGCGCGTTAAGGCAGGCGGACTTAAGCGCACCGCGCACTTCGGCGATGTGGATTCGGTCTGGGTACACTCCGAGTGGCGCAGACATGGGATCGGAAATGCGCTAATAGACACCATTGTTCGCTGGGCAGAAGGGAATAAGGGAATCGAGAAGCTTGGTTTATTCGTCTTCTCAACGAGTGAGGCTGCCATAGCTCTCTACCACCAAAATGGCTTCATGATCGAAGGTAGGGCTACACGCGATATCAAATTCGCAGAGGATGATTACGCGGACACCGTGATCATGGGAAGAATGGTTGACTGATCGTTCTTTTCTTCGGATGCCAACCAGCCCCGGAAAAGCGCAAGGATGCCCCCAGAGGATTGGGCAGGGATGAGAGAGGGACCATGACAAAGCTGAAAATTGGATTTCTACACCCCGGTGCCATGGGAATATCCCTGGCCGCATCGGCTCAAAATTCAGGGCACACGGTCTATTGGGCATCTGCAGGGCGAAGCGCGCAAACACACGAACGAGCTGAGAAACACAATCTTGTTGAAGTTCGATCTTTGAACGAGCTTTGCGAAACTTGCTCTGTGATTGTCTGCGTATGTCCACCTCATGCCGCAGAGGATGTGGCGAGACAAACTTTGGAAACGTCCTTTAATGGGCTTTATCTTGATGCCAATGCGATAGCGCCGCAGCGGGCGAAAAACATAGGTCGGTTAATGGATGAAGCAGGTGTGAAATTCATAGATGGTGGCATCATCGGCGGACCTGCATGGGACCCTGGGAAGACGTGGCTCTACCTCTCCGGCGAGTATGCTGAGCAGGTGACCGAATGTTTCTCCGAAGGTCCACTCGAGACGTGCATTATCGGCGAGGAAATTGGGAAAGCATCTGCACTCAAGATGTGTTACGCGGCATACACCAAGGGAACGACAGCCTTACTTTGCGCGATTCTCGCTACGGCTGAGGAGCTTGGGGTTCGAAAAGATTTGGAGAGACAATGGTCTAGGCGTGGGTCAGATTTTGCGGAACAAACGGCGGGAAGAGTCAAACGGGCGCCGGTTAAGGCATGGCGATTTACTGGGGAGATGGATGAGATAGCAGCAACTTTTACAGAGGCCGGGGTGCCCGCGGGTTTCCATGAGGCAGCGGGCGAGATTTTTCGTCGCCTCGCGCATTTCAAGGAGGAACCAGAGCAACCTTCGCTTGAGGAGGTATTAGAGGCCCTGGTTTGTGATTTGTTTGCGTAGTATACATTTGGATTCCCCCAGAAATTGGGAAAAAGAAAACTAGGGGATGAATGCGGGTGATGGTCAGCTTGTCAGCTAATTGAGATGTGGTTGTCTGCAACACCGAAACTCTAGGGTGCTACAATTCAAGTGTTCTGGATCGTAGTCTGTCGAGCCGTGTGTACAAATACAGGAACCGAGAGGTTTTTATATGTCAGAATCTTATGTGATCCAAACGCAAGGATTGCTCAAATCCTACGGCAACGTCCAAGCACTATTTGGCGTTGATCTGGAAGTTAAACAGGGAGAGGTCTTTGGTTTTCTGGGGCCCAATGGAGCCGGGAAGACCACCACCATCCGCTGCATGCTGGATTTGATCCGCCCGCAAGGCGGTACGATCCGTGTGCTGGGGCTGAACCCACAGGCAGAGCCTGAAGCGATCAAGGAGCGCGTCGGTTATCTGCCCGGCGAACTGCACCTTGACGAGAATATGACCGCCCGTCAGGTTTTCCGTTATTTCAACCGCCTGCGCGGCAATCGTTCGAACTGGGACTTCATCCAGGAATTGTCCGACCGTCTCAAGTTGGACCTCAAAACCCCAATCAAAAACTTCTCGCATGGTAATAAGCAGAAGGTTGGCGTCGTGCAAGCACTGATGCATCGCCCTGAGCTTGTACTGCTCGACGAGCCCACCGGCGGCCTTGACCCGCTCATGCAGCAGGAGGTTCTACGCATGCTGGCCGAAGCCCAGGATAACGGGGCCACGGTCTTCTTCTCCTCGCATATCATCAGCGAAGTGCAGGCCGTCACCGACCGGGTCGCCATCATCCGCAAGGGCAAGATCGTCGAAGTTGCAGAGACTGCTTCGTTACTCAACCGCTCCATGCGCCAGGTGCGCATCCGCTTCCAGCAGCCCACCGCGGCTGACGAACTCTTCAACCTTCCGGGGGTTGAGTTGGTCGATAAAGACGACGGCTTGAGCGTATTGCTGCAGGTTGAAGGCGAGATGGATGCCTTGGTCAAGACCCTGGCGCAGTATCCGGTCAGCGATTTTGAGACCGAGCGCACCAGCCTGGAAGAGATTTTCCTTGCCTACTACGAAGGGAAGGAGGACAAATAATATGTTTACCGTAATTCGTTACACTTTACGCCGCTCACGCGGTGCAATCATCGGCTGGGGGATTGGCTTGGCTGTCCTGGGGATCATGATGGGTTCTTTGTTCGACATGATTGCCGGCACCGGCGACTTGATGGCAGCATACATGGAAGCTCTTCCCGAGCTTGCGGAAATGTTCGATTTCGCCGGGATGAGCACCCCGATCGGCTGGCTTGATGTCGAGTACTTCTCCTTTGTGCCCCTGATTTTAGGTCTGTTTGTTAGTGGGGTGGGTGCCAGCCTGCTTGCCCGTGATGAAGAGCGCGGCACCCTCGACCTGATCCTAGCCCACCCTGTCAGCCGCACGACTCTTTTCTGGGGTCGTTTCCTAGCCACCACCCTGGTGACCATCATCCTGTTGCTGATCTCCTGGGCTTCGCTGCTGTTGTCCATGACCTGGTCGGAGAATTTCACAATCCCGGCGTTTGAGCTGTTACTGCCGTTCGTCTCCCTATTTGGTATCTTGATGTTCTTCATGACCCTGGCCTTGCTCTTCAGCATGGTGCTGCCAGCCCGCAGCATGGCCAGTATGCTGACCGCAATGCTGGTGGTAGCAAGTTTCTTCATCACCTTCCTTTCAGGGGCAGTCGAGCAATTGGAACGGGCTGCTGATTTCTCACCCCTAACCTACTTGGAGACGGCCACGGCCATCGAGGATGGTCTCAACTTGACCTGGTTTGGAGTTTTCTTGGCCATCGACCTGGTCCTGGCCTTAATCTCCTGGCAGTTATTCCAACGCCGTGACGTCCGTGTCGGCGGTGAAGGCACCCTGCGTTTAAAGGACATCGTCACCGGAAAATGGAGGGCCAAACCGGTTGAACCATTAACTGAAATTGGATCCTCGGCCGCCGATTAGGTTTGGGTGAAACCTAAAAACCGATCAAGCCCCGGCTTCAATGAACCGGGGCTTTTTTATTAATGCATCCTCTGTTTCTTCCCACATTCCGCACATCAATCGGCCAACAAACAATAATTATCAAGCGGAGGACAGAGCAAGCGGTGACTCTCTCGCGTATCTGTAAATCGTTTCGATCTGCTATATCTGACGACCTATCCCCGCGACCAGTCCCATGTGATCATGTCGTTAGGTTTCATTCCTGATTTCCTCACTCACCCATTGAGGCTAATCGAAATTGTCTTCTACTGCTTAATCAGAAATTACTTTTCTAGGATGCAGAATGTGGGTTATGATGATCCTTGGCGTTATGTATGCCGATCCACTATTTCTATCTTTTCGTTCATTGTGAATCCAGAAACTACCTGTGCCGGAGGCATTAAAGTATGAAAAGTATTGTGATTACAGGAAGTACACGCGGGATCGGTTTTGGCTTAGCAGAATCGTTTCTAGCTCGAGATTGCGCGGTTATGGTCAGCAGCCGGAGCCGTGGAGCAGTTGACAAGGCTATTGAAGAGCTCGGGTCGAGGTATCCGGAAGATCGAGTATTCGGTCATCCTTGTGATGTAAGAGACCCCGAGCAATTACAGGCTCTCTGGAATGAGGCAATGTCTCGATTGGGAAAGATTGACGTATGGATTAACAATGCGGGGCTTAGTGGACCGCAGATGATGACATGGGAACTTGCACCGGAACAAGTGGAAGAGGTTGTCGACACGAATATCTTAGGCGTGATATTTGGGTCTCAGATTGCCGTTAGAGGCATGTTGGACCAAGGCTATGGAAGCTTATACAACATGGAGGGGGTGGGGGGTGATGGGCGAATGCACGAAGGGCTTATCCCTTACGGTATGACGAAATATGGTGTGAATTACTTTACAAGAGGGTTGGTGAAAGAGACAAAAGGCAGTGCCATCATAGTAGGGTCACTCAGACCCGGAATGGTCGTTACATCATTTCTCACAAAACAATTTGAGGATCGACCTGAAGAATTTGAGAATGCCAAGCGTATATTCAACATCATTGCGAACCGCGTTGAGGACGTTACACCATGGCTTGCGGATAAAATTCTTGAGAATGATAAATCTGGAAAACAAATCTCGTACATGTCGAGGTGGAAGTTTCTTTTCCGTTTTCTCTCCGCGCCTTTTACGAAAAGGGAACTATTTTAAAATACAAGACTGCGACTCTCTTGGGAATTATTATTAATCTCACTCTGGGAGTTTGTCAGCCACCGCTCGTTTCACTGACCAACCTCAGGATAAACACACCACCTCTTCACATGCTCCAGAGAAGAATGGAGTGAGAAGATGCCCTGGGATCGAGGGTTATAGGGGTTGTATGGGCATGAGATGTGCTCTTAAAGAAACACCCCCAGACCTGAGGGGGGCAAGCCTGGGGGCAGTCGAGACATTGGCAAAAAAGCCATGTGACGACTGTTAAATTATAGAATCTAGCAAGAGCATAATTCCATAGTCCATTGGTCATATCCAAAAAGTAGTGATGGACGCCTGATGGGATTTTTTCGCTTAATGCAAGACGTCAAGCCGCCTAATTTATTGCATAGGAGGGGGCTATAGGATCGTCAATTCGCATCTTTTTCAAACGCTTCCAGGATCTCCTGGCTGTGTTCTGCGGGTTTGACTTTCTCGAAGACCTGTTTGATTTTTCCCTCCGCATCGATCAAAAACGTCATCCTGTGTACGCCCTCATACTCCTTGCCCATAAACTTCTTGGGACCCCATACGCCATAAGTCTCGCTGATCTTGTGGTCATCATCGGCCAACAGGGTGAAAGGCAGCTGAAATTTCTGTTTGAATTTCGCCTGCTTTTTTACCGTGTCAGGGCTCACGCCCAGGATGACAACGCCCCGATCTGAATAAGCGCTGTAGTCATCGCGGAACGCACAAGCTTCTTTCGTGCAGCCAGGTGTATCCGCCCGGGGATAGAAATATAGTACAACTTCTTTGCCGAGATAATCTGAGAGATGGATCGTCTCTCCTGCATCGTCAAGGACTTCAAAGTCCGGAGCGGCTTTACCTATCTTGGGAATGGACATAGTCTTGAAACCTCCTAAGTTAATGTGCAGGCGGCTGTCTAATTTCAACGTGTCGCCTAGCTAATTGTAAGCCATGATGAAGAATCTCGTTCATGGTAAGAAGATCCCTTTACCATGACTGAGTGCTAATCTATAACGGCGATGACTTCCCCCATCGAATCGGTTGAGTAACCCGGGAGGGAGGCCACTGCCTCTTTAAATTCGGGGTCTCCGAGTAATTGTAGCAGGGGCATAAGCCTGGCGCTCTCGTGGTGCTCTTTCGGGATGATGAGATCGTAACGCTCCTGATAGAGCGGCAGGAAATCGAGTTTGAGTGCGGCAGCGGCAGCGTGGATCGCTAAGCCGCAGTCCGCACGGCCGGAAGCAACCGCGGCGGCAACAGCTAAATGGGTATATTCCTCGTGTTGATATCCGCGGACAGAATCGGATTCAATCCCCAGTTTCTCCAGTTGGTAGTCAAGCAGAATACGGGTGCCGGCTCCGCGTTGGCGGTTGACGTAGGCAAGGTCTGCGCGCGCTATATCATCCAAGCCAGTGACTGATTTTGGATTGCCCGGGGCTATGATGAGGCCCTGTTCACGTCCGACCAGGCGGACGACCACGACGGGTACGTCAGGTACATACCGCTCGATGTAGGGTAAATTGAATTCACCGGTCTCGGGATCAAGCAAGTGGCTGCCCGCCAAATGCGCTTCGCCTCGCTGCAGGGCAATCAGCCCCCCCAGGCTGCCCATGTTTCCGGAACTAAGGCGTGAGCCGCGCAGGGAGAGAAACTGGGCGAGAAGATCCAGCGTGAGATCGTGGGAACCTAGAGCGAGAATTGTGTGGTCGAGTTCCTGCCTCGATCTGTAGAGACGGACTTGGACGTTTTCGCCGGCCGGGATCCCCTGAACGCCGGCCGGGATCTCGACAATCCCATCCGCGCGCACAAGGGATGTGATCACGCCTGCTCCACGGGATAGGGGTGATGCGATCCATCGCTCACCGACTTGACCAACGGTAACGCGCAGGTATTCCAAATCGCCGGCTCGTGAGTGGACTTTACGGGCGAGCTTTGCAGTTAGTATTTCAGGCTGGATCTCCTGTTTGCTGAGCCAACGGCCAAGGAGTAGTTTAACGAAAATCTCCCCTGTTAAAGCAGCAGATACGGGATACCCCGGAACACCGATAATTGGAATAGATTTTTCAACTCGGGGAGAGCCACTCTTCGATGATTTCTCGATCATTCCCAGGATAACAGGATGACCGGGTCGAACGGCGATCCCATGTACGAGCAGGGTGCCGAGCGACTCGACGACATCAGCCGTGAAATCCTCTGTGCCTGCTGATGACCCTGCGATTATCAAGACCAGGTCATGGTTAATGGCTGCATTCGCTGCAGCATCCTTAATCCTCTCAAGTTCATCTTGAACGATGGGCAGCCGGTCGGGGAGACCGCCCCAACTCTCGACTTGCGAGGCGAGGACAAGTGAATTGAATTCTATGATTTCGCCAGCTTTCACCGGCTTCCCCATCGCTCGCAGCTCAGTCCCTGTGGGGATGATGGCTACGCGCGGTTTTCGCCAAACTTGGACGTGATCGTAACCACTGGCAGCGATGGCGCCGAGGTCGACAGGTCGAAGTTCATGCCCGGAAGGTATGACAAGCTCGGTAGCGACCATGTCCTCCCCTAAAAGGCGTACATTTGACCATGGAGAGGTAGGAGCCATGAGCCGTATTGATTTCTCTTGCGGCTTTGGAGTTTCGCTGAGTACTTCGAGATCTTCGATCGGGATAACAGAATCCGCCCATCCTGGCAACGGATCACCTGTATCAACATATTGTGCATGTGGACCTACAAGCAGCTCCACAGGATTCCGGTCACTCGCACTCTCGGTCTCCGCAGCCCGCAGAGCGTATCCATCCATGGCGGCGGCGTGGTAATGTGGCGAGGAGATCTGCGCCCAGATTGGCTCGGCGCTGATCCTTCCCAGCGCCTGGTCCAGCGGAATGTTCTCGGGTTCGAGCGGCTTCCACAGGTCGGCATCCCGCAGGGCGCGCTCAAAACGGGAGCGTGCCTCGTGTAGTGGAACGTCCTGTAAAAACACGGATCGTTGACGGTTATCAGCCATCGATGCTTCCCTCCGGTCTTTTATTCGTCACAATTCCGATCAGAAGAGTGTGACCAACACCTCGGTGCCCGCGCTCAACCCGGTTGCATCGGGTGGTATATGAATCAACCCATCGGCGCGGACAAGCGTGAAGATCAGGTTTGATCTCCCAAAAACTGGTTCGGCGATGGTTCCCTCTTCCGACTCCTGAAGCCGAACGGGGAGGTAATCCTCGCGACCCGCTTGCGAAACGACATTGACGCTCAATCTAGCCGCAACCTGAGGCGCGGGCAGCACTCGTTGAACACCCAGGAAGCGCCGGATGAGAGGGGCGAGGATTAAGGTTCCTACGACCAGGGCGCTGACGGGATTCCCCGGTAAACCAATTAGGGGGATGTCGTCGGCGATGGCGAGAATTGTCGGTTTGCCGGGTTTGATCGATATCCCATGCACGAGCACACCGGGTTCTCCAAGCGATTGGATGACATCCCCTGTGATGTCACGGGCGCTAACCGACGATCCAGCAGTGATGACGATCAGGTCATCCTCTTTATGTGCTTGCTTCACAACCTCGAAGAGCGCATCGTGTTGGTCTGGTACGATCCCCCTGAGAATTGGTTTTCCACCGAGCCGCTCGATGATTGCTGAAAGGGTATGTGAGTTGATATCGCGGACCTGTGCAGGTCCTGGTTCCATTTCAGGAGGGACGACTTCATCTCCTGACGAGAGAATCCCCACGCGTGGGGCGACGGCAACCGATACCGATGTCATGCCGAGCGCCATCAACCCGCCAATCTCCTGCGGGCGAAGAACGGTTCCGGGTTCGAGGACTACATCACCTTGTTGAACATCCTCACCCTCGAGGAGGATGTTTTGCCCTACACCAGCTGCGCGGTGAACCTCGATTTCCCTGCCGTCGATCAACTGGGTATCCTCGAGCATCACAACAGCGTTTGCACCAGCAGGGATCGCCCCGCCAGTGTGCACCTGTGCGGCTCCTCCAGAGGGCACTTCAAGTGTGGGGGATTTCCCCATCAGAACTTCACCAATCAAACGCAGGTAGGCCGGCAGAGCACCTGATGCGCCGAACGTATCCTTAGCTTGAACGGCGTAGCCATCCACTGTTGATCGGGGGAAAGGCGGCAAGGGGTGGGGGGCAGTAACACGCTCGGCCAGAACACGCCCGTGCGCCTCGCTTGTTGGTACAACCTCAGTGCCTGCAGCCCAAGATTGGGGTAGGGTTTTAAGCATTATTTCCAGTGCTTCGGACGGTGAGATGAGATGTAAAAATTCAGGCATGTCAGCTAAAGATGTACCCCATCAATTCCAGGTAGGTGGTCATTGCGAATAAGGCGAGCGCGCTGAGCGTGAATGTGCGCCAGCGTGGAGGGAACCCTGCTTTGATGCGATTCAACTGCCAGACCTGCGCGATGGCCAGGGGAAAAGAGATCAAAGCGCCAAGCGCCACACGGTCTGGTAAGCCCAGGATGTAAGCGGTTATGAAGCTCAGGATCGCGAAAAGGATGGCTAGATCATGGAGCTTCATGGCAGTTTCCCACCCGAGCCGAACCATCAGCGTCTTCCGGTCTCGCTTCAGATCAGAGGCATAATCGGCGAATTCAGATGCGATAAACGCCGCGAAGAGCAACGCTGCCAATGGGATCGTGCTCATGGGGAGCAGCCGGTGAAGTTCACCGGCCTGCAGTGTAAACGAGAAAATGGGCACAAAACTCGCGACAACGATTGATGCGATTATTTCTCCAAAGCCACTGGTGATCAACCTCACGGGTGGAGTGCTGTAGAAGAAGGCGGCGAAGAAGCCCATCAGCATGAATGCCCATGGCACAAAACTAACATTCTTCACAATCAGGAGGAGGGCAGCGAGTGTCGCTGAGATCGTCAGCGTGACGATAGTGGAGATTAACGCGGCCGTATACGGTAAATGCTCTGGATCGAGCGCTTTCCGATCTCCACTGAAGAGAGATTGGAAGGTAACTTCTAGATTTGAAGTGCCATCGAAGAATGCAACCATGGCCTGTGCCATCAATTGGATGGATGTAACGAGTAACTGACCGAGAATGTAGAGACTCCAGTCAATGGGCTTTCCCAGGTAAGTGGCGATTGCGGTGCCCAAACCGTAAAGTAGAAATCCACCCGTGAGGAAAAGCGGGCGGCTTAGATGCAAGAACAATTTTAGATATTCTTTCGATCGGCTCATGCTTCAATTTCCCAGGGAATCTCTCGATCCCCAGAGTGTTCCCCCTCGGCGTGTGTGCTCAGGCGAATTAGAAAAGCCGTATCTTCCAGAGCGCGGCAGCCGAAAGCCACGCCGAATGGCGCCAGGATAAGTGTCGGTGTCTCGGCGTGAAGGTGGTGCCAGTGGCCTTGTGATGGCGAATCCTGCCGCAGGTCATGCCAGGCGAACTCTACTTGTCCTTCAATGAGAGCCCACACCTCGTCCGCCACTTCCCGCAGACGTAAAGTCTCGCTCCGTTCTGGTGATTTGCGAATTACTTGCACCTCACCAAAACGCCGCAGGAGGTGATCCTCATCGCACAGCACGTGGAATTTAGTCAACCCGTCAGTTTCCTCCACCGTGAGTTCGCGCATATACAGGTCATGTATCGGCTGTTTTTTTGTCAATGCACTTCCCTCCTGCAATTTCAGCAGTTGCGTTTGATTGGACACTATCCCGGCTGAAATGCGTGCCCAGCGCAAACGACGGGTTATCTCCCGCAGGTGCGTTTAAGCGGATATTCATTGTACCGCTCGTCTGTCCGAAATTCGAATCTAACGGAGATGAGCGGGGGTGGGTTCCAAGCGGTTTTCGAGAGAGGTTAGCACCTTGAGTGTGTATTGGTATGCCAGATTGCGCATTTAAAGAGACATTATAGGGATTTCTCACCCCTTCCAGAGGTTCGAAATGACAGGCTTTGGATGACTCTCCATGTCATTTTGAGCGAAGCGAGAAATCCCTAGTACGAGGCTCTGTTTTGTAAGCAGCTCTATCGGAGATGATGGGTTCGTCTTTTACGCGAGGCTGGGAGGCTAGAGATGGCTAGCTAAGTCGGTTACCCCCGTCTACAACAAGTGTTTCGCCGGTGATGAAGTCGTTTTCGAGCAGGAAGATTACTGCCCGGGCGACGTCGGATGCATTTCCGGGGCGTTGTAGCGGCAGCGCGTCTCCGATCTCATGCCAGCGCGCGTCGGGCATACCATCCGGCTTTAGAACGGGTCCAGGGGCGACCGCGTTCACCCGAATTTCCGGCGCGTAAGCCCGGGCGGCGACTTTGGTGAGCATCTCCAAGCCGGCTTTGCTAACGGAGTGAACGGGATACTCTCGCCAGGGGCGCAGACCGGCAAGGTCGGATATATTTACGATCGCTCCTGCGCCGTTAATTTGCATCCTTTCAGCGGCTTGCTGGATGCAGAAGAAGGGGGCTTTGAGATTCAGATCGATCGTGTTGTGCCAATCCTCTTCATCCGCTTTTTGGAAAGCAATCTTATTCATGATCGCCGCGGAATTTACCAGGATATCCAGGGTTCCAAACTCGCTATCGATGAGCTGAAAGAGCCCCTCGATCTGGTCTAGCTTTCTCAGATCGGAGCGGAAAATGGCGCTATTCACGCCGAGCGCTTTTACCGCGGAGGCCGTATCCTTGGCGTCTTTTTCAGAATTGTGATAATGGATGGCCAGGTGGCAGCCGGCCTGTGCAAGGGCAATTGCGATTTCGCGTCCTACGCGGTGAGCCCCACCTGTGACAAGTGCAATCTTCCCGGGTAATTCCATCGCTGTCCTTTCGAACCAGGAATTTAAAAACTGCTTATGGTGTTGGTTAGAGGCCGTCTTCGTCAGCCGCGGACGAGTGCGGTAATGAAGAACCATAGGTTAGCGGGTCGCTCTGCCAACCGGCGCATGAAGTATGGGTACCATTCCGTACCGAAGGGCACATACACACGAACAGGGTAGCCGCGGGCATGCAGCGCATCCTGCAGGTCGGAGCGGATGCCATACAGCATTTGGAATTCCAGTGCTTCTTTTGGAAGACCCACTTTTTCTGCATGTTTACATGCGAAAACGGTGCGCTTCTCGTCGTGGGTACCGAGGGCAGTGATTGGTGGGATCTTCCCGTCAGCGCTGGCGGGTCCAGATCCCAGGGATAGAGAGGCATCGATCATGAGCGCGGCGAGTAGATCAAAGTTCGCATCGACATCGCTCTTCTTCGGGAAAGCAACCTCCGCGGGTTCGTTGTAGGCCCCTTTGCATAAGCGAATCCGAGTGCCTTGCTCAAGCAAGGAGCGCACATCCTCTTCGCTTCGAAAGAGGTAGGATTGGATGACCAGGCCGACGTTGGTGAGGCCCTCATCCTTCAGGGTGTTGTAGATCTTGAGTGTGCGTTCAATGGTGCTGGAATCCTCCATGTCGATCCTAACGAGCGTCCCGTACTCAGCCGCGCGTGTGGCAATGCAGCGCATATTGGAAAGGCAAAGTTCAAAGTCTAATTCCAGGCCGAGTTGGCTCAGCTTCATGGAGCAATTTGATTTCACGCCCGCCTCGTGCAGGCGTTGGAGCATCTCGATATAGGTATCCGTCGCTTTTAGCGCATCTTCTGGTTTGGTGACATTTTCGCCGAGGTTGTCCAGCGTTGTGAGAAGTCCTTTGTCATTTAACTTGCGTATCGCTGTCAAGGCATCTTCAAAAGTGTCGCCGGCGACGAAACGGGAGGCCATTTTGCGGGCGACTCGCCAGCGGGTGACGATGTTACGGATCCAGTTAGCATTGGATATATAGAGAAGGAATGCGCGCAGCACTGAATTACTCCTTGAGCGATCGGGCGGCGGATGCTTTCAATATTAGAATTGTAGCAACGATTTCGAATTTTGTTTAATCCGTTTATCCTCTATAGCGTTGAATCCTGTCCTGAAAAAGATTCGTAAAAAAGGGGATGTTTTACGCAGAGCGATTGACGCATCACGGCCAGTTGGTATAATTCGGCTGCATGGCCCCGTAGCTCAATTTGGCAGAGCATCGCACTCTTAATGCGCAGGTTGAAGGTTCAAGTCCTTCCGGGGTCACCTGAATTGTGCTGTTGTGAAGAATAGTAGCTCCCCCTGGTGTTGGGGGCATGAGCGCCCACCAAGCCGGTGGGTTTTCTTTTTCAGGGGCGGTTCTGGAGCGGTTATTCTGGTGTATGCAGAAAGCGAATATCACTTGAGTGACCATTAAAGTAGTGTTTGATTGGAGTTGCGAATATTATACCTGGCAATAGAATCGTGATTTCTCGATAAAGAATATAATGGCCCGAAATTCACCGGTTAGGAATGGGACAATAACTGAGTTTCAGGAAAAATGAACAATGCCTTTCGCACATCCTGTTGAAGAGTTAGTCGAGCAGCGGTTCTCCTGCAGGAGTTACCTGAGTCAGCCTGTGGAAGAACAGACGCTCCAGAGGCTCACTGATTATGCCGCCGCGCTTCAGACGGGGCCTTTTGGAACGCAGCTTCGCTTTTCACTGGTCGCTGCCCGCGAGAAGGATCAAAAAGCCCTTAGAAAGCTGGGAACTTACGGGTTCATCAAAGGGGCTACCGGTTTCATCATCGGGGTTATCCAGGATGATGAAAAGAACCTGGAAGATTTCGGTTACCTGATGGAGAGCATCATCTTGTTTGCGACGGACATAGGCTTGGGTACGTGCTGGCTCGGAGGTACTTTTACCAAAAGCAGCTTTTCGGAAAGAGTCTCACCGCGCCCCGGCGAACTAATCCCCGCTGTTGTCTCATTGGGTTATTGCGCCAAGAAACCACGCAGGTTCGATGCCGTCATCCGCAACAGTGCGGGTGCGGAGCGGCGGCTCTCGTGGGAGCAATTGTTCTCCGATTCTAGGTTCGGAGTGCCATTATCCCGGGAGACGGCTGGTGACTATGCAACAACGCTGGAGATGGTCCGTCGCGCTCCGTCAGCATCGAACAAGCAGCCCTGGCGAATCATCAAAGATGGAAATAGGTGGCATTTCTTCCTGCAGCGCACACCGGGATATCGGGAAAGAATGCTTGTCAGGCTCTTTACAGTAGCTGATATGCAGCGTATCGACATGGGCATCGCCATGTGCCATTTTGAGCTCGTGGCGCGTGATCACGGCTTGGATGGCCGTTGGGAGATTAACACGCCCGCCATCGAAAAATACGACGAGTTCACAGAATATACGGTAAGTTGGGTGAGCTGATCAGTCGGGAGGTTCAAATCCAATGCGGGTAAAAGCGAGCGTAATTTGCGCTCGCAATTTTATTAAATTCGTTGCCACAACAGCGAATTTTAGGGTTGGACCCAACATTGGGAGATAAGTATCGCAATCTTACTAGAGATGCCTATTGGCGTATGTATCCGGGGGTGTTGTTTAGGGTGAGCTGAGGTTCCTTTTCACCGAGGAGTGCGACGATTGCGGATCTAAGCTCCGCCGCGGAGAAAGGTTTTGTGAGGTATGCGCTCGCGCCAGCGTTTATCGCTTCCGCGCGATCTTCCTTGAGGAACTTAGCGCTTGACATAATGACGGGTATTTTAGATAGACGTGGGTCCGCGCGGAATCTGCGGACGAGGGTCAGCCCGTCTACATCGGGCATCATGATGTCTAGGATAATTAATATGGGGGTAATCGACTCCAACACTTCGAGTGCTTGGGCAGCATTGAAAGCCTTCCGAACCGGGTAGCCGAAGGTAGTGAGAATCTCAGCTACAACTTCACAGAAGGGTTGTTCATCGTCGATTACCAAGATCGTGCTGGCTGGCTCATTCATACGCTTCGTTTCACTCTCAAGTCAGGATCAAGATTACTGTCTGTAAATCGGTTGTTTGCACAGGTTAAGGCCTTTTCGGTACTTTAATCAATGAGAAAGATGGGGTATGCGGATGTCCCTTACCTTAGCAAGAAGTATGCCCGGAGGCTCGACGATAACAAATCTGCCTTGAACTGTCATCGGGCGCACAACATGCAAGCCAGATCCATGCCGCTGTATTCTGAGGATCCTCCTGTAGCACCCAGCTCAATGCGGCTTCACCGTTTTGAAGATCCCCTCGTTCTACAGCTTCGACGGCCAGGCTGAGGGCCTCCTCTACTGAAGGAAAACTATCGGGATGAATTCTCGTTGCCATAATAACCCGCTTTCAGGAATGGTATGAATGAAATCAACCCCATGTTAACACGCGGCCGCCGTTGATGAATTTACAGGAACCTTACAAATCAGCGGCGGAAAAAGTTGGCTTGGCGTGGGTTTGATTGGAGATTACACTATTCTTTATGGAAAGTTGTACGACAATTATTGAGGGGGTTGTTTGAAGCTTCTCGTAGAGCTCTATATCGTAGTGCACATGCTCATGGGCGCACCGCTGGATGTGCTTGTTGACGCGCGTCACCCGCTCCCGCTCTGGTTTGACCCTGGCCCTCACTCTGATGCTGTTTCAGCGCTGGAAGACTTGATATCAGAGGCGGGTGATGCCGGAATTAAAGCCATTGTTTATTCCGGATATCGGAGCTACTCAAAACAAGGCTCCGCTGTGGAGCGGGAATGGAGGGAAAGACCTTCAACTGCCGGTTTCTACGTTGCGGAGCCAGGCTACAGCGAGCACCAACTCGGGACCGCATTCGATCTCGTGTGGCCCGGACTACAAGTCGAATTCAGCGATCCCAGGAATGAGCAGTTGTATATCTGGCTCGAGGAAAATGCACATCATTTCGGGTTTGTCCTGAGCTATCCCTATAAGGAGATTGAGGGGTGGCCATATAACAATCGCTGGATGCCGCAGGTGACGGAGTTCATCCACGAACCATGGCATATCCGCTACGTCGGGATATCATTGGCGGAAGAAATTTTCGCGGCAGGATATTTAGACCCCCAGAATTCGGTCCTTCCACAGGATTATTATCAACCTTGGGCAGGGATCAGCCCGTGAGCAATGCTGCGGGCCTAGCAAACCGTTGTAGATCCAGGTGTCAGGTGTAGGAATAAAGGTTTGTTGCGCGGTTCGGCGCTTATGATACACTGGTTAGGTATCCATAAGGATTTCGGAAGGAGACCGTATGGCTGAAGACGCCAAACGTGTCGTTTGTATTGAGGACGAACCAGAAATGATTGACCTTGTCCGGTTGATCCTCGGCCGGAAGGGGTTCACTGTCATCGGTGCAAATGGCGGGATAGAGGGACTGGAAACGGTTCAACGCGAACGCCCAGACCTCGTACTGCTAGATTTGATGATGCCGGATATGGATGGTTGGGAAGTCTATCAACAAATGAAGGCGGACGACGATTTGCGCGACATCCCTGTCGTTGTCGTCACGGCGAAAGCCCAGTCCATCGACAAGGTATTAGGATTGCATATCGCCAAGGTGGATGATTACATCACAAAACCTTTTGGTCCACAAGAATTACTCGAGAGCGTGGAGAAGATCATCGGTGAGGTTGAGGTAGAATAAGCTCGTAGGCCGAGCATTTGCAGGGCGGCTTCGGTCGCCCTATTTTTATATCAGGAGCAGGATGGAACGCTGGGTTCGAGTTATCAATCGTAGTCGTGGAAATTCACCCTTGGGTAGGGCGCGGTGGTGCGATTCGTTCTCCTGCCGCTTGCGTGGATTGACATTCCGGCGTGAGATCCCTGATGGTGAGGGGCTGATCCTTGTTGAAAGCAGCGAGGGGCGTGTTAATACCACGATCCACATGCTGTTCGTTTTTTTCTCGATCAGTGTGTTCTGGGTGAACTCTGAGGGGCTGGTGGTGGATAGAACACTTGCCAAACCCTGGGGCTTCTATGCGCCGAAGCATGCGGCGCAATTTATCTTTGAGGCTTCACCCAGGATCCTTGACGAAGTGCAGATCGGGGATCAGTTGGAGTTTATCGATGAAGAGTAGGTATAAATTACTCCTGTTTCTCGTCCTCGTCATGGTGCTATTTCCGGCAGCCGCCGTTCAAGCGCAGGGCGGGGGACCGATATATATTGTCGAACCTGGTGACACGCTATCGGGCATCGCCCGCCGCTTTGGCACCACCGTTGAGGCGATGGTTGCGTTAAATGGGATAGATGACCCTTCCAAACTTTTCCCCGGTGCAGAACTGACGATCCCGGGCTTCGAAGACGTTGAAGGTGTATTGACTTTGCAGGAAGTCGGCTTCGGCGAAGATTTGAATAGCTTGAGCCTTCGTTACAATCTGTCAATGGATGCTTTGGCCCGCCTTAATCGACTTGTCCGACCAGATCGACTCTACGTTGGGCAGTCGCTCATCGTCCCTGAACCCGCGGAAGATGCAATCCCCGAGGGTGATGTTGGCGCATTTCTGCCGCAACGTGGGGAAACCAGGCTGGAAATCGCGGCCCGCGCCGGGATTAATCCATGGGATCTGCGGCGCTCTGCTTTGGCTCCGCTGCGTGTTTGGGCAATGCCCGGGAATCCACTGACCGATTCGATGGGATGGAGAGTCTCACTCCCTGAACCCATAACTTCAATTTCGATCGATCCCCTCCCGGTAGCTCAAGGGCATACCGTCGTGATTAAAGCAGAAGTGAGTCGCCCTATTTATCTTGAGGGTTCACTCGGAGACCATCAGCTTACATTCTTTCCTGCTGATGAAGGGGGACTCGTCGCTCTGCAGGGCATCCCCGCTTTAGCCGAGCCGGGGTTGATCGACCTTGAGCTGCGGATGGCACTGTCTGAGGGGGAGGAGACCAGCTATGCGTTTATCCAACCGGTTATGGTCGAAGATGGTGATTATGGTTTCCAGTATATCGTTGGAGTCCCTGCAGAAACGGTCGATCTGGAAATTATTCAGCATGAAGAGGACTTCGTAGCGGAGCTTCTTGCACCGCTCACTCCCGATAAGCTTTGGGACGGATCCTTTGAATATCCCTCTCGCTATTACACTGACGAGTTCATCGCCGTTTTTGGGGACCGGCGTAATTACAATAATGGCGCCTTGATGTACTACCATACCGGGGTGGATTTCTATGGCAGTGATATTCCTATCTATGCGCCGGCTGATGGGGTCGTTGTTTTTGCAGGACCACTTTTAATAAGGGGAAATGTGACCTATATTGACCACGGTTGGGGAGTGTATTCAGGATATTTCCACCAATCGGAAATGTTTGTTCAAGAAGGCGACATTGTTGAAAGGGGACAGGAGATAGGGATTGTAGGGACCACAGGGAGATCGACTGGACCCCATCTGCATTGGGAAATCTGGGTTGGCGGTGTGCCTATTAATCCTCTGGACTGGGTTGACCCGGGTTACCCCTGATCTTCATCTTCAATTTCGTCGACCAGACGACCGCTGCGATAATCTTCCAGGCACTGTTGGGCCTCGCCAAGCACCTCCTCCGGCACGAGTATTTCCACCCGTGCCAATCGACCCACACCAAAGCCGTAAATCGTTGTCGCAGCTTCGTGTGACAGGACAACTTCGATCTCTTGAGCTTCCAACATTCCCCGGATGATCTCGGCTTCGAGTAAACCAGAAACCGTCTCGGCGACTACAAAATTTTCTGTCATGATGCAATAACCTCTGGGTGTAGTATAATTGCCTAGAACGTCCCCGAGTAGGGCAATCTTTCTTTAATATGGCATCTGTGCAAAGTATTTCTTCTGAATCGTATTGGACCAGTTTTGAGGTCAAAGACGACGATATCGATTTCATCATCAACCTCCTGCTAGAGCGGGAGGTTCCTCTCACGTCTGATGAGATGGCGTCCGCACTTGTTGAGCAGCGTTTAATTCAATTGGAGAAAGAGGCCCAAGAGGCAGAACAGACGGAACATGCCATTTACATCCCCTCAGAAACTTACAAAGCAGGACAGGTCCTAGCGTTCTCGCAGTTAGAGTTTGAAACCGGAGAAGTTGTTGGTGTGCGGGAGGGCAACAACCCGGATCTTGATTCCTTTTCTGTGATCAAGGTTGCTTTCGCAGGGGACGAGTCAGAGAAAGAGTTCGCATCTGAACTGGCGGATCATATTCTGAACAGCCCACCTGAGCCAGATCCTGAAATCGAAGAATTGCGTAAACCGGAAAATATAATGTCCCGGTATGGGGAATTCGTCGTTGCGAATTTGGATGAGAGTCTAGATAAGGTAGATGACATCGTCAGCATCGCCGGGAAATGGTTCCCGAGCGCGCTTGTGGCTGAGATTACCGATGGACATTTAAACCTTGCCGAGGCCGTACTCGACGTTGAAGCTGGTGGCCCTTTGCCGACAGCGGACCTGCTTGAACATGTTGAACTGCCCGAGTCGCTTTCTACAGGGCTCGCGGAGTTTTCGCTTGATTACGCGCTGCAGGAAGATGAACGTTTCGATGAAGTCGGACCAGCCGGTCAGGTTCTCTGGTTTTTACGGCGGCTTGAACCGCCAGAAGTACTGTTTGCACCTCCACGCCTGGAAAGCCAGGATAAAGCCATTGATTCATCCATCCTTACAGATGAGCTGCAAGAACTCATAACAAAGTTGGATGATGAAATGAGTGATTTGCAAGCTCCGGATGTCGCGCCGGATGATGTTACCGTCACGCTGATTTTCCCTCATTGGAGAGTGGGCGCACTTCCATTGTCGGCTCGTCTTCAACACCTTTTCCCAACGGCTTATGAGGCTCCAAGAATTCGTTTCGTTCTTATTGATGGGCACAGTGGGGAGAGATTCCCGGGATGGGTTGTGCGTGAGTATGGATATGTCTTTGGCTTGGAAGACTGGTATCAAGAGTATAAGGTCCCGGCGGGAGGACTTGTACGCGTCCACCCTGGCGATGCCCCTGGCGAAGTGGTCGTAGAAACGTTTGATCGACGCATGCGTAATGATTGGATCCGTACGGTAACTATCACTGAGAATGGTCGGATAGGGTTCACGATGCTTAAGCAGCCGGTTGGGACGGCCTATGATGATTTGATGGTGATCGGGCTAATTGATACCCAGGCTCTCGATGAAGTCTGGATGCAATCGCAGCATCAGAAGCAACCCCTCGATCGAACTGTAGTGCATGTATTTCGGGAGTTAGCCAAACTGACTCCACAAAGCGCTGTGCACGCACAGACGCTTTATGCTGCGGTGAATGTCATCCAACGGCAGCCACCGTCAACGATCTTTGCCGAGCTTATCAAGCATCCATATTTCCAACATGTGGGGGATCTTTACTGGCGATTCGACGCGGAAGCATGGGGTTCGTCGTGACAAAACAAGCATCCTCCATCCTCACTCGACAAACATTGGATACTAAATATCATATTGATTTTGAGTATTGGGACCGTGCGGACCGGGATCTGAATATTTATCTTCGCAGTCATCTCTGCCCGGAGCATCAGGAAGTGTATGCGGATGTCGAAGCCGATACGCTGGTTGACAGTGTGAATCCAAAAACAGCGGAGGTCACCCGAGTCCTTGGAATTCAACATACGCTGATTTCTCACTGCGCTTTACAACCGGATTATTTGACACCGCAGACGACCTTGGTAAACGCTATTTTCCGCGTGTTCTTATCGAACGGAAACTTACCCCTCACGCCCGAAGAGTTGGATGAAACCCTTAACCGCCCCGCACGGACGATCCTGCGTATGCTCTCTGGTGGGAGAGTATATAAAGGAATTAGACCTCTGCTTGAGGATTGATCCCCGTCGAGCTTTGCAATACAATTGAATTCTGCCCCCGTAGCTCAATGGACAGAGCACCGGACTTCTAATCCGTAGGCTGTGCGTTCGAATCGCACCGGGGGCGCCTTATTCTAGGACCGATTACACATAAAACCACCCAATCATTATTCTTTCCGGACCTGTCTATTAGGCAGGTTTGCATTTTCTGGTGCAGATTGGTGCAGTTTATCATCGGGAATTTCATTGCTTGGTAGTTCTGCTATGATCGGAGTAACCAGCTCGTCCATGATTTTAGGCGTACCTGTTTCGTCAATGGGAACGCTTTGCAGGGGTGGACAGTCGAAGGGTAGGTGGCATATCACCTATCGTTAATCCCGATAAATAGATCAATGGTTTCCTTGCTCAGTTATATCCCCGAGTATGGGTTTCCAATAAACTAGGATGTCTTTAAATATATTCTGTCCAATATCGAGGAAGTAGAAGATCGGGCAGTATGGTATCCCATTCGGATGAAGTCAACAGATTCGCATACGTACCGAAAGATTGGATGGATGAGTTAAGTAGCCAGCACAGTGCTGTGCGACGGCATTCAAGATGTATTCGGAGCATTGGCGAAGAGATGAAATCACGGTCTGCCTTCCCTGTCATGAATTCAAGACCGTGATTGTACCGCTTAGAGTATGTTCAAGCACATTTTTTAGGACGGATGACTATTTTCGGCCATCACAGGGTGGCAGCATGGTCAGGCGCACCGTTTCTCGCACACGTTCAATTATCTGTAGATAACGCACAATTGAGGGTGTCAATTCAAATTTATAAGTCATACCCATATTATATCATTTCCGCCATTAAAGCGCCGATAAACCGCCGTTAAATCTAGGCTGCTCTCGCCTCTGTTTCGACCGTTTCTTTAATGCCATCAAGAAATGAAGTAGAGAGCTTGGCGTTTTGCTTCCCTTGAGGAGTTCCTTTATCAGAGGTAGGGTTTTTCCTTCATGTAAAGTGACAGCGAAACAAGAGAATGGGGAGAGGATAGGCAGGCATTCCGATTAATGCTCAATATCAGCAGCTAAAAGATGACGGGGAGGTCAGATTTTGGGCGCTCCCCTCGCGTAAAACGAAACCTCAATTCTCCCAAGACCCAATAAGAATTAACTTTATTGAGTTTTATTCAAACAAATTTTGTGCTAAAATTAGTCTAATCAAGAATAGACTAATATGAAGTAGACAAAAAAGAGGATGGCGATGTTTATTAATCGGGAACAGGAATTGGCTGTCTTGGAAGACGCGTGGGGGTCTGATAAAGCGGAGTTCATAGTGGTGTACGGCCGCCGCAGGGTGGGGAAGACGGCCTTGCTGCAGACATTTTGCGAGAGCAGGTCGAGCATTTTTTGGACGGCAAGTCTCAGTTCGGATGCAATTTTACGGCGCGGAATTACGCAGGAGTTGTGGCAATTCACTCATGAGGGTGGTAACGGGCCCGGTTTTACATACGAGAGTTGGGAGCATGCCTTTAGAGCACTTGCCGAGACTTCGTCTAATCAGCGCCTCGTTGTTGTCATAGACGAATTCCCTTATCTGGTTAACACTGACGCGAGCGTTTCGTCCGTAATGCAAAATGTGTGGGACAAAGATCTGCAGCAAACGAAACTCATGTTAATTCTGTGTGGATCACAGATTGGGATGATGGAACGTGAAGTATTAGCATATCGAGCGCCGCTTTATGGCCGCCGGACAGGACAAATCCATCTGGCTCCACTTTCGTTTAGGGCTACTGCATCTTTCTTTAAACGGTACAGTATAAAAAATCAGATAGAAGCTTATGGAATACTGGGCGGCATACCTGCATACCTTAATCAGTTTGATGATCGAGATACATTGACTAAGAACATAGAACGCCAGATCCTTAGGCAGGGAAGTTTTCTCTATCTCGAACCACAATTTCTCTTGCGTGAGGAATTGCGCGAGCCTCGTAATTACTTCGCGATACTTCAAGCAATAGCACATGGGCGCACGAAACTTAATGAGATTGTTCAAACTGCTGGACTTGAGCGGCAAGCGGTGTCCAAATATCTTGCAGTGCTTCAGGATCTGTACCTGGTAGAGCGCACTGTGCCAGGCACAGAACGCAGACCGGAGAAAAGCCGGAAAGGCATATATCGTATCAAAGATCCATTTTTACGGTTCTGGTTCAGATTTGTCGCACCGAACCAGACGTTTTTAGAGCGAGGTTATTTGAAGCCTGTGTTAGACGAAGTTAAATCAGAATTTACCGCATTCATGGGCCCAGTCTTTGAGGATATTTGTAGAAATTGGTTAATGGAGCATGTTGGAACGGCAAACTTGCCTTTTGCGCCGGACCGGATGGGGTCCTGGTGGGACAGGAATGAAGAAATCGATATACTGGCGTACAACGACGATACAGCACTCTTTGGGGAGTGTAAGTGGACAAACCGTCGAGTAGGAACGAATATTCTTGATGATCTCATGCGGAAATCAAACCCAATCATCGAGAGCATGGGACTGCAGGATATCCGCTATGTATTGTTCTCTCGTTCAGGATACACGCCTGCGCTCGAAGACAAGGCAAAAAATGAAGGTGTTTCTTTGTTTGGAATGAAGGATATGACGTCAGCATCTATCACTGCTGAGTGAATCGTATTGGTCAAACACACGCGATAAGTGAAATGTGTCCGACTTTTCGGTGTTGTCTGGGAGAACCAGGTACCGGTATTCCCCAATACTGGAATCAAAAGAGCAATATTCTTCAGCTTGTTTATATGTCCTTCTTCCCATAAAGTTTGGTTCCGATAGTTCTACCAAACGGAAGCTAGGGAGCAAGATATTTAAAATGAAGGGCTGCCGATTTAGGAGAATGGATTGCCTTTATCCAAGTGTTTATTAGAACTCTACCTGTTAGTGTGCTAGATTCGTTTGGTATTGGATAAGTGCCTCTCTGATTGCCCTTGATAGCACATCCCCTGGGGTGTATTTCCGGTGATCAACGACACGGGCGTAGATCGCTGTCACATCAACTGATGAATGGCCGAGTAGATCCGCTATCGCTTGCATGGGCACGCCCGCTTCCAACAGCCATGTAGCGGTGGAATGGCGCAATGCATGACAAGAACGCCCGGGTTTCTTTATCCCTGCAATTTCTAAATATTTATTCACAATATTTCGAGCACCTCGAGTGGAAAGTCGGGTTCCCCTGGTCCTATGATCAAGCGAGATTAGTAAAGTCTCATTATCTGGCCCCTCGAATGCACTGCGTAGATCCAGCCAGTCTTTCAGAACATCGGCATCGATCTCTCCTAGAGGGATATGCCGGCGTTTGCGACCTTTTCCGGCACGTATTGTAAGGGTGGGGAGCTTGCCAAGCTGTAGGTCATCCTGATTCAAAGCACAAAGTTCACTCACCCGAATGCCTGTATAGCAAAGAATGCGCAAGATTGCTCGATCGCGTTTGCCCATGATCGAGTTCTCCTCAGGTATTTTATATAAATCCAGGAAGGTATCCCGGTCGGGTATATATTTGGATATGATCCTCTCAGATCTTGAGGTGAGATCCTTCCTTGCTTTTAATTCATTGGCAGGATTGTCTCTCCGCCAACCCCAATCAACGAGCGCCTCATATAGTCGCTTGACGCCTGCAAGGTATGTTGAAATTGTCCCGGGCCGGTATTTACTTTGAACTAAGTGAGCACGATATCTTTTCAGATCAAAATCCGTCGCTGCAACGAAGTTAATACCCGAGGCCTCGCACCATAAGAGGTATGATTTTGTACTGCCCAGATAAGATCGAAGGGTGTTACGGCTGGGATCGCCCTGTGAGACTTCCATAATCAGCCAGGTGTGCAGCCTCTCAATGAGATCTATCGCCGATAATGACTTGTGCTGTTTTCTCTCGCCTTTCATAATGAGTTTCCTTTTAAAGATTAGCCTTTGACCGCAGAAGAGAACACTTGTTCTATCTTAGCACGACGAATGGGTATTAGTTAGGGGTCTTCTCAGAGATTATTGGGGCTTTGCTTTCATGTAAAGTGATAGCGAGACAGGAGAATGAGTAGAGGATGGGCAGGCATTCCTATTATGCCCATAAACGGAAGCTAATGGGCAAAAAAACATAATGGACGGACCGCTGATTTAGAAGAAAAGCTGCCTGAATCCAACTGCTTTTGTGATCTACACTTCAAATGATGCAGGCTAGTGTGTTAGATTCGGTGATATCGGATAAGTGCCTCTCGGATGACCTTTGAGAGAACTTCCCCCGGTGTATATTTTCGATGATCAACAACTCGCGCATATATTGCCGTGACATCAACAGAAGAATGGCCGAGGAGATCGGCTATCGCCTGCATAGGGACACCAGCTTCCAACAGCCATGTTGCGGTCGAATGGCGTAAGGCGTGACAGGAACGTCCTGGTTTCTTGATACCTGCCTCTCTTAGATATTTATTCACAATATTACGAGCCCCCCTAGTTGAAAGCCTACTTCCTCTTGCTCTGTGATCGAGTGAAATAAACAAGGTTTCGGCATCAGAGCCTCCTATGGTGCTTCGCAGCCCCAGCCAATCTTGCAGAACAATGGCATCGTTCTCTCCTAAGGGGATATGCCGGCGCTTGCGACCCTTACCGGCTCGAATAGTGAGGGTGGGGAGTTCACCCAGCCATAGATCCTCATTATTCAGAGCGCAGAGTTCACCTACCCGAATGCCTGTATAGCAAAGAATTCTCAAGATTGCTCGATCGCGTTTGCCATTGATCGTGTTCTCATCGGGTATTGTGTAAAGATCTAGGAAGGCCTCCCTGTCAGGTATGTATTTGGATATGATCTTCTCGGATCTTGAGGTGGGATCCTTTCTTGCTTTTAGTCCAATGGTGGGATTGTCTTCCCGCCAACCCCAATCCACGAAAGCCGCATAGAGTCTCCTGAGGCCCGCAAGGCGTGTGGCGACTGTCCCTCGTCGATATTTATTTTGGACCAAATGAGCACGATACCTTTTCAGATCTCTGTCTGTCGCCGCGATGTAGTTAATTCTCGAGGTCTCACACCACAGGACATATGATTTCGCACTTCCTATATAGGATCGAAGTGTGTTTGGGCTGGGGTCCCCCTGCGATACTTCTATAATCAGCCAAGCGCGCAGCTTTTCGAGGAGATCTATCGGTGATAATGCATCGTACTGTTTCATCTCGCCCTTCATGATGAGTTTCCATATAAACGATATGCTCTATACTGCAAAAGAGAACACATGTTCTATCTTAGCATGACGAGTGAATTTTAGTTAGGGGTCTTCTCAGGGATTATTGCTTTCATGTAAAGTGATAGCGGGGCAGGAGAATGAGTAGATGATTGGTGGGCAATCCGATATTACTCGTTATCGGAAGCGCTCGGACACTATGAAAAACAAAACGAGCGAATGACTTGGTACTCCTGATGGAGAGCTAGAAGGGGATTGTCAATCCAACCGGAAGCAACACTGATGGTCATCAACTTGAGGTATCAAATGCCAACATAGATACTCGAGGCTGGGGAAGGGGGCAGGACTAACTTTGTTCTTGGTTGATCAAGTTATTAAGCAGCGCTACAAACTCATGAGCTAGTGATAGTGCTTCCTCACATTCCTTCTTGCCGACAAGGCTCGCCACATCGTAAACCAGGCGATTCCGCTTACGCCGCATCTGATCGAAGAGCGCTGCAAAGTTTCGATGTTCCTCTCCGATTGTCTGCTTTACGAATTGTACGACCGTGGCATGTTGACTTGACCCCCTGGGGCGGAATCCCTTCCGCAGCATAAGTGCACGCGAGGATTGGAGCATAGCGTTGTAAGAAATGTTGTATGCCCAATCTGGATTGATGCTAACCATATTCTCGGCAGTCGAGAGATCCCTAGATGCGATTTCAAGAAGACTTCGGATTTCCTTTTCGCTGGCGTCGTATGCTTTTATCAGACCTTGTTTGATAAGCCTCTCATATGTCATCATGGGTTCCTATCAGCATGACCTTGGGCGCATCTCGGACATTCGTGACAAAAGAGTCTCCGTCCTCTAGTCGGGATTCCCACTCTTCTTGTGTGAACGATACGTAATTGACATCGCGCGACAGCATCTTCTCCATTTCATCGATGGCGGGTGTAACCTGCGCTACATCAAGATCGCCAATGAGCATGATATCCAGATCGGAGAAAACATCCGGCTCTCCATTAGCAAAGGACCCGAAGATGAATGCCACTTCGATCCCTTCGAAATCCTCCAGAGATTCGCGTACGAGATCACCCGCTCCGACTGTCTTGAGGAGAATATTGCGGAGTTCGGGAATGATTGGAAATTGTGAGTTAAGGGTGAAAATCTTTCTACCTCCCACGGTTTCACTCTGGAGTAAGCCGGCTCCTTCTAGGTTGTTGAGTTCTTTCCAAACGGCACTGTACTGCGCGCCTACCTCCGAGGCGAGAGCTCGGATATGGTCGCGCGCTTCGGGGTGTAAAAGAAAATGAGATAGCAACCGAATCCGCACCCGCGAGGAGAATAATCGCTCGAGGAGCGGATTCTGCTGGAGATCGACCTCTGGCATTCCTATCACCTCTGGTGATCAAGTTATCACTAATAGTGATCATTGTCAATCCCCGGATCATTGGTTTGAATCCCAGAAGTCTACATCATGTTAAGGGGCGATGTTGAATGGTAAGTATTTTAGCTATCTAAATGCAGATGAAGTTAGAAGGATGGTGGACTTTGGGGATGCCACTTCGGAGAGGGGCGCCGATTATACTCATTATCGGAAGCACTTTCTTGGAACCCTGATGGGGACATTAGAGGACAATTGGCTTGGATACGAGAATTGATGATATTGGAATCTCCCCCTATGAAGGATCTATTACCACCGCAGGATAGCGCCGTTCGATTTCATCCTATATATTAATGAAGTAGCTTCTTAAGTTGGGGGATCCCATGATCCAGGCTCTCTCATTAACCGAATGTTGCTCATGTTCTGTCGCTTGGAGAACAGAAGCGAATATCTTGCTTCGGTCCATGCATCGATGGAGCAAATGATTGCCTTCGTAATCGGAGGCTCGAGAGGAGGCGTGGTCTGATACGGCTAATTGGAATAAGAAGTCTTGTATTTAGAACTTCATAATTAATATTTGATTGTATGTTTTATCGGAATAGAAATTTATATGGTCACTTGTGATCAATAAAGCAGCAAGATGAGCCTTTAGTTTTAAAAT
>SOJU01000095.1 GCA_004376465.1 Anaerolineales bacterium | reverse complement strand
GCGGATTGATTTCAAGAGAAGAAGCGAGGCAGGAGATCGTTGCTCGCGGTTTATTAGAAATCGACATCGATCCAGAGGAATTGCCTGAAGACCCAGCGGAAAAGGAGCAGGAATTCCAGATGGGTCAACAGGTAAGAGGCCAGAAATTCCAGAAGTCAGAGCGCGAGTCTGGCAAAAAACCGAGCTTCCCGTTCGGCAGGCAAAAAGAAGACGACGACAAGAAACCGGCTTCTCAGGGCGGTCGTGGCAGTCTTTCAATCAAATCGTTATTCCGACGCGGGGACGTTGAAGAGGATATCCCTCCGGGCGGCCAATGGACAAAGACCGACCTACTTGAGATGATGAACCAGATCATAGAACCCGCTCTTTTGACTGTCCCGCGGAACGCCGACGACACACGAATCAGACGGCTCATCAAAGCGACAACACGAGCGATGGTTCCGCAAGTAAGCCGGACATTCATGGCACTGACGGACGAGCAAATCGAGGAATATTGGTATCCCGAAATGGAACTGCTCGATTGGGATAGACAGGACAGCGAATTGGATTCCGCAGTCTTTCGGCAGGGGATTGATGATATTCATAGCGAGCTAGAAAAACACTTGAACGCAGATACTTGGTGGTCAACAGCAACTGCGGTTGAGAAAGCGCAGATCCTGCGGATTTATGTCTCTGCCTACGAGGTCGGATTGCAGGACATGGCTCTGCAAATCATACGCTCGCTTTATGAAGAGGGGCTTGCAGATACATCGATACTCCCCATCGGAATAGAGTTTGATCTTGTAAACGAGCGAACCATCTTAGAGCTTACAGAACGGGCGGCGGATCTCGTGCGCTGGGTGGATGGGAATACAAAATACTTTATCAAGCGCGTCATTACAAGCGGTGTGCGGCAAGGGCTATCTAGTCCAAAGATCGCACAGGGCATTCGCGAGGGAGAAACGGCTGAATGGATACTCTCTCAGGATACCTTCATGGATGAGGCAATAGGATTGATAAAAAGCGGGCTGATAGACATGACGCGCGCTCGCTCCGAATCAATTGTGAACACGGAGATCAATCGAGCGGAGAATCAAGGAAAGCTAGGACAGATTATAAGAAGTGGACTGCCAAGCAAGCGATGGGTACATCTTGGTGATCGCGGAGAGACCGCCAAGGGCAACCCTCACCCATGTCCGCTTTGTCTGGCGAACGAAGAGTTAGGATTTGTCCCGGCGGACCATGTTTATCCAACCGTGTTCAAAACAGGTGGCGTGGATGAGAAAGGCGGAGAGTATACACCTCCCGGTCATCCGAATGTATGCCACTGCACGATCTTTTTCGACGAAAGCGAGCTGGCCAGCTTGGTCGAAGAGGGCATGTACACTCCATATACTGGTCAGTAAGTCGTCGCGGGGACGCCAATTGTTCATCATCAGGAGGATGAGACGAAATGGCTACCGAAGATAGAACCGCCGAAGAGGCAGAGCAACTCTTGCGCGATGAACTCGAAGCGGCAGGATCTGACTCTACCGAAGATGTCCCCGCTCCGAGCACGCCCGAGGAAGAAAAACCTGAGGGATTTAACGTGCTCAAGGCGAAGGCGAGTGAAGCTATAGACCACATTCGCAAGTGTGAAAATGTCTCGGAAATCTACGACCTTGTTCAAGCGGAAGAAAAGGGTAAAGCCAGAACAACGGTGATTCAAGAAGGGCTGGCTCGTGTCCAAGAGTTGAATTTGTTAAAGGAGGAAGCCAGAGAGCAGGCGCAAGCCGTTCTCGAAACTCCTGACTTAACAGATTCCGATCCCGAACCACCTGAGACAGAAGCGGAGGCAATCGAAGCTGTCGCAACTCCGGAAGTTGAGGAAGTCGAGGAAGTAGGTGAATACCCCATTGAAGATGTATGGGATGGCGAAATAGGAAGATACGTCGAGATAAAACATATTTCGCGGACAATGCATCCAATGGGCGGGGTGGATGAGCGAATTATGTCTCCTGTACGCCTCAATGAATATCTTGAGGAGCACTTCGCGAAGGGCTTTGAATTAATCAAGGTTCTACCGCAGGGTTTTGGGCAGGATGGTGTGAGCATTCTGTATGTGCTTGGCAAGGTAAGTTCGGATTTGGAATCGAAACACACTAACATCTGGCACATCCAGCGAACACTCACCGAAAGGCCCGCGTTATCAGGAGGGATAACAGGGTTTCAGGCGGACAAGTATCTCAACTCTTTCCTGTCTGAAGGATGGCAACTTTTTGCCGCAAACGCACTAAAAGAAGGAGAGGCTGAGATCCCCATGCTGTGGGTTCTTGTCCGATGACCATCGTTACGATGGCAGTTCTTGGTAGGCTACTGGTCTGGACAATTCAGACCAGTGGCCCCACCAAGCGGATCTGGAAACTGCACCCCATTCTTGCGGAGCTTGGTGAATGCGATTTCTGCATGGGGTGTTGGGTATATGCACTTTTGGCATGGCTCTTTTCAATCAATCTTTTGGAGCCGATCTATGTACCGGTTCTTTCTGAGATTATCACCGGGATCGCCTTTTCGTTCATAAGCCATCTGGCGGCTATGGGATGGAAAGCGCGGTGGGGATACGAAGTGCTTGAATAGAGCGCGGAGGCAGAATGACAATTGAGGTAAGTGGGAAACAGCTTGCGGCACTCGTGCGGGGCGATGCTGTGGCAGTCGGTCCATCTAAGCGCGTCATCACGCTGGATGATGGACCTTTTGTTGTTCAACGTCATCACGCTGAGATACATCCCGGAACGGGAACCGATCAGTCGGTCCATGCTGGCGGTGCTGGCAAAGCAACATCTGCGGGCAAAAAGAAAGTTGGGAGAGAACCGCTACCTCCGGGAGGTAGAGACGCGCCGGGTGCTCAACCACGCAGTATTACGAAATCTCCTGAGATGCTTGAGAAAGTAAATTTTGATGAGATGTCTGGTCACGCGCAGAAGCTAGAAGATATTGCCAAACTCATAAACTGGAGCAGTGAAAAATCAAAACAGGAGTTTCTTGAGAACATCAACGTTCAAGCAGACCCCGAATTTGCTTCGGCATTTGATGATGAAGAAACGGCCAGACAAGAACTTGTTAAACGATTGTATTGGTCATATCAGGAACTTAAATATGAAACGGATAAAGAAGGCGCACTCGAAGGTTTTAGCAGAGACCAAATAAGCGGATTAGCCGCAATGGAGGAATTCTTTGAGGACTATGGTTCCGGCGAATTTGAAAAAGATTATTATTTGGAGGGATTCGATGAGCCGGGAACACAAGAAAGTTATCTTTTGGAAAGATATGAGGACATGATTCCTGAGAGCATTCGTAGCAATCCTCATATGTTTCTGGAATATCAAAGGGGCTTAAATGCATTAACGGAATATGAAGCGATGACTGTGCTTTATCCATATCATGAACAAGTAGAGGTGGAGGGGGCATTTGGGGATAAGTATGAAGAGCCGTTTTTGGATATAACCCAAGCCGCTAATCGGCGTGCTCAAAATCTCCATCCAGATGTTCAAAGAGCCATAGGTGAGGCGTGGCGCAAGCGAGCCATGACAGAAGGAACACCTGAGAATGCTCAAGCCATCAAATATGGTGGGGCTGACCCAAGGTTCTGGATAGAGAGCAATGTGGCTCTATTGACTCAGAACCAATGGACACCTGCCGAATATGAGAATACGGAGCTATACGATACGGCAGACGCGATCAATGCTGGCTGGCAACAATCGACGGCAACGCCGGGCGGTCAACTCGCAATGGAATCGGCAGAACGCTTATTTGCTCCTATGACCGGAGCCGATGCGCCGGACCGATCAAGGAATATGCTGATCGAAGATTATGAAGCGCGAGGAGGTCCAGCCGACGACCCAGAAGTGCAATCCTTCAAACTCGGATTTACGACATTTGAAGACATGACCGCCGAAGATGTTATTGCATATTTGGATGACCCAGAAAGACAGGCAGAAGCCGATGAAGTCGTTGAAAAGATGTATGAGGATACCCAAAGTTGGTTTCGCGAAAGAGGCTTTTCCTCAACCGACATGGTTCCGCTCTACCGTGGAATGGGGCACATAACCAGCGAATGGAATCCAACTAGCGAAGAATCAGACGAAGTGGGCGATGCTGAAATTGATTCTTACTCACTCTCAAGCTGGTCATCCGATATTTCGGAAGCAAATGTATTCGCATCGCGGGGAACAGGCGCGATTATCAAAGCGATGATTCCAGTTGGTAGAATTCTGGCTAACGCCCAAACCGGAATCCCATGCGAAAACGAGTTGGAATACATTGTCATCGGCGGACCGGGAATAAATGGGACAATTTATAGAAGCGGGAAAAGCGGAGATGTCGCGGTTCATGACCTTGCTCCAGATACTATAGGAGGCGATTGGATAGAAGAAGTAAAAGATAATCTTTCATCCGCCGCTTGGTATGTCACGCCTGAATATCAGCCTCTGCCGGGCGGCGTTGTAAAGTCGGCAATGGACGTGGGCGGCGGTT
>SOJU01000119.1 GCA_004376465.1 Anaerolineales bacterium | reverse complement strand
CCAGGGCTCGACCGTCCGCGTGGGCAATGAGCGCTTCATCGCCCGCGAGAGTGACCTTTCCAGTTTGGAATCCCTTGAAACTCCGGGGAAAACGAGGCTTCTTGTGAGCCAAGACAATATCCTGGTGGGTGTGCTTGCCGCAGCGGATACGATGCGCCCAGAGGTCCCGGAAGCCCTGGGTGCGCTAAAAGGTCTGGGGATTGAGCAGGTGATGCTGCTTACCGGGGATAACCAAGAGACGGCTAACGCGTTAGGGGCGCAATTGAAGATTCCCTATCGGGCGAACATGCTGCCCGAGGATAAGATTAAGATCGTCGAAGAATACCAATCCAAAGGGCATTACGTTGTAATGGTGGGCGATGGTGTGAACGACGCCCCCGCGCTCGCCAAAGCAGATGTGGGCATCGCCATGGGCGTCGCCGGCTCTGATATCGCCATCGAAACCGCCCACATCGCCTTGATGCGTGAGGATTGGTCTCTAATCCCACAGCTATTCGAAATAGCCCATCGAACCATGGGCGTCGTCAAAATGAATCTCGCCTTCACCGGAGTATTTAACCTGCTAGGGATCACGCTCGCTGCCTTCGGCATCCTGCCCCCGGTCCTGGCTGCCGCCGCACAATCGATCCCCGACATCGCCATCCTGACCAACTCCTCGAGATTACTAAACCAATAGGCAATTCACCCAATGGGATGAACAATGTATTTATACTTGTCATCCTTTAAGGAGTTGATTGTCTAAGGGAGAGCTGGATTTCTAAGCGTTTTAAATGCGAACATTCCAGGTCGCTTCGCTTCCGAATTCTCGAGAGTAACAAGTATATGTCATGCTGAGCGAAGCGAAGCGTCTCGTTTTTGAACATACGGGTTCTTCTTACCAGGTACGAGATTCTTCGTCGCGGAGTTTATCCTGCGAAGTTCCCGACCGAAGGGAGTGGGGAGCGAAGCCGAAGTGATACCCAGAATGACATTGGCCACGACACTCTCATTATTAAGTTCTGGATCGCAATCTTGTCCGTGGAGGATTCTTAACGGTCAGGCTCAGTAAGAGCGCAATCAGGGATAAATCTTCGTGACGCGCTCGACGTATTCCATCGAGCCGCGGCAAGCCTCCAGGTCGGCTAGCGCTTGTGAGACAGTAGACCAATCGAACGGGTCGCGGGCCTGCTTAACGTCCCCGAGCGCCTCCTGCAGACAGCCTGGTCCAGCGTTGTAGTTCGCAAGGGTGAGGCGCCACAAGTCGGGGTAGGAGAACACGCTGCCCGGCGCTTTGCGTGAGACCTGGCGGACAAGTTCGCCCGTTTGGGCACAGTTCGCCAGGAGTAGTTCGGCGAATAGATCTACGCTGCGTTCGGCCTTATCCAGGTCTAGACCATTTGGGCATTCGGGGCAACTCACGTCAGCCTGGATGGTTAAAGCCCCGCGCAGGAGCTCTTGATTTTCCTCCTCCAACTCATGGTAGCGGTAGGCACAGGCTTTTTCTGATAGCACCTGTGGGCAGAACTGTTGGTAAAAGGAGACGTTCCAAAGCAGGAGCGCATCGCCGCCTTCAGGATGCAAACTGCCTAGACCATATTCTTCAACACCCGGAATACCTAAAGGCCAGAATTGGCTTTCCTGTGCGAAGAGGGCTTTGATCAGCTTGGCAGGGATGCCCGTTTCTTCTGCCACTTGTAGAATGCGGATATCGAAACGATCCTGCCAGATGTCCACCGCCTCTCGGGCCTCCTGCACACCACATACACTGGCAGTGCCATCTTGCATCAACCCCTCCCAGGGGCAATCCGATGCTTCGACCAAGCCCCAGCGCAGTAAGCGGCCCGCCAGCAGCTCAAAGGGTTGGTTGGTTGCCAGTCCGGATGGATCCGTCGGCGTCGTCAGCCAGGCGTGATTGGGATCAACGGGAGGGAAAGACTCCCAGGTGAACGCACAGGCTGCCACGGGCTCACCATCCCACTGTGTGCTGAGCACCTCGATCTGCCACACTTCTTTGCCAGGACGCTCTGGCCAGGTGATCGTCACCGGGCGCACTAGCGCGGTGTACTCCTCCGTTTGGTCTCCGTAGCTGGAATCGGCCGAGAAGATGATCTCCATCTGCTGATTCTCATAAGGCGCCAGTTCGATACGGCAGATGGACCCCTCACATTCGAAAGGATCATCACCAATCACCTCAACGTGTACGGCGGTGATGTGTTCGCCCTCCAGTGATTCGAATGCGGTCAGAATCAACCCTGGGTCACCAATGCACAGATGCGAGAGGTTGTTGTCCTCACAGCCGTCGAGCGCGATGGAAATTGAAGGGCTGGGCAGTTCCTGCACGACGACGCGTTCGCCCTCGAGGTAGCCTGCGTAGAGAAGGTAGAGACCATCGCAGGCTACGGTTCTCCTGCGCTACGATTAAATACTCCTCTCTGTTGATAAAGAACGATCCGCTGGACGAACCCTCCCCCGCCGTGGTATCATCCCCGCCGGAGTTCAAACTATGGCGCAAAAGAAGAAAAAGAAGAAAACAGTCGCGAAACAGCAAGCCCGCTCGGTCCGTGGGCAGCAGATCGTCTTCGGCATCATCGCTGTGATCGTGATCGCCTCCTTCATTCTGAGTATGGTCGCCTGAGGCGAAGGAATTAGAACGCTAGGCTATTTAAAGCCATAATATGACGAGGATACGGCTTCCGTGAGGCAGCCTGCTTAAAGCAGGCTTTTTCGTTTAAGGGGGGGGTTGTAGTAGGGGCACCATCCCTGTTCACCATGATCCGCCCGTCAATAAATTGACGTACTCATAGCAGAACCCCTTCGGGCAAACACTGAGGATGTTTTGCACCCTTTTGCTTTGAGCCCGGAGGTTCAGCTCCGGGCGTACTCTTGATTTGTCATTGCGAGCCGCAGGCGAAGCAATCTCCTACTTTCTTGTACAGAGATTGCCACGTCACTTCGTTCCTACTAATGACATCCATGTCATTTTGAACTGAGCAGCATCCGCCGGTAGAGTAGTCCGGCGTGGTTTCGATACGCTCCTTACCCTCGCACTCAACCGACGCCGGACGTATCGAAACCAGGGATGCTGTGGAGACACTCGCAATGACAGGGACGGGAAGGGTTCTGCACTATTTATTGTCATTTCGAGAGAACCGTTCGGTCCTTCGACTTCGCTCAATATAAACTCAACGAGAAGATCTAGAACCAGATATCCATTGCGAAATAGTGCAAGATTTTGATACTATAGAGTAGGTAGCGCTCCTTCGATTCAGCAGCTTCAGCAGGTATAGCTAGACAGAGGTGCTCCAGACAGTGTCGTACACGAATATAAACTCGGAGAAATTCATCGATCAACTGCTGCACTATTTCATAGTGAGCAGCGGCATGTTCAAACGGCGCTGGATGCAGGCCACGTTGCGCCTTATGCTTAGCCCTCCCTTCAAGCGCTTTGCAGATATCGTATCTGGGCTGGATGAATCCGTCGCCCGGTTTGGATTTCCGGAAGCTTCCCGTCAGTTATTGCCAAGGTTTGTAAGAAACGCCGAGATCGTGGGCCAAGAACACATCCCCCAGGATGGCCCGGTACTCATTATCTCGAACCATCCCGGCACTATTGATGGCCTTCTCATTGCCTCCAGATTACATCGATCCGACCTTAAAATCGTAGCAACGGGATTTCCCTTCTACCACGCGCTGTCGAAGCTCAAGGACAACTTTATTTTTACGACGAATGAGCTGAGCGATAAAATATCTGCAATTCGACAATCCATTCTCCAGCTGCAGGACGGGGGAGCCTTGCTTATTTTCCCCCGCGGAACACTCGAACCAGACCCAGCCGTGATGGCTGGCGCCGAAACAACGATTTCCGAGTGGTCACCAAGTGTCGAACTTTTTCTCAGGAAGGTTCCAGAAGCTCGATTGATAATTACCATCGTTTCTGGATTAATCGCCCCAAGCAGCCTGCGCAACCCTTTTATTAAACTTGGAAGAACACCAACAGAGCGACAATCGGTGGCGGAAGTCTTACAAATGATTCGCCACATCTACATGCCGAGATCCTTCCACGTCTCTCCGAAGCTTACTTTTGATGCCCCGCGCTCAGCTCTCGAACTCTTCGAGCAATTTGGTAAACGTGGGGTTATGCAGGAAATCGTGCAATCTGCCCAGCAACTAATGAGCACCCATCTCCAATCTTTTTCACCACAACTCGCTCACGCCCAATCACCAGATCCAGGCCAAGGCGCTCGCGCTCGCTGAGGATCTAATCCTTCATTGAGATCGTCCCCTTCAGGTGGCTGTCTACTAGCCTATTTGCGTGCACCTTCGGGAAGGATCTCATTAGAGCTCCGCGATAGGTGTTTTTGAGTGAAAGCAACGATGGGCCAGCACTTGGACCGGTCCCATGTAATTAATAGTTCGGGCACACCAGTGTGTGCGCCCGACCAGGGCGACTATAGTTGGGCAAACTATTCCTCTCGATCCGTTTGTGCCATCGGTAGACAAAATGGAATGACCGACTCTCCTGTTTGCAAACCGTGGGTTACCATGT
>SOJU01000239.1 GCA_004376465.1 Anaerolineales bacterium | reverse complement strand
GCCAGTAGTAGGTGGTGCAGTCCGTCAGCTCGTCGGTAAGCACATAGGTGCCGGGTATGCCGAACTCTCCCAACAGGTTGGCGCCACCGAAGCCCGAATCGGTTTGCAGGTCGACGAAATAGCCCTCGGGTAAACATTGAGGTTCACCCACCTCGTAGTGCAGTTCGGCGAACAACTCGCCAATGATCTCGCCGGGATCGGGCGAGAGCAGTTCCGGAGCGCCCATCTCACCGGCGGCCGCACACAGAGGTCCGGTGAAGAAAACGCGTGTGGACGAGTCCGGGCCATTCACACCGTCGGTCCAGGCGCGCACCTTCCAGAAGTACTCGGTGGACGGCTCCAGGGCCATTTGAGGATAGGGGGCATCACTCAGTGGCCAGGCCAGCTCACCATCTGTCATGCCTGCCCGAGAGTTGCCAAAATGCCGGTCGGGAGAGATTAGGAGTTTGAAGTGCTCGGGGGTGCAGTCTGGGTCAAATTCCCATTGAAACAACTCAGGAGTCAAGGTGTCGACAGTGGGAGCTGTGCCGACGTTGGAATAGTGACCCGGGAAGGTGATCGTAGGTGGTTCCAGATCCGCGGGTGTACAGGGGTCCGCGCTGGGACGGTTGCAGGCTGCCAGGGCGAGTCCCAACGCGAGAAGACAGGATAATAGCAAGAGTTTCTTCGTCATGTCCATTCTCCTTGCATTGTGTGCAGACCACCCCCAGAAATTCGTCTGCAAGAACGGTGTCAGGGAGCTTCTATAGTATTAACGAGTTGTCCATCCAGTTTGTGACACTGGTCACAGATAACACGAATTATATTCGCCCTTTAGAAACGCGCTACTCTGCTTTATTCTCGAATTCTCTCGGCAACCCCGATCTATTGTCGCTGGAGTGAAAAAACCTCGTTTTTTGAAGTTCGAGGGTTTGTTTTCATTGAGCTACCGCATCAATCCGCGGATTGAAGGCGTTGCGTCAAAAGTGGGCGATGGTTGACACAGGCCTTGAAATGGGCATAATTGGAGTTGTTATAGATAAAGGCTGTGACTGAGGAAAGTAGGCGGGTAGAACTCGCCAGAGAGACTGGGGCGTGGCTGGAACCCTGGTCCGAGAGAGTCCCGTTGAAGTTCCCTCATGAGCCGCCCGGGGGAACGCCTCGCCAGAGGCAAGTAGTTCGGGCCGGAACCCCACCGTTAACGACGGGGACCTGATCGTCTTTGTTGGGATTTGCAGCGGTGGCTGTCGGGATTGAGAGGGCCCTTCGGGGTCAACAAGGGTGGTACCGCGGGATTGCTCTCCCGTCCCTTGATCGGGCGGGGGCGTTTTGTTTAAAGCGCCGTCTGAAATGGCGCGTGTGAATGGAAAGGAGTATCCATGCTGAAACGTCTGGACGAACTTGAACAAAAAGCGTTAAAGGATCTAGAGGGTGCATTGGATGAAGCCACGCTTCAAGCCTGGAAGGTTAGCTACTTAGGGCGTGGGGCTGAGTTGGGAAAGATCACAGAAGGGCTGCGTGAGCTGTCGAAAGAGGAGCGCCCTGTTGTTGGGCGGCGAGCGAACGAGGTCAAGAAGGCATTAGAAGCCGCCTATGAAGGGCGCGAAACGTCCATGCAGCAAGCTGCGGTAGAAAGAAGCTTGAGGGAAGAACGACTGGATGTCACCTTGCCCGGTCGCAGCGTGTCGCGCGGCAGGATCCACCCCGCCAACCAGATGCTTCGACGTGTGTATGCGATCTTCGCCGAGATGGGCTTCCAAATCTACCGTTCACGTGAGGTAGAGACGGATGAGTATAACTTCGGTCTCTTGAACATCCCCCCTTTTCACCCTGCACGGGATCTCTGGGACACCTTCTACACCACCGGAGAGGGCGTGCTCTTACGAACGCACACTTCTCCAGGGCAGATACTCGTGATGCGTGAGCGTGCTCCGGAGCCTATCCGCGTAATCCTGCCGGGGATGTGCTATCGCTATGAGCAGATCTCGGCCCGGTCGGAGATCCAATTCAATCAAGTCGAAGGGTTGGCAATTGGAAAGAACATCACTTTTACCGACCTGAAAGGAACGCTCGTCGCATTTGCTCGCCGTCTTTATGGAGATGAGGTGCGCACGCGCTTTCGAGCGGGCCACTTCCCCTTCACAGAGCCCTCAGCCGAGATGGATATCGAATGTTTCGTCTGCGACGGTGAGGGGTGTGGAGTGTGCAAGAAGACCGGGTGGTTGGAAATTCTGGGTTGCGGCATGGTCCACCCCACCGTGCTGACGAACGGGGGCTACGACCCCGAGATGGTCTCCGGCTTTGCTTTCGGCATGGGAACGGAACGGATCGCCATGAATATTCACCGGATCGATGACATCCGCAATTTCTGGGCGAATGACCTGAGATTCTTGGAGCAATTCTGAGCCCCCAAGGGGCTTTAAATTGGATGACAAGGGAGGTTTCATGAAAGTTCCCATAACGTGGCTGCGTGAGTTTGTCGACATTGAGCTTTCAATTCCCGAGTTAGCCCACAGGCTGACTCTGGCAGGACTGGAGGTGGAGGAGATTCGCTTTGTCGGCCTTCCACTTCCAGAGGAAAAAATAGAAGGGCATTCCGATCGCAAACGGAGCATCGGAACGAATGTTACCGGATTGGCATGGGATCCCGAGAAATTCGTCGTCGGTGCGGTGTTAGAGGTCATGCCTCATCCGGACGCCGACCGCCTGGTGCTGTGCCGCTTGGACGATGGAGAACAGGAACACACCGTGCTCACCGGCGCGCCCAATCTTTTCCCCTATAAAGGGCAGGGAACCCTGAAGAACCCTCTGAAGGTAGCCTACGCACGCGAAGGAGCGACACTTTTCGATGGCCATATCACTGGTTGGGAAACCTTCACGCTCAAGCGGGCGAAGATCCGCGGGGTTGAGTCGTATTCGATGGCATGTTCAGAGAAAGAACTCGGCATCTCCGAGGAACATGAGGGCATTATCGTCCTCGACGATGATGCGCCGGTTGGGAAGCCGCTCGCGGAGTACATGGGCGATGCGGTCCTGGAGATCACACTCACGCCCAATGTAGCTCGCAATGCCAACATCCTCGGAGTGGCACGGGAGGTAGCTGCGCTGACGGGGGCGGCGCTGAAAGAGCCATCCTACGAATTCGACGGGAAGGGTCCTTCGATCGATGGGCGGGTGAGCATCGATATCCGCAATCCCGAACTGAACCCGCGCTTCGTCCTGGGGCTTGTCGAGGGGGTAGAGATTGGACCCAGCCCGTATTGGGTGCAGCTCCGTCTGCAATTGGCAGGGATGCGGCCGATCAACAATATCGTTGATGCTACGAACTACGCCATGCTTGAAATCGGTGAGCCTCTGCACGCGTTTGACTTCGATGTCCTCGTCGAGCGCGCCGGAGGGAAAGCTCCGGAGATCATCACCCGGAATCCAGAATCGAAGGAGCGAATAACCACCCTCGACGGCGTCGAACGGTCACTGGACGATTTCACGGTCTTAGTTGCCGATACCACCGGGGCGCTTTCAATCGCCGGCGTGATGGGAGGCGCCGAGTCGGAGGTTAGCGAGAAGACCACCCGGGTTTTACTCGAGGGGGCTGCCTGGAATTACATCAACATTCGCCGAACGGCAGGGTCTCAAAATCTACAATCCGAGGCCTCCTACCGGTTCGAGCGCGGCGTTCCTCCGGCGATGGCAGAGCGGGGGGTCAAGCGCGGTTTGTCTTGGATTCAACAGTTTGCCGGTGGCGAAATCGCCAAGGGGCTTGTTGACGAATATCCATTGCCTCCAGAGCCGTCGATTGTGGAGATTTCCCCAGCTGACGTGGAGCGCTCGCTCGGAATTCTGCTTGAGATCGAGGCTATCGAGGAAATCCTTGGTCGGCTCGGCTTTGAGATCGAAGGCAAGGGGGACAAGCTGCGAGTGACAACGCCAGATCATCGCATGGATATCGGTGAGGGCATCGTTGGAGTGGCAGATTTGATGGAAGAGGTGGCGCGGATCTATGGTTACGACCGTCTGCCGGAGACAATGATCTCTGATGATCTCCCGCCTCAGTACAGCAACAAAGCCTTGGAACGTGAGGAGCAAATCCGAAACCTACTCGCCGGTCTTGATTTACAGGAAATCGTAACCTATCGCCTGACAACCCCAGACCATGAAACTAGAATTCTACCGGCCGGGGTAAAACCCGACGATAGACCGTACATCCAACTGGAGAACCCTATCAGCGTCGACCGGGTGGTCATGCGCCACAGTCTATTAGCAAGCGTGCTGGAAATCGTGGAAAGCAACGCCCGTTTCCAGGAGCGCATCGCCGTGTTCGAAATTGGACCGGTCTATCTGTCTGCTGAAGAGGGCGAACTCCCTATCGAACCGCTAAAGCTCGCTGTGGCGCTAACCGGACCGCGCGCCCTGCCTTCCTGGCGGGAACCATCATCAACGGAATTCGACTTTTTCGATTTAAAGGGCATTCTCGAGGCGTTGTTCGCAGGGCTTAAGGTCGAGGCAGTGGAGGTTTCACCGGGTGAGCACCCGTCGTTTCATCCCGGCAAATGCGCGCGGATATTGATCGACGG
>SOJU01000048.1 GCA_004376465.1 Anaerolineales bacterium | reverse complement strand
ATTGCGAGTATAGCATTATCTGTATGTCCTTGTTTACGAAAGAGGCGATGTCTAACGGCTCCGAGATTATTTGCCAGGGATAAGAAACCTCGAGTTCAGATCGAACTGCATCCCTGGTTAGATGGGTGCTCTGTTTGTGTTGCTCGCACATGCGAAAAGGACGGTCTTGATTTGGAAGGGCGTCAGGTTGGGATGCTTGGCGCGTATCAGGGCGACGATGCCGGCGATGTGAGGAGCGGCAAAGCTGTTCCCTGTAGTGACACAGGAGCCGCCATTCAACCACGACACTTCAACGTTAATCCCCAGCGCTCCGAATTCGACCGGAGGGGAAGGGTTGTAATAATACGTCATCGGCTCAGGACAGTCATGCGCGGCGACAGATATGACCGAAGAGTAAAGCGAAGGGTAGCTTGGCACGGAGATATTATTGACCGCCGACACCAGGACGATATTGTTAAAGTATGCCTGATCCGCTAATTCATGAAACAAGGCATAGTATTCCGCTCGCGAAGTGCTGAGGCTGAGATTGACGACATGCATCTCGTTCTCGATCGCCCAACGCAAACCACCGGCAAATTGAAGGGCTTTCGCTGTCATGTCCCTCCCGAGCACGCGGGCACTGAATAATTCGGCGTCGGGAGCGATGGCGTGGATGATGCCCGCACAAGCGGTCCCATGTCCCGACAAATCGATAAGGTCCTTGTCATCCACATAGCGCACCTTATTCCGCTCTTCAGCGTCCCATTCAATGATTACGCCTCCCTGCACGCTCTTTTCCAGGGCAGGGTGGTCTTGTTCGATCCCGCTGTCAATGATGGCAACGCTCACGCCTTTCCCGGCGCTGCCTCCCCAGGCCCACTCCCTCGTGAGTGCGCCGATAGGTCCCAGGGCTTGCAGTTCGCGAATCGCATCAGAAGTGAATTGCGATGACCACGCGGGGCGAAATGGCTTATCGCTCATTGAGATTGACCTCGTTTCAACCGGTCACTGTGGGCAGTATGTTGTCATGGAGCAAGACGCGGCTTCGAGTGGAGATATTCTGAAAACGCGCCCAAGATCTGTAAGCAAACACGGCGCTCCGATTCACCAAATTCACTGATTGAATAAAAATGATTGGCAAGGGCGTACAAATCCCTACGTCGCTCATCCTCCCCGCTTTTTTCTTCAAGCACACGGAATAGATCCGATAATTCCGAGGGGGTATCCGCGTTTGATAGTTCCTTAATACTTTGAATGAGCGCAGAACTGAGGTTTTCAAATTGCTGGGATTGAAAAATGGCGATCGCAGCTTGCTGGGCGAAGATGCCGAGAAGTTCCATGTCTTTTAGACCGAATGACGGTTCATCGATTTTATCTAGAACTTCCATCACCCCGATCACCCGGTCATTACGGATTAAAGGCATGGCAAGTATTGATTTGGGCACATAGCCTGTGCTCTCGGCGAATTCCAGGTTAAATCGCGGGTCTTGCTGCACATCAGAGATCGCAATTGGTTGACCTGTCATGACCACGTAGCCGGCAATACCTGAATCGAGAGGAATGCGCATGCCGATGACATCTTCATTCCCAACTCCATAGGCTACTTTGAACTCTAAAACCTGTTGTTTTTCATCTACAAGAGCGATCGAGGCAGCTGCGGCGCCAAATATGCGCGCAGCCGTGTCGACAATGGATTGAAGCAGTTCCTGGTTTGAAGTTGGCATGATTGCCTTGCCACTGGTTTCGATAGCCATAACGAGTTTTCGAAGCTGTTCTGCAAGCACGCTATCCTTTGATGATTTTTTGCTCATAATCAAACCAGCCTTCCAAACGCGTCTTATTGAATATGCTTTGCTCTGAACCTGAGCTCACAAATTTAACCAACCGATACCTAGAAGAGCCCCCACCCTTCTAGGTATGGTTGTACCTCATTATGAGTGGTCATCAGGCTATGGTATGACTACCCTGTACTTGTCATCCTCGAGCGTGACCCTGGGCTGTACTCTCTCGGCTGTCACCGCATGGGCAACAACCTCAGGTCCGCCAATGATCATCTCGTCAAGTACAACGCGCTCTTCCGCATCCATTTTCAAGCGCATTTCGGTGAGTCGACCGACCACTTTTTCGATAACTTTTTCGTTCGTTAGTGCCATTTTCCTTCCTCCAATTTCTACAAGGCTTCCACTACAGGCGAATGGTGATTATTTTTAGCCTTGGGCACCTCCTCTTTCGCACAACTCCATTCTTCTTTTCCGGCAGCTTCTTGTTAATATCCTAGACCCTTTATCAAGATTTGTCTGTCATTAAAGCGACAGAAGTGCGAATGATCGTCACGGCGAAACTTATCCCTCAATTGCGATGGCCAGTCTCTCCAGGGCCTCTCTGTTCTTGATTTCAATTCTGACTCTTCCGGTTTCAACCCATCCAACCCGGCGCCATTCGCCAAGGGTCTGGGCGACTGTCTGTCTGGCCAGGCCAACATACTGGGCGAGATCTTCCTGGGTGACCTTAATCACCCCGTCGTTATCTGCCTGCTGGTCTAATTGCAGAAGCACTTTCGCAATTCGAGCTGAGGAATCTAGAAACGCCAACGCACTCTCTCGTTCACTGCTCACGCGCAAACGCACAGCTGTTGTCTCCAGAACCCGACGCATTAACACCGGTTCCGCCTCCAGCCCCTTTAGAAAAACATCGCGAGGGATTGATATAACCTCACTGCTCTCGCGCGCCAGCGCCCCTGTCGAGCGTGGCTGATCTGTAATAAGTGACAATTCACCGAAGCAATCACCCCGATGCATTTCATTAATGACTAACTCACGTCCCTCAAGCGTGGCAAGGAAAATAGCAATGCATCCGGATCGAACTATGTACACCGTGTCTGCTGGATCGGTTTGACTGAAAAGAATTTCACCTTTTTCCAATACCCGGATTCGGCTTGAAATGGTGAAATCGGAAAGTATCCTATCGCTCACACCTTCAAAGATTGGAGCGTCGCGCAGGGCGTGCATTGTTTCCGCCATAGGGCAGCTCACTTCTCTTTCTAGATCATCGAATCTTAACGGCGACTAGTGTGACGTCATCGTATGGGTCTTCTTCACCGCGAAACGCATCCATGGTTTCTAGGACCTGGGTGCATAGTTCCTGCGCGGGTTGGTCCTTTTCTCCTGAAATAGCACCGAGGAAATTCTCCAAGCCGAACCTCTGATTTTGCTTATCCAATGCATTAGGAACCCCGTCGGTATACAGGAGAAGCAAGCTATCACTCGGTAGGTCGAGGGTTTGTTCATCGATTAACGGCTCGTCGAACAAGCCTAGAGGTTGTCCCACTGCTTGGCCTACATTCTCCCACTTACCATGAGGGTTCATGACCAAGGGCAGCTCGTGCCCAGCGCGAGCGTAGTGGAAGGTGTTTTTCTTGCAGTCCAGGATGCCGTAGAGAAGTGTGACAAACATCCCGGCTTCGTTCATATCCAACAGAAGTCGATTGACTTCTATAAGCACGTTCTTTGGAGAACCTGAACGTTGGGCCTCCACACGCAACAAGGTTGCGGTAAGCGCCATGAAGAGTGCTGCAGGTACCCCATGATCGGTCACGTCACCTACGGCGACGCCGAATCTGTCATCGTCCAGGGGAATGAAGTCGAAAAAGTCTCCCCCAACTGCGGCCATGGGTACGATGCAGGCGCCGAAGTCAAGCCGAGGGCATTGCGGAAATTCTCGGGGGAGAATGCTCAGCTGGATATCTCGTGCTACTTCCAGCTCTTTCTCGAGCTTTTCTTTCTCAATGATCTCGGCTTGGGCTGCTTTCAAGTCATCATACGCTTGCTGTAATTCAACGTTCTTCTGGCGAAGATCGAGGATCGTGAGATGCTCGGATTCCTCCAGGCGCTGGCTGATCGTGCGAATCATTTCGTATGCAAATCGTGGCTGGCGGTGCAGCAGTGAGTCCAGGTCGGCACGATCCAGTTCAAGGAGCTGTAAGGGGACTTTGGCTCGAACACTGGCGGTGTGTCGACCATCCTCGCTGAAGAGGCTCATCTCCCCGATGAATGACCCAGGTCCGCGCACGCCTAATAAGCGTTCGTCAGGTGTTCCCAGGGCCTTGACGACTTCAACGTCGCCGTCGACAAGGATGTAATAGTGAACACCCGGGGTATCCTCTTCCACGAGCAACGTTCCCTGGGGGACCTCTTTCAGGTTGAGAGTCTTGGCGAGACGCTCGACCTCCTCGTCGGGCAGCGAGGAGAATATGGAAACGGAGCGGATGATATCTTGGTCCATACTATTTATTTTACCCATCCGAAATTAAAAACAGTAACGGCCACAACAAACGGGGAAAAGGGTTGCGTATGCAATTGTTGGAGGGGCCTTTTCCGAAGGATGAATGTTCAAAAAACATACAGGCTGCGATTGGACCCCCGGCGATGTGTGCTGCGATGTGTGCGAGCCTCCAACTTGACAGCTCTATTATTGCACAAAAACCGCCTTCGGACGAAGGCGGTTTGGCGGAACATTGTATAGTTAGTTGTTGAGTAAATACGGATTAATGAAAATGTGGCTTACCCCCAGGGGTTGTCGCC
>SOJU01000190.1 GCA_004376465.1 Anaerolineales bacterium | reverse complement strand
CGCTGATGTCTTCCGTATAACAGCGTTTCCGGTTGAAGCGTTCATTTTCCTCGGCATTGATATAGTTCAAAACCATGCCGGCGACCTGTCCATTGTCCCAGGCAACTTTCCAGCGCTCGGGTTGAAAGTCGGGACTTTCAACCCACCATTGGTATTCAGAGTCCGTCCCCGGGACGTGCCCCCAATGGTCTTGGAAAGCCTCATCGGCGGCATCGTAAACGGTCCGATGCTGATCTGGATTAACAGGGAGGAGCTCGAGACCCTCGGGCAAATCAATTTCAGGGATGTCAGCATCAAGCGGACGTACCATCTCAAAAAAATAGCGGATAGGTTGGTAGCCCGCATTTTTCAACAGAGCCTGCTTGTCGCTCTCGGTGTCCGCCTGATTAACTTCGAAAAATCGCAAGCCGTTCTTCGGGGCGTGGTTTGCCAGGCCTCTCAAATGGTCCTCAGTGTAAATCAGCAAGGTTGACCCAATCCCCTTTCGTCTCCACTCGGGGAGGACGCAACCGTGATGCCGAAAGATGACATCGCCGTTTGACTCATGGAGCCAGTTCATCCGGACGTAACCGACTAAATCGCCGTGAACCTCCGCAAGCAGAACATCCTGAGTTGGATCGAAGTTCTGCATGTGGGTGAATCTGCGAGCGATGTCGTCGGCAGTGATGACCTCATCCACGCCATCCGCATCCCAGCAGCGCTGGATGATGGCGGCGATCCGTTCATGTTCCTGTGGACCTGAATAGCCCCGGAAAGTTAATCCCGGTATTTCGGGCGCATAGGCCAGGTTTTTCAGATCAGGATTTACTCTCTCTTTCATCTCACACCTCAAAATGTTTCGCAGCATCTTGCTGCGGGAAACCCAATAAATAGCAACTGGAGTTCCGGATTATTGATACGTGTTGCATAAACCAATAGAGAGACTGTTTCTTCTTCTCCTCTACACTTGACTCGACTGCTCTCCACGCAATAAGTCGATTTTGTGAAACAAAAAACCGCGGGCGCTGAAGTGCGCCCGCGGCTGTCATTAGGACAGAATCGTCAGGATCTATCTCTCGATAGGCGCACTCCGCGTAGGTAAAACGAAACCAGAGCCGTTATCTGCGTGGCTTCGAACCGCCGCTACAACTTTCACCATAAGCATCATCATAATAGGGTGCGCCCTCCTTTCATAAGATAGGAGAAAATTTTACAGCAAGTTCTTAGCCTATGTCAAGGTGTAATGATTTTGGTGGAGATTGGAACTACCGCACGGCATTAATGAAATCGGCGAGCAGGCCATAGGCTGTTGTATGAGGTCCTGGATCGGACTCAGTGATTGTGAGCGGACCGAGGGTGTCGCTGTGGAAAGTAACAGCAGAGGATGTCCCCATCACATTGTAGAGCGGGTCGCTGGGATCGAGCAGCTCGGGACGTACAGATGTCACTATCCCTGTATCTGTTCTTCCGGCCTTGCAGATGAGCTTCCAGCGCTTCCCCTCTGCCGAAGCAGATTGTATGTCTTCGCTGCAGAGGGACTCAATCCCTTTGCGCTCAACGCCGGAAGGTTTCAGATTTATGCCCATGAGCACGGTGACGAGCGCCGAAACCTTGATCGCTGCGTCCCAGCCCTCGATGTCTCCTGAGGGATCGGTCTCAGCGATGCCGATCGACTGGGTGTAAGCGACGGCGTCTTCGAAGGTCTTTCCCTGCTCCATTAAGGTCAGGATGAGATTGGTTGTCGAGTTCAGGATCCCGCGGAAGGATTGGAGCTCTGCAGCAGGAAGCGTTTCGCGCCAGAGCGAGAATACCGGCGCGCCATCCATGACCGCAGATTCGAAGAAGAATTTCCGCTTATGTGCTTGTGCTAATTTTGTAAGTTCGCGGTAGGCGTGGACAACCGGACCTTTATTCGCTGTTATAGCGTGCATGCTGGCGGAGAGCGCGGTGGAGATGTGTTCAATCGCCGGCTGACCATCGTGGTAGCTGACGGGGGTGTTCTCAAAGAGAACGTCCGCATTGCATGCACGAATGAATTCAGAGCCATTTTGCGGTGTTGGTTCAGCGGATAGCGGGTCGAGCGAATCACCCGCTGCGATCATCGCCAGCGCACGCTCAAGGTCTATCCCCGTTGGGTTAATCGCCGCTCCGTGGCGACCCGTCATGATCCCAACAACTTGCCAGTTTAAATCCTGCTGGGTTAGGAGTTCATCGCCTTTCACCAGCAGCAGCCGTGCGAATGCCTGGCCAACGTTTCCGAAACCAAGGAGAGCGAATCTGTAGGTATCCTTCAAGAGAATTACTCCAGAATAACCAGGGTTGGATTATACCAACGGCCAAGGGTAGGGACGGCCTGCGCCGGGTGAAGGGAAGACAGGAGATCGCAGGATTCGATCGATACGTTCTCGAAAGTTGACAAGTTCAGCCCTGGAAAGCAAGCGCGAAAGGTCGTCGTGAATACCGTTTTTCGACTCCAGCTGATCCCGCAACAGACGCACGTGCTTGAGTAGATTATCTGGAATGGGCTCACCGGCGAAGTCCCAGACCACCGTGCGCAGTTTCTCATCATCATGGAAGCATAAGCCGTGATCGATCAACCACAGATGATCATCCTCACCAAGGAGAACATGGCCAGATTTGCGATCGGCGTTGTTGATGATGATGTCGAACAGCACTGTGGGGTGCAATCGCCCTTTCTCCCCTTGGCTGAATGTGAAGTAATGACGATCGGGATCGACATCGATGTAGAGTTGTAGCGAACCTGGACCGGCTGGTGCGTCCTCGCGCAACACAGTCGGCGGGACGAGTTCCCAGCCCAACCCCTGGCTCACGATGTAAGCCGCCACTTCCCTGTCGGCAAGAGAGCCGTGAGGGAAATCCCAGAGCGGTTGTTCGCCGCGTGCCGGTTTATATATCGCCGGGATTTGGCCATGATCTCCTTCGATCTGGACGAGAAAGGTGAAGTTCGATCCCCAGGCTACCTGACCCACCACATTAATTTCGCCGGTTTTGAGGATGTGGGTAATCGCTTCAAGGTTATCAAGCTCGAAAATGTTCATCTGTGTTTTTATTCATATGTGCGATCTAACCAGGAGGTTTCCAGGAAGCCACAGCGAGCCCGATTGGAATTTGGACGTCAGCGTTTATGACCGTTTTTCTTGGGGCAGAAATGACCTTGCGGGTCGATAGGCTCACCACAATTGCCGCATACAGGTCTGCCGCGAGCAGACAAATCCAAGCCCCAGCTGCACATCTGGCGCAATTGCGAACGACTGCACCAGAAATGAGTGGTCGAAGCTTGCTCAGGGTCTTCATTGAGAGGTTGTATATCGCGTGCAACAAGGATGAGCATATCGCTTTCATCGTCATAGCCTAGCCCGATGTGACCCACGCGGAAGGCGGGATCGATAGGCTCCTCGAGCGCCATCTCACTTTCGATGTAATCCCGTGAAGATTCAGGAAGATCAGGGAGACGCTTCTGCAGCTCACTCAGGAATTCCTCAAGGCCAATAGCGAGCGATAGAATCTGCTGTTTTTCGATAAGGAGTGTGACCAGTTGATCCCCGGCGCGCCCCTGCAGATAAAAAACGCGTTTCCCGGGGCTGCCAATAGCCCCGGTGGTGATCCGATCGATGGGTTTGAGTTCGTACTGGGTGCCTGCCATCTAAGGTCCCAAACTAAGTCGATGAACGGTTAGGCTTATCCTCTCGCTACCGAATTGAGTATATCAAACCTCCGGCGTGCTGTGCGTCGCGCGGGTGTCGTTAAGACCCATAACGCGGACGTGGCTGTCGCTTACTGCCAGCACGCTCATCGAAGCAGGGGCGATCGTGATGCGTTGGAAGAGGTCCAACGGCATGCCGAGATAATGAGCGATGGCGAGCTTGATTGGATCTGAATGGAACACACAGGCGATGCTTGCCCTCTTGCTGCGATGTAAACCGCGAAGCGCTTCGAGTTCGGCTACCACGCGTGCTTGAGCTTCCGGGAAAGACTCGCCCTCCGGGAACCTGGCTAACGAGGGCGTACTCTGGATGATCGGCCAGAGTTTTCGGCGGCGTAAAGCTTTGAGCGATTGCCCCTGCCAGGAGCCGTATCCGATTTCGATTAGGCCCTCGCGGATGAGAATATCGAGACCCTGGTCGCGAGCTAATGGTTCAGCGGTTTCGACAGCTCGCTCCAGCGGGCTGGCATAGATCGCTTCGAACTTGACTGAAGAGAGTATACGACCGAGCGCCTCTGCCTGACGGCACCCTTCTGAACTCAAGTGGACGTTCGGCATCCGCCCAGCAAGTTTGCGCTTCCCCAGAAAATCATTGTGTCCGTGACGGATGAGATAGAGGGTGGTCATTTATTCTCCGTTAGGATGGTTTGCTTCTGCGCAGCGTATGTTTTTTCTTGATTGTATTGATCTCTTGATCGGCGAGATCGGATGGTTCGAGCGTGTCATCAATATCTAATGCCTTCCGCTGAGCTGCACGCCATCGATCCAGTCGTTCAGCGACCTGCGCCTCGTAACCTTGTTCGGAGGGGTGGTAAAAATAGGTCCCGAGGAGTGAGTCAGGCAAATAACCCTGCCCGATGTGGTG
>SOJU01000253.1 GCA_004376465.1 Anaerolineales bacterium | reverse complement strand
CAATCGTCAACAAAATGCGCTATGTCAGACTCCACGGCTTGGCTGGTGCGATGTTTTGGTCATTGGACGGTGATGACGAGAACGCTACTTTAGTGAAGACCATCTCGGATAACCTAAGCCTGGAGGGGTGATCAAATGCTGAAAGTTGCTGTCATTGGCGGCGGGTCTAGTTACACACCCGAATTGATCAACGGATTCCTCGAGCGGACTGGAACATTCCCTCTATCCGAATTATGGTTGATGGACGTTGATCCTGAACGGCTTGAAATTGTAGGAGGGTTTGCCCAACGCATGGTACAAGCGAAAAGGGCGCCTTTTACGGTTCACCTGACTAGCGACCAGCGCGAGGCGATCCGTGGAGCGAACTATATCATCACCCAATTGCGGGTCGGAGGGATGGCGGCCAGGAAGGAAGACGAATACCTGGGTCGCCGACATGGTTTGATCGGGCAAGAGACTACCGGCGTTGGGGGTATGGCCAAAGCGATGCGCACGATCCCAGTCGTCATGAAGCTCGCGCAGGATATGCGGGAACTCTCTCCTACGGCACTATTGATAAACTTCACCAATCCCGCCGGATTGATCACCGAGGCTCTCAGCCGCCATGCTTCAGATATCCAATCAGTAGGTGTTTGTAACGTGGCCATCACAACGAAGATGGGTATTCTGGAGAGATTAGAAAAGCAGCGGGGATTAAAGGTAGCTCCAGAACAGGCAAACTTGCTGACTCTAGGCTTGAACCACCTCTCCTGGCATTATGGCTTTACTGTAGATGGGAAAGATATCTGGACTCAAGTTCTCAGCGGGTTCGTTGAGGAACTGAGGCAGGAATCGAACCCGGAATGGGATATTGCAACCATTGATGTGTTGCAAATGATCCCCAATTACTACCTGCAATATTTCTATCAAACCGCTAAAAAGATCGCTGCTCAAACGGACTGGCCCCCTTCGCGGGCAGAGCAAGTCATGGAAATTGAGAGGGGGTTGCTGGCGCAGTACGCCGAGCCGGACCGAACAGAGCCGCCCGAGGATTTAATGAAGCGCGGCGGGGCATACTATTCTACAGTAGCCACCCAATTGCTAAACGCCCACTTTAACGACCTTGGGGAAACCCACATCGTTAATATGCCACATGGTGGAGCAGTACCTGAATGGCCGAGGGATTGGGTACTCGAAATGCCTTGCAAGGTAAGCAAGGAGGGGATTGAGCCTATTCCAACCGCACCGTTACCATCTGTATGCTTTGGGCTCCTGGCGCAGGTGAAGATGTACGAAATATTAACGGTTGAAGCAGCTGTGTCTGGAAATCGCCAGGTTGCATTTCAAGCTTTGCTGGCTCACCCATTAGGCCCATCCGCCGATAAGGTGCAGGTGGTACTCGAAGATATGCTGGAAACAAATCGGAATTACTTACCCCAATTTTAAGAGGGGGCATTCCCCATTTGTTCAATCGATCCTTGCTTATGGAGAGATGCAAGTGAATGGATACAAGAAACTAGATACAAGTTCGGAATGGGTCGAACGCACTCTGGCAGATATGACATTGGATCAGAAAATCGGCCAGCTTTTACATCCCTGCATTCAATCGTCGGCGTCTGAGGAAGAACGGGTCGAGATGCTCGCAGGCATCGAGCCGGGGGGTCTATTCCTCTTTGCTGGCCATCGAAAGGAATTGCAGGAGATGTCGACCTGGTTCCAAGGACATTCCTCTGTCCCTTTGGTCATCTCCGCCGACTTGGAAAATGGGCCCGGCAAGGTGATTGAAGATGCGACCAGTTTTCCTGCTCTTATGTCATTAGGTGCAACGGATGATGAGGAATTGGCATTCGAGATGGGGCGCGCTGCGGCTTTAGAAGGTCGCTCGTGTGGTATTCATTGGTCTTTTGGGCCAGTAGTGGATATCAGCGCTAACCCGCTCAACCCGGGCACGAATACCAGGGGCTTCGGTGATGATCCGGATCTCATCGTTCGGCTATCCAAGGCGACGATCAGTGGAATGCAAGAGAACAGGCTTTGTGCTACTGTCAAACATTTTCCTGGGAGCGGCTTTGATGACCGGGATGCACATATTTGCAATACCATCAATCCCTTACACATGGATCAATGGTTTGCCTTAAGCGGTCGTCCCTTCCAGGAGGCGATCGACTGGGGTGTTTGGAGCGTTATGATTGGTCACATCTCACTGCCTGCCTGGGATTCTGGTGATCACGCACATATGCAGTTTTCACCTCCAGCAACGTTATCCCGCAGGATTGTCACCGATCTTCTACGAGAAAGGATGGGCTTTAAGGGTGTCATCATTACCGATGCATTGGATATGGGAGGGGTGACTTCGTTTGGACTGTTCGAGGAGATTATCCCTGGCGTGATCGAAGCTGGCTGCGACATGATCCTCTTCTCGTCCCTGAAACGCGACTTTGAAATACTGAAGCAATCGATCGAAAACGGGCGCTTGACAGAGGCGCGCATCGAGGAATCCGTCCGGCGCATCCTGTCACTTAAAGAAGCGCTTGGCTTACACGAAGATCGAAGCGTTCTCCCACTCGCAGAGGAGGTCAGTGAACAATTCGAGAATACCAGCCGGTTGATTGCTGAAAAGGCGTTGACTCTCGTTGTTGACAGGAAGAACGTCCTACCGCTGAAGTTAGATAAAGGCGTGAGAGTGCTAAGCTACCACATCCGGGGAGATCCGGAAATAAACGTGAATACCTTCGATGATCTCCTGCGAGAACGGGGGGTAGATGTAACTCACTTCAATGAACAAGATATCGGTAAGCTGCCTAAAGCCGACGAACTCCTTGAATATGATGTTGTATTGGTGAGCGCGGTCTTTGAGCCATCCTGGGGTACCAGCCGAATCCGACCTGCGGGCAACTACATGCGCGATGTTTGGTCACTCATCACTTCACACCACCCTCGCCTGGTGTTTGTATCTTACGGATCACCATACCTTAATTATGAGATGCCTCATCTCCCCTTAGTAATTAATGCATATTCACCTGATCTCAACACGCAAAAGGCCGTGATAAGGCTTTTGACAGGCGAGATTGAAGCAACGGGCACCAGCCCTGTCAACCTCGAGAGCCCCTATTTGTTCAAGTCTCTTGAGGGGTTACGATATCCTCTTAGAGGATCAACACGGCATGAATAATTTCGATATAGGAATGAAGGTCTACGATAGTGATTGGTTTCTAAAGTACGACCTTTCATACAAAGAGGCTGCGCACTGTTTACATGAATGGGGAGTGACTTTTGTTCTTGCACAAAATCACTTCCTTCCGATGCCGAACAGCGCTGTCGACAGTGAGGTATCGTTGGATGGGACAGAGCATTTTACGTCTTATAGTGACAGGAAATTCCGCGATGCGTTGGACGAGGTCGGTATTAAGTACTGGTTAGCGGTATGTATGTTCTTTGACCCGTGGGCTTTGGATGCAGATCCTTCCTTGATACCGGTTGGTTCAGACGGCAAGCTAATGCCTAAAATCGATTGGTATATCGGAATATCACCCTCCAGAGAGGATTTCGTTTCTCAAAAAACAGCAGTTATCGCGGAAGCAGTGAGGATCTTAGAACCTGAAGGGGTTTTTCTTTCTTTTACACGCTGGCCTGGCTTCTGGGAGCTCTGGATGCCACAGCACTCCAGACAAGATTTTCCTGAGTACAGCTACGACCCGTACACTCTGGACCGTTTTTCCCGTGAGACCGGCACCCTTCTGCCATCGCGCGATCCCACGGATGCCGCCGTCTGGATCGAGACAAATGCTCGTGAGGTCTGGACAAACTGGAAATGCCAGGTGGTTAGGGACGTTATCTCTGAGGTCAGAGATGCATCCGGAAATGAGAAGTCAGATATTCGCATAATGCTGAACACACTTCCATTCGGGCTCGAGTTTGATAATGCTCAGGAAAAGGTGTTCGGACAATCCGTGGAGAGCCTGACGGATGTAGTGGATATATTTGAAGTCATGACCTACCATCAAATATTAAAGCGCTCTACTGGTTGGATTCCTAAGATTGGGGAGTACGTAAAAAGCCGTACAGGCAGAAAGACCGTGTGCACTGTCCAGGCACGACCGCTTTATCTGGATGCCATCCACGCGATCGAGAATCGCTCCTCCACGATCAGCGCACAGGAATTTGCCGAGGCAGTCCATGCCATCGAAATCTCAGACCTAGACGGTGTTGTTGTATTCGTGTGGTCAGATCTACTTGAAAAGACATTGAAGGAGAACGACGAAAGCAGGCTAGAAGCACTTCGCTCTGCTGCTGGACGCAGAAATGCCAGGTCGAACGATTAATAGTGGCAAGTAGAAGGATTTGGAGACTCGAATTATGAAACCTAACCCCGTCATGGGTAAGCTTGGATTATCAGACACGGATCGCGCAATCATTTTCCATGCAGATGATATTGGCATGTGTCAGGGATCATTGAGCGCTTATGATGATTTGATATCCTTTGGCTTACTCTCTTCCGCAGCAACCATAGTTCCTGGTCCCTGGTTCCCAGGAGTCGGTATGTATTACCGAAACCATCCTGAGAAAGAAAAGCTTGATATCGGTGTTCATCTAACCCTCACCAGTG
>SOJU01000295.1 GCA_004376465.1 Anaerolineales bacterium | reverse complement strand
CAAGCTGAGATTGCCAGCTTGATGAGCAAGCGCCAGGCCGCAAGATTATCAAAAGAGCTCGGCACAGTTATGCAGGATATCGAATCCGTCTTGGATGGAATTTCAGACATTGTAGATGAGAGGTCCGAAGATCCCACGCCTTAAGATCTCTGGATAAGCCAATAGCCCTCTGTAATGTTAAAAGCCAAACCTTCTATCACCCTGCAATTCTAAAACAATGAAAGGATAAACAAGGAGTGAGCGGGGAAATAATTCTTCTCGTTGAGGACAATGGAGATATCCGAAGGTCCATTGAGGAGGCCATCCTCAAGCCGGCCGGTTATTCTGTCCATTCCGTAGGGGATGGAATGTCAGCGCTCGCCCTGATTGGTGAATTGCAGCCGGATTTGGTGTTGACGGACTATCGGATGCCCAACCTCACCGGTCTTGAACTCATAAAAAGCCTACAACAAGACTTCCCGGAAGTTCCAGTTATTCTGATGACAAGTGATGCGACCAACCAGCTTGTGCTGGATTCCATGCGTGCTGGCGCTGTGGATTTTCTAACAAAGCCCTTTGAAGCAGAGCACTTGCTATCGGCCGTTGGGCGAGCCGTTAAACGGGGTAGACGTCTGCAGGATCTGCAACGGGTTGGAGAAAAAACTCATGGAGACGCCAAGTTGCTTGAGCGGCGTCTGGTTGAATTGGAGACGCTCGCCCTCGTCGGGCGTACGGTTACCGCCCTCTTGGAAATTGATACGGTCCTCACAACAGTGGTGGAAGCAGCGGTGAAACTCACAGGAGCGGAGGAGGGGAGTCTGCTGCTGTTAGATGAAGAATCTGGTGAACTCTACATGCGAGCTTCTCAGAACTTCGATGAAGATTTCGCAAGTACCTTCAGGTTGCATGTACGCGATTCGCTCGCCGGGCAGGTGATGGAAATGGGCGAGCCAATGCTGCTCGATGAACGCTCTCCTCAAAAAATTAAAACGGCGTACTTGGTCCACTCGTTAATCTATGTCCCCTTGCAAGTGCGTGGGAAGACGATCGGCGTCCTTGGGGTGGACAACCGCAAGGCGGGTCGAGTCCTCTGTCAGGATGATGTTACGGTAATGACGACAATGGCGGACTATGCCGCTATCGCGATTGAGAATGCACAACTAATCAATCGGACTGAAGCTGAACGGTCCAAACTTGAAACAATCCTCACGCAAACCGAAAACGGCGTTATTGTCGTTGATAATGAGAATCGACTATTACTGATTAATTACGCCGCGAGAGAGGCGTTTAACATCAACGAAGACTTCATTGGGCGCTCTGTAGTTGAAGCCTTTGATGAACCCCTTCTCTTGGAACTGCTCCGTTCGCCCGGGCCGTCCACGCGTCGCGATGAGATCACCCTATCTGACGGGCGAGTATTCAACTTGCATCGCACACCAATCCCGGGCGTTGGTCAGTCTGTATTGATGTATGACATCACGCACTTAAAAAAACTCGACAGGATAAAATCTGAGTTTGTGACAACAGTCTCGCATGACCTTCGCTCGCCGCTCACCGCAATACTCGGCTATATCGAGCTTGTCGATCAAGCGGGACCCCTAACGGATCAGCAGCAGGAATTTGTGCACCGGGTGAGATTGAGCGTTGAGCAAATCTCTCGCCTCGTGGCAGACCTGCTAGATCTGGGGCGGATAGAGGCGGGGCTAGACACGAGGAAAGAAGACACCCCGATTTCTGTATTGGCTCGCTATGCCTTACAGGGTCTGGCGAGCACTGCCAAGGCTAAGAAAATAACCCTTCAGGTTGACCTGCAGGAGAAGCTGCCTTTAGTCCATGGCGACCCCATTCGCCTTCGACAGGTGATCGCGAACCTGTTAGAGAACGCGCTGAAGTACACGCCACCAGGAGGTCGGGTTGTCTTGGATGCCCATGTAGAGGATGATCAGATCATCCTATGTATTTCTGATACGGGTCCAGGGATCCCGCCGGCGGATCAGCCCTACCTGTTTGATAAATTCTTCCGGGCGAGCAATGTGCCGGAGGAAGCGCGCGGAACGGGGTTGGGTCTCTCGATTGTAAAATCTATCGTTGAGCAGCACGACGGGCGGATCTGGGTAGAATCGGAACTGGGCAAGGGGGCGACCTTCACCGTTGTATTGCCCGTATCGAATTGATAAGTGCTGGAGGATGTGAAAAACAAGCAGCGTGTGATCCATGGATCACACGCTCTTTCTTTAAATGGCGCCTCCGCCGGAATGGTGAGGGGTAGCCCGGCGGAGGCTTTCGCCAAAGGAGGAGACAGCGATGAGCATAGGAGTGCTCCGTCTCTCGTCTCCGAGCGTTATAATACTTGGGCCGTGTTGGATGAGCCATTGAAGAAGATCATTGACGCCTCATGACTTTCTTCTCCGCATCGTGGCCCGTTTAAATCACAAATTTGGAGGGAATGATTAATGTGGAATAATGTTCTGTCGCCAACCCAGAACAACAGCGTGAAAATCACGTCATTTCCCCCAAGAGTTCACCAAACGAGTGGTCTAATTTCATTGTATGGATGAAGGAAAAAGACTCCAGCAGCGTTTGCAGCGCATCGGGCGAAAGAAGCCAACCCGAACGCCTCAACTTGAGAAAACCAGGCGAGATGTTTCAATATCCCACCCTGGGGAGCATCTGGATACTCCACACGGCCCCGCATTTATCGTAGAAACTCAATATCCAGGGACTCATGTGCATGGTTCAAATCCATTAAGCTCGTTGAAGCATTTCGAGTCACGATCGGCAGCAGAGATCGCCGTGGACCCCTCCCTTGAAGGGCTCAGCTTGGATAGCCTTGTCTTTCTCGACACCGAAACCACCGGACTGGCAGGCGGGGCGGGGACGGTTGTATTCCTGGTGGGGATCGGGAAGTTTGTCGAGGGAGAGTTCTGGCTGCGGCAATATTTTCTGCGCGATCTTGGTGAAGAACAGGCTATGCTGCATGCCATTGAGTGCGATCTAGAATTCAGCGCGGGTTTCGTCACTTTTAACGGTCGGACTTTCGATGTTCCCCTTCTCGAAATGCGGTTCACCCTTGGCATGCGGAAGCGTTTTCCGCTTACAGAGTGGCCGCATTTAGACTTGCTCTACCCCGCAAGACGGTTATGGCGTAGAGAGCTTCCCGATTGTAGATTAAACACGATCGAAAGCGAGGTTCTTAGAGTCCACAGAAGTGGAGACGATGTCCCCGGTGAGTTGATCCCCGGCCTCTATCTGGATTATCTGCGTACGGGCGACTCCATGTCGATGGAGCGCGTCATCTACCATAACGCAATGGATATCCTCAGCTTGGTGATGCTGACTGTGGAGGTCTTGGGCCGCCATGGAACAAAAGCTTTCTCGAATTTGTCGGCGTCGGAGGCTTTAGGGGTGGCTCGATGGCACCAGGGTGCCGGGAGGAGCGGGCCAGCGGAATTGGCTTATCGAGCAGCGATTGAGAGCGACGATCCCATCGTGCGGCTTGATGCACTGCGCCATCACACAGCATATTTAAAGCGTCTGGGCCGGCGCGATCAAGCACTTGAAGGATGGGAGCTGTGGCATACGTTGAAACCAGACGATCCGCGCCCGTGCATCGAATTGGCCATGTATTATGAGTGGCATTTGAAAGACTTGGACATGGGGATAACCTGGACGGAGATCGGGCTAACTTGCTTGTCCACCTGGCCGGATGACTGGCGTTCTAACGAAATGAGCAAAGATCTTCAGCATCGTATCAGCCGCCTGAAAAGGAAGTTGGCAAACCGCTCCTGAAGACAGATTGCGAACAAGAACTCAAAAATATAGTTCCCTTCCATTTACTGAGGGAAGGGAACATAACCGGCAACCCTCCGTTGGAGGATCTAGTATTTTTCGGAACCTATTTATTTCACGCCCTACTTCGACTGCGATCTCAATATCCTTCAGTTGATTAATTCAGTGTCTGGTCTACAGCGCTCCCACAATATTCGGAGTCAGGAAGCCCTGCTTCCGATCTCAGGCGCAGCCTGCGCCTTGATGTTTGCGCGTATGAATGAATAGATAGGCCATTGAAGAGGTGATGAATCGCTTTTTTTTATCTTTCCCCCTAAATCCCCCAATGCCCCCTTCGCTCTGCTTCGGGGATGCACGCGAGGGGACTGTGGGGGACTTATCATCCCGAGCTTGTCGAGGGACCACTCCCCTCGCGAAGCACTCATGGCTCCTACGGAGTGCTTCGCGAAGCGCAGCGTGGAGCACACCCCCCGGATCAAACATCAAGCTCTCAGCTCAAACCAACTATGCAAATCCGGATATATTGAACTATCGTTATCTCGGACTCTTTTTCCCATTGAACCGCCGAATGGAGAGCCGGGAGCGAGAAATGTGCACGTCCGGTTCGGATGATGGATGGGAACTCAAACGGTCCTTCTTACCCCTAGCACATATCGCAATCCGGATACCTGAAAATCTTCTTGAAAATTAGGCTATATACCGTCAGGAAGTTCGACGCTGGGTTTTGCTGGAGGCTTCATCGAGCTCTTGTTTGACGGCGTGATAGAGATGGTCGGCCTTTAGCTCGTGCAGCGTATAGCATGGTCCGCCCAGATGATCCGCCAGACCCTGGG
>SOJU01000265.1 GCA_004376465.1 Anaerolineales bacterium | reverse complement strand
CGCGTTGTAGAGATTTATCCAGAAAGCCATCAGGGCAGGACCATGGCCAAGATCGCTTGTTTCGTATGTCGAGAGCTGGCGGGTGATCCCGCGGAATCGAGCGTAGGCGTCGCTCGCACGCAAACTGCGGTAGTCGACCAACCCCGTATCTGGATTGACGGCATCAGCCAGTAAGAATTTACTCGCCTTCATCATCGCGCCGGCAGGATCCTTAGATTTCTCGATGGGGGTTCCATCGTTGAGGATATATCCGGGGTTTACGCGCAGGAAGAAATCGAGTGCGCGGTTGCTTCCACGGATAAGTGTGTTTGAAAGAGTCATGGTTTTGAACCTGATGTAATGTGTATGTTCAAGTTGTTTGTTGTCGATTTTGTGGTTCATCCCTTTGACGTGTCGTCTGACAGAAAACTTTCGTGCACGGATTAACTAGGAGACGTTGCTTTTTCGATGGGAGCACCCGCGCCTGTTGGAAAAAGCCGGTAAAGGAGCTTGAGAAGAATGTAAGTGCCTTTCATGGATATTGATTAAAACCCACGCGGTGCCCCGCGAATTTTCAACGAGCAATGTCCAAGAAAAACGGGTAGAATCTATGGTAAGATACCGCCGCCTGCAGAACAGAGGGCGGTGAGGGAAACATGCCTGAGCCCGAGAAAATCACGATCATTGAAGGACCACCACCGACTTTTGAGCTAGTCAGTGATACCTGGCTGTTTGGTTTGACCGAGAGCCCAATCCCTTCGAGAGTGGCGTTCTGCCGCGTAAGAGCCGCGAACGGACCAACTCTGGTAGAGCGTTGCTATCGCGCTTGGCGGCAGAGACAATCTATCTTCCTCGAATTCCGCTCACAGGATGGTCTCACCCAGGAAGCTCCCATCGTAGCCGTACGTTGGTTAGAGACCCCGGAAGGGCATGTACTTATGCTCTGGATCCGTCTGCAGGAAGATGACATTGAGGTTAAATTCGGGTTCGATTTCGGTGACATCGACGATGATGTGGATGAATTGGACGATGATTTAGATTTCGGTCTTTCTCTATAAGAAAGGGGCCGGGCGCACCAGCGCCCGGTTTTTACTTAAAGTCACATATCACAGCGTCATTCCAGGGAATTGCATAAAAGGAGAGAACTCATAACGACGATGGGTATCTACGCCGAGCAGGACGGCGGTGTGTTGACGATTAAGCTGGATCGACCGAAGGTGAACGCATTTGACCTACCCATGGTTGATGCGTTATTGGCAGCATTGGCTACTGCCGAGAAAGATGATCCTGTTCGCTGTGTGGTTCTTACGGGTTCCGGGAGATTCTTCAGCGCCGGTCAAGACATCCGCGACATCCAGGAGGCGGGGGAAGAGATCCCTTATCGAGATCACCTGGAGCGCACCTATAGCCAGGTGGTTCGTAAGTTACGAGCAATCGAAAAGCCAATTATTGGGGCGATCAATGGGCCCGCTGCCGGAGCAGGTCTTGGAATTGCCCTGGCGACGGACATTCGCTGGGCGGCAGATAGCGCAAGCTTTTCCTTCGGTTTTACGCAGATCGGACTTGCGGCCGACTCGGGCACTTCGATTTTTCTACCAATGATCCTCGGGCTTTCGATGGCAAGTGAATTTGCGTTTGATGGCCGGACTCTCACCGCGGACGAAGCATATAGGCACGGCTTGGTCAGTCGAGTCTTTCCCGATTCAGAGCTCCGACAAGAGGCCCATGAATATGCCACGAAGCTCGCTGCGGGACCGACGAGGGCAATAGGGCTCACAAAGCGGGCCTTCAATCGAACCGCGCTGAAATCCCTCGATGATGCATTGGCGTATGAAGCCATCTTGCAGGAGATCGCAGGTCGAACGACGGACCACAAGGAGGGGGTGGCGGCCTTTCTTGAGAAACGTCCCCCGTCCTTCAGCGGAGCATGAGAGGAAATTCTTGAGAATCGAGGAGGACCATCATCTTCCCGAATAGAATCCTGTCAGGGATAAGAAACATCAATAAGTCGCCAGATCAAGTTTTATAAGATTTGCGGAAGCTGCTGTGTAAGGATGGCCATTCGTCGTCCATAACCATCATAACAGGGGGCGCGCTAGCCAAAAGACTTTGTGGCCGTAGGTTCAGGGGTTTGTGGTAAACGTGAACTCGCGCTGTCCAGCCCGTAGTAAACATCGAGTCCATTCGCCAGGCGTGCGGCGAAAGTGAAACTCGTGTTGTCCACATCGATTGGATCGACCCCCCAGTTTCGAAGAGCTGCGATAATCACGCCGTCCTTGTCGACATAGAGCTCAGGTGTGAGGATCGGGTTGTCGCCCCAATGCACCCCGAAAGGTTCCCACGTGTTATTTGTTAAGTTCCAGAGATAGAGCTCGACAGTTAAGGGTTGTGTGAACTCAGAGTTGAGCAGGTGAAATGTAAGCGTCGCAACGGATTGAATATCCAATGATTCTCTTGGTTCAAAGCGGAATACGCTGAAGGAGTCGGGGAACAGGGTCAGAAAGCCGGTGCCGTCGTTAAGGGTCACCGGTTGAGCAGCGGAGATCAACGGAAACTCGGACGGCGTCGGCGGAATCGGTGTCGGTGAACCGATCGGCATGGGGGTGTGGGTCGTCGTCGGTGAGGGCGTTGCCGGAAGAGGTGTTAGCGAGGGTGTGGGGGTCCATGTGGGAATGCTGGAGAGGGAGACGCCCTCGGTGGTCGCGGTCGCTGTGTTAGGCAGGGTTGGAGTGGTTGGAGATACATCGGGACTAGCAATGTTGAGCACCTGACCGAGATACCCTGTTGTGTCGAGGAAGACATAACCAGCCCCACCGATGAAAACCAAAAAGACAGCAAAGGCAAGAAGAACCAGGATCACCGTTTGACGCGATGTTCTTGCGCTTCTCGGACGTGCAGTTTTCTTTTTAGGAGGCGATTGAGGGCGCTTGCGGGCGGAAGCACTAGTTTGGGCAGCAGGTTTCTTTGGAGCAATCGCCGCCCGGGATGTTGACTGCTGCGAACTCTCGGTGGTTCCTTGTAGCAACTCTTTCGCCCCTCTGTGATGGGGGTTTATCTCGAGGATCTTCTGAGCGCAGAACTCCCGTTGACGGGGATCATCAACGCTTTGCGCAAGCCACCACCAAGCTTCTTCGGATTCCGGCATTTCGAGCACGACCTTGCTGAGCAAGGCGCGCGCTCGCTCCTTGTCCCCTCCCTTTGCTGCGGCGATACCTTTTAATAACAGATCATTCGATGCCATAGAGAACTTCCAGCGGAGAACCGCGATGATCGAACGCAACGCCGATCGTTAAGAAAGGTTCAATCAAGCGATGCGGTAAGATTTATAATCTTCCCCTTTGACCACCATTCTATGGTCTCTGGCGGTTGTGGTCAATTCACCCTCTGGTTCTATATCAAGTAACGAAGCCATGCATGCGCCTTAAAGGAAATTTGGGAAAAAGTTGCGGATTTAAGAGGAAATCCACACGAGAACAGGTATACAGCTTGTACCCTATCTCCACCCCATGAGAGTGTCGTGTGGATCTCCTCTATTTTATTCGCTTGGCTGGTGGAGCCGCTCGCGTTCTTCGTCGATCACCGAGTCATCTAATTTGCGGTACATTGGTTTGGGTTTTCTGAATCTGCGACCAGGCTCGAGATCGCTAGGAGCCCACAAGCCTGTGGCCGATGAAGCGTCATAGATTAATGCCTCGTGAGGACGCTCGGATTCCTCGTAGGTTACGATCTTCTGCTCGCCGAATATCGGTTCGGTATAACCGAGACTCTCGTGGAGCTGCTCGCTGCTGAAGGGCAAGAAAGGGGCAAAGAGGATCTTGAGCGAGTCTATCGCGCGCAGGGCCGTATAAACCGTGGTGGCCGCGGCCTGGCGATCTTCTTCAATTACCCCAAACCAAGGTGCCCGGTCGAGGTATCCGTTTACCTCGCGCGCCAGAGCGAGCGTCTCCTGCAGAGCAGCCCTGATCTTTACTTCTTCGAGTAGGGAGCCAATGCGATCGAAACCGGCATCGATCTGTTTGAGCAAATCCTGGTCTATCTCGCGCAATTCTCCAGGATCGGGCACACGTCCCTCCCAGTGCTTGTAGGTGAAAGAGAGAACCCGGTTGGCGAGGTTGCCCCAGGCGGCTACCAACTCGCCATTGTTGCGGCGCACGAAATCCGACCAGGAGAAATCGGAGTCGCGGCTCTCCGGCATGGCCGCAGTGATGTAGAAACGAATAGCATCCGGATCGTAACGCTCGAGAATATCAGGCAGCCAGATAGCCCAATCGCGACTCTTACTGACCTGAGCCCCCTCGATGTTCATGAATTCGTTGGATGGAACATCGTAAGGCAAGTTGAGCGGACGGTTTTGGGGTTCGTCGTAGATACTCCCCACACCGAGCAGTTCGGATTGCCAGAACACTGTGTGGAAAGGAATGTTATCCTTGCCAATGAAATTATAGATTTTCGCTTCCGGGTTGTACCACCACTCTTTCCAGGCCTCAGGTTGTTCGTTGTTATGTGCCCACTCTACCGAAGCGGTGAAATAACCCATCACGGCTTCGAACCACACGTAGATACGCTTGTTTTTCCATCCGTCCAGTGGCACGGGGATTCCCCATGAGACATCACGTGTTACAGCTCGCCC
>SOJU01000282.1 GCA_004376465.1 Anaerolineales bacterium | reverse complement strand
AGAAGGTTGCGAGCGCTTTCACATGGTCGGCGAGAATGGCGGGATCCTGACTGATGGGGGCGACGACTCCCGAAGCCGGTGTTACTTCGATGGAGGCCATATGGTCTACCACGTCTTTCTGGGCTGCTGAGAGAGGGTATTTATCGGGAAGCATGGTTCCAACTGCCCGTTGTACAGCTGGGCCATATTCGCCTCGCACCGCTTGTCCGTAGGCGATATCGCGAAGGTCAATTCGCTGGACTTGATCAGAGATCATTATGGTGGGATTGCTGACAGGCGTAACGCGCGCAAATGATGACAAGATGGCTTCCCGATGGACTCTATGTTGAGTAAGTGATTATGTCAGAAAGACAGCCCAAATAGGGCGGAAGGATAAGACCAGGAAGGTAAATGTGGCGATAGTCTTTCTGTCGCTCGTGACGCGATGTCCGTACCATCGCCACATTCTTGTTGCTCATGCGAGCATGACTCCAGGATTACCGTTCACCAAACGGGGGTGCTGGATAGAAGAATTCAGCGGTGGCATGATCTTCAGGCACGACCAATTCCAGCGCGCCATTCAGCCATTGGATGAGTGGGTTCCACACATTGCCAGTCCCATCCTCGTTGAAGGTCACCCGTCCCATTACCGTCTCCAAGTCGGTAGCTGCCATAGCGTCGCGTACAGCAGCCCGATCCAGAGTGCCCGCGCTCTCGATCGCGGCAGCCACTATCTGGACACAGGCATAAGCAGGACCCGTCAGGAGATCAGCGGGTCGTCCAAAATCGGCTTCGTACACTGCGTTGAGCTCATCCACACCCGGGAAATCCGCGCCATGATGCCATCCAGGGAATATGGTTACATATTCACCAATGGTGCCCATGGATTCGCCCCAGTTGACGCCTTCAGGCGCCCTGATCACCAAAGCGAATTTCGGAGCCCAGTCAAGCTCGGCCATCGTCTTGAACATACCGCTGCCATCGGGGAAAATCGGCATGGAGAGAAGCATTTCTGCCCCTGCCGCTTTAGCCTTCAGAATCGCATCAGTATAATCATTATCAGGAGCTAAGGGAGTCTCCTCGCGGACGACGACTTCATATCCATATTCGGCGGCATTATCTTCCCAGAGGCCACCGAGTTCTTTACCCCAGTCGGTGTTGTAGGCGAAAATTGCCACCTTAGTGGGCCTCTCGCCCTCGGGCACATTTGCATTCACGTATTCATACACATCTCTAGCCATATCCGGCGACTTGGGGAATGGAGAGAACAAATACTGGTACCCCTGTTGATGAATCTCGTAGAGTGCGAAGGCGATACCGCAATAGGGGACCTGATTCTTTTCGGCTATGGCTGATGCGGCAGCGTGCATTGCGCTGCCGGCGCCGCCTAGATAGACCGTCACATCCTGGTCAGCGTACAGCGTTTCTAATTTACTCACGGCTTTGGTGGGATCTGATTCGTCGTCATAGTAGGTGAAACGCACGGGAATCTTGGCGTCATATTCTTCGACGTAGATCCCTCCATCTGCGTTGATTGCAGCGACGGCATACTCATATCCAGGAAGCACCATATTCCCCAGGGAGCCGAATTTTCCGGTCATTGGAATTGAAGCACCAATTTCGATGAATTCCGGTGCAGGGGGTGGCGGTGCTGGTTCTTCTTCCGCAGGTTCCTCCGCCACTGGTTCTTCCTCTGCAGGTGCTGGCTCAGGGGGAGCGGGTTCCTCCGTTGCCGGAGCGCAACCTGTTAGAACCATACTGAGCAAGATGGCAATCAATATCAAGAACGACAGCCTTTTCTTCATCATAATTTTTCCTCCTCACTTACGATTTGAACGGTGGGAAATAACGTTCTATCCATTCATAAACCCTTTCCCTTCCCTGGTCAGCCAGGTTGCTGTGTCATGCATCAATGTTTATGCGGTCGTTGATGCATTGCGGTCGCGCTTCGATCGGCGCCGAACGAGTAGGTTCCGGATTTTTTCCCAGGCTTCCACAAATCCGCCCGGCAGGAACAGAACTACAAGGATAAAAAGAACGCCGAAAACAATCAGGTGGTATTCACCCACATTGAGTACCAAAAATTCTCTCAGCAAGACAAAGAATATCGCGCCCACAATGGGGCCAATGATCGTGCCCTGGCCGCCAATATAAACCATGGTCAGGGTATCGAAACTCCAGATAGGGGCAAATGGAAACTGATAATAGTAGCTGACGTGATAATATGCGAACGCGCTCCCGGCCATGCCTGCCAGGAATGCGCTGAAGACCAGAGCCAGGAGTTTATGGCGTCGGGCATTAACTCCTAAAGCTTCAGCGGCATCTTCATCTTCTCGCACGGCCATCATACCTAATCCCACTCTGGAATTGGCCAGCAGGTAGGCAAAGCCTACCGTCAGAATGGTCAGCACGAGGAAAAGATAATAGCGCGGTGCGAGTTGGTAGGTCCTGAGAGCTTCAACCGGAAGGGCAGAAATCGTCGGGAATAGGTTTCCTACGGTGACAAAGAGAATCTGTCCAAGTGCCAAGGTTCCGATCGCGAAGTAAACGCCTTTTAATTTGAAAGCAGGGATGCCGATAACCAGAGCAAAGACAACCGCCAGTCCGCCTCCCGCCAGCAAACTGGGGAGGAGGGGAAATCCCTGGATCCAAAGCAGGCGGGTGGCCAACGACCCCAAGCCGAAGAATGCCGCGTGTCCCAAGCTGGTCTGACCGGTAAAGCCACCCAGTATGTTCCAGCTTGAGGCCATGATAATAAACAGCAAGATCAAGACTAAAAGATTTAGTGTGCTGTCTTTTTCGATGACCAAGGGGAGACAGGCCAGGAGAATGACAACAACTGCAACAAGAAGGAGTTGGATTCGTGCCATTGGCTACCTCTCCTTGGCTCCGAGTAAACCCTGTGGCCTGAATATCAAGACCAGCAGGAAAAGTAATAGTCCTATGACCTCTCGGTAATTCCCTCCGATCAGGAAAGCTGTTGCTGATTCGGTCGCCCCTAGCAAAATCCCCCCCGCGAAGGTACCGGCGATGCTCCCCAGCCCTCCCAATACCATCACGATCAGGGCTTTAAGGGTCCAATGCATTCCCATGGACGGATCAATCGAGAAGGTAACGCTAACCAGCGCACCAGCTACGCCAGCCAGGGCAGCACCCAGTACAAAGGAGAGCATGTACACCTGCTGGATGTTGATCCCCATCAAGGCGGCCGCCTCCCAATCTTCAACCGTGGCACGGATGGCTTTGCCAGTGTAGGTTTTTCGTAAGAATAAATGTAGAGAAAGCAGGCAGATCAGAGCGACCGCGAAACCCGCAACCCGCACTATCGGGAAGCGTATATTCAAGACTGTGAACACCTGGCCGGAATACGCAGTTGTGATGCCTCGGTCATCTGCCGTCCATAAGATGAGGGCAATGTTCTGCAGGATTAATGTTAGGCCGAATCCGATTAACATTGTGTTCTTAATTTTTTCTTCCTCCGGTAATTTGACCGTACGGACAAAGAGAAGTTTGTAGAGAACAAGGCCTACCACAGCCATGATGAGCATGGTGAGTGGCAGAGAGATAAAGGGATCCAACCCAACGAGTCGGAAAAGCCAAAAACTGGCATAACCGCCAAGCATGATAAGTTCGCCGTGGGCTATATTGAGAATTTTTGTAACCCCGAAGACCATCGAAAGACCCAGGGCTGCTAAACCATATAAAGCGCCTATCAATATCCCGAAAATAATGATTTGCACAAAGGCTTCTGTCATTGAAATTTCCTTTTCAATTTCTATCCTAGATAGGCGCTGCGTATTGATTCAAAGGATAGGAGATCGACGCCGGTACCTTCTCCCACAATTTCTCCATTTTCGATCACATAGGACCGATGAGCGACTTCGAGCGCCGCTCGGACATTTTGTTCCACAAGCAGCACCGTGACACCCTGTTTGTTGATCTCAGTAATCATCACGAACATCTGATCAACGAGGATCGGGGCTAAGCCAAAGGATGGTTCATCCAACACCAAGAGTCTGGGTTTCGACATCAGAGCACGCCCGATGGCCAGCATCTGTCGTTCTCCACCACTGAGAGTCCCTGCTAGTTGATCGCTTCGTTCTTCAAGTATTGGATAACTCTTGTACACAGATTGCAAAGTCTGGTCTTTGGCTTTGCGTGCTTCCGGGACGAAGGCACCCAATTCCAGATTTTCAAGGACAGTCATCCCTGGAAATATCCGCCCCCCCTCAGGGACCTGGGAGATGCCCAGTGAGACGATTTGGTGGACAGATTTTTTGAGCAAATCCTGGCCCCGGAATTCGACAAGGCCTGCTGCTGGTGCCAACAAGCCGGCGATGACCTTCAAGGTTGTGGTTTTCCCGGCTCCGTTTGGACCGACCAGGGCAACCAATTCACCCTCGTTTACATCTAGCGAGATTCCCCACAAAGCCTGGAGGTCTCCATAATACGCGTTGATGTTCTCGAGTTTAAGCATGCGGTTTTCCTAAATAAACATCGATAACGACAGGATCGTGAATCACTTCCTGGGGATGACCATCGGCGATTTTCTCTCCCATATTCAGAACCATGATGCGATCTGAAAGACCCAAAATCGCTTTAACGATGTGCTCAACGACCACAATGGTTAATTTCAAAT
>SOJU01000085.1 GCA_004376465.1 Anaerolineales bacterium | reverse complement strand
TGACTGCTCAGCAGCCGATGAACAATATCACCAGGGTTACGATCCAGGCATTGGCCGCCATCCTCGGAGGTACGCAATCCCTGCATACGAACAGTATGGATGAGGCACTCAGTCTACCGACAACACACTCTGTCCAGGTTGCTCTGCGGACACAACAGATTTTAGCTCACGAAAGCGGTGTTGCCGACACGGTCGATCCACTGGGTGGCGCATATGCAGTCGAATCTCTGACAGATGAGATTGAAAGCCGCGCCAAAGAGTATCTTGAGAATATTGACGCAATCGGCGGCGCACTTGCAGCAGTTGAAAGTGGTTACATGCAGCGAGAAATCCAGGAATCCGCTTACAGAACCCAGAAGCAGATCGAACGCGGCGAGACAATTGTCGTTGGGGTCAACGCTTTCCAGGCAGATGAGCCAACAACGCCTGAGCGTCTAAAGGTTGATCCCTCGATAGAACAATCTCAACGAGCTCGACTGAAGGAGTTCCGTGCCAAGCGAGACAAAGATCAAGTGGAGATTGAATTGCAGCGGATCGCATCAGCTGCCCGTGGCCAGGAAAACCTAATGCCACTCTTTATCGAAGCCGTAGATGCTGGCGCCACACTCGGCGAGATATGTAAATGCCTGCGCGAGATATGGGGTGAGTACCGCTCACCGTCGATCTTCTAGACCATTCTTACTCTCTAATCAAACTATCCCCCTGCCAACGGTTGGAGATGTACTCCCTTGCGAAAGCAATATGAAAATGTCCACCTGAAGCATTCCTCGCAGCTCATAAACCAGACATCAGAACTAAGGAAAGATGCGGTTCACCCTGGAAGGGCTTACAATTTACTGTACCAACCTTATCGGGGCGATTTCTCTTGATCAGAAATCTATCTTAGAATGTCCCCAAACCAAGACCACGAGAGGAATTATGACACCAGTCAAACGCATCAATCATATCGCCATCGTTGTCGATGAGATCGAAGATGCTCTTCACTTCTGGCGCGATGCCCTGGGGTTAAAGGTCGCACGCGTTGAAGAAGTCCCGGATCAGGATTCCGTAGTCGCTTTCCTGTCCGTTGGGAATATGGAGATCGAGTTGGTTAAACCAACATCTGATGAGAATGGAATTGCGCGCTATATAAAAAAACGTGGACCGGGGATCCACCACATTTGCTTCGAAGTTGATGATATCAAAGCCTCACTGGAATCGCTGAAAGCAAAGAGTGTGCGCCTGATAAACAGCGAGCCGGTCATCGGCACCAGTGGAAAAAGGTTCGCCTTCATCCATCCCGAAAGCACGTATGGGGTGTTGGTGGAACTTTACGAACTTCCCCCGAAGTAACCTGTAATCCATCTTGTACGTTCACTCAACATCATTTTGCGTGTTCTTGAGGAACGGCAAATCATCACCGCGAGCGTCTTCGGTTATTTGCGTGGCTAGCTCTCAGCGGGGAAACCTACAAAGTGTGATGAATTCAGCTTGGAAGTGATTACACAGCTCTCGTAATGTGATCTGACGATCCCACCTGGTAATCTACTTAAGAGTGCGGAAATTCAACGGCTCGTTTGTATTACCTCACCCTTTGTCAGAGTGACCAAATCTTGTGGTGTGAGTCTGAAAACGGCGTGTGGTGTCCCCGCGGCAGCCCAGATCTCAGCATACTCAAATAGATCTTGGTCGATCACCGTTCGGATTGGCGCATCATGCCCAATGGGTGGAACACCTCCGATCGCGTATCCAGTTTCTGCGCGCACAAACGCCGCAGGAGCGATCCGGATCATCTCCCCCACCCTCTCTGCCACCAAATGTTCATCGACATGATTCTTGCCACTCGCGATCACTAAGTAAGCACGCCCCGAATCCTCGCCTTGGAAGATTAATGACTTCGCGATCTGACCAACCTCACAACCAACCGCGGTCGCCGCGTCTTTCGCTGTTCTTGTGCTCATCGGCAGCTCAAGCACACCCAAGGAGATCCCGTGGGCGTCGAGTGCATCCTGAACCTTCTGGGCAGTTTCGCTTATTTGTCCTTCACCTCTGTTATTGCTTCTTTTGGAGGTTTGGATCGATCTGCGAGTATTTGGGCGACAATCGCCAGACTCGATGTCATCCCGAGGCCGGCAGCCATTGCCGCCATACTGTAGAGAATGATCATGATCGGGGAGATAAGCACGAAGGTGAGTTGTGACCCCATCTCCTCTCCCAGCCCGGGAGCAATCAACGCCGTCATGATCGAAATCGGCGCAAATAGCACATAGCCAGCGTCAATCAATCCTGCGCCCAGTTTCGTCTTGAAAACATTTCGAACGCCGAGATATAGCAACCCGCTGAGCACTCCCGCTATGAAGAGACCAATCGCCTCAGCTATCAGGCTTAGACCCGACGGCAGATAGCCGAAGTGAAAAGCCATGAATCCCAGACCGACAATCGGCCAGGCTAGGCCAATTATGATCAGGATAAGTCTTCGCTTCTTTTCCATGAATTTCTCCCGGTGCTAAACAATTCCCATCGTACCTATCGGCCCTCTTACTTGCATTGTCCCACAATTCCAAGTTAACCCCCAACCCCGCCGGGTGAGCGGCGGGGTTGGGCTAAAACGACCGGGAGGAGCCGCGATCATTCGCTAATGCTAACCGCTTCCTGAATATTCCCTGTTGGTTGTTGAGGTCGACCTGATAGTATTTGGGCAGCAATCGCCAAACTTGAAGTCATCCCAAGGCCGGCAGCCATTGCCGCCATGGCGTAGAGAACGATCATGATCGGGGAAATAAGTACGAAGGTGAGTGGTGAGCCAATCTCCTCTCCCAGCCCAGGAGCAATCAGCGCCGTCATGATTGAGATTGGAGCGAATAGCAGGTAACCGACGTTTACCAGCACCAGGCTTAGTTTCGTCTTGAAAATATTTCGAATTCCAAAATACAGCAACCCGCTGAGTACTCCCGCTATGAAGAGTCCCAACACCTCAGCGATTAAGTTCAAGCCCGACGGCAGGTAGCCGAAATGTAAGGCCATGAATCCCATGCCGACTGCTGGCCAAGCCAAACCAATTAATACCAGGCTTATTTTTCTACTCTTATCCATGATTTCCTCCCGGCGCTAAGCAATTCCATAAGCGCCCAACGGTCCTGTTGGATCTATTCTTTCATAATTCCCATCGCATGGGGTAGGTTTGTAAGGTCACTGCAAGTTGGTACCAAAAGAGCATACTCCTTACGTGTGTTTTACGACCTACATGCTATAATCCCAAACCTACGATGACATCATCGCTCGGAGGCGTTGCATGTTTGGTTCGGAGAAGCTGAAGTCGATTAAGCATGCTTTTACGAATTGGGAGAAGACCACTCTCCACCAAAGTCTAACCAGTTTTCCGGAGAGACGAGATCGCTTCATAACCACCTCCTCAGAAGAGATTAACCGCCTGTATACCCCTCTCGACATCGCCGAAATGGATTACCTTTCAGACCTTGGTCTTCCGGGCGAGTACCCATACACTCGCGGCGTTCACCCTACACTCCACCGCGGACGTATGTGGACGATGCGGATGTTCTCCGGTTTCGGAACGGCCCAGGAGACGAACCAACGCTTTAAATACTTGCTCGACCAGGGGCAAACAGGTCTCTCTGTCGCCTTCGACCTCCCTACACTCATGGGCTACGACACTGATGATCCTGAGGCAACAGGTGAGTTTGGGAAATGCGGTGTCGCCATCTCCTCTTTGAAGGATATGGAAATCCTGCTGGATGACATTCCCCTCGATGTTGTTTCCACAAGTATGACGATCAATTCCCCCGCTGCGGTTATCTGGGCAATGTACATCGCGGCCGCGGAGAAGCGGGGAGTGCGATCGGATCAGCTGCGCGGAACGACACAGAACGACATCTTGAAAGAATATATTGCCCAGAAGGAATACATCTTCCCACCCGATCCTTCCATGCGGCTGGTCATCGATACGATCGAATACGGAACCGAGAACCTACCCCTCTGGAATACGGTCTCCATCTCTGGATACCACATCCGCGAAGCCGGCTCGACCGCGGCGCAGGAATTAGCATTCACGCTCATTGACGGATTAGAGTATGTCCGTTGGAGTGTGGAGCGTGGGCTAGACATTGACAGCTTCGCCCCTCGGCTTTCCTTCTTCTTCAATGCCCATAATGATTTCTTCGAGGAGATCGGAAAATACCGCGCCGCGCGGCGTATATGGGCACATGAGATGCGTCATACCTTCGGTGCGCAGAATCCGCGCTCCTGGATCTTGCGATTTCACACGCAAACCGCGGGTGCCAGTCTGACTGCTCAACAACCGGAGATTAATATCGTCCGCGTTGCTGTCCAAGCCCTCGCCGCAGTTCTCGGCGGAACCCAATCTCTGCACACCAACTCAATGGATGAAGCCCTTGCGCTGCCATCCGAACATGCTGTTACAATCGCGCTGCGCACACAGCAAATCATCGCCGAGGAATCCGGTGTGGCCAATACGATAGACCCTCTGGGGGGCTCATTTTATGTCGAGCAGATGACCAATCACCTGGAGACGCAAGCGCGCGAGTATTTCCGCAAAATCGAGGAGCTCGGTGGGGTTTTGCCCGCTATCGAAATGGGATTCTTCCAGCGCGAGATCCAGGAGGCAGCTTACCGCT
>SOJU01000252.1 GCA_004376465.1 Anaerolineales bacterium | reverse complement strand
ACGGTGACGGTCACGCCAAACGCTGCCGCGACAGCGACACTCACTCCAACGCCGAGCCCCGTTCCAACCACAATCCCCGGAAGCGTGCAGCTCACCGGTGTCCGCCACGAATACCAGAAGTGGAATAATTGCGGCCCGGCCAACCTCTCTATGGCGCTTTCCTTCTGGGGCTGGGATGGCGATCAACGACCCATCGCAGAGTTCGTCAAACCCAATCCGCGCGATAAGAATGTCATGCCTTATGAGTTGGCGAACTTCGTCGAGGATGAGACGGGGCTAAAGGTGATCACTCGGGTTGGCGGAGATATCGAACTGCTGAAGAAATTCATCGCCGCCGGCTTTCCTGTGCTTGTCGAGAAAGGTTTTGAAGGACCTGGTTTCGATGGCTGGATGGGACATTATGAGGTCCTCACTGGCTACGATGATGAAAAACGGCTTTTCACTGCCCAAGATTCCTACATAATGTCCGATCTTCCCGTCGACTACGACAAACTCGAGCTCTATTGGCGCCATTTTAATAACACCTACATGGTCATCTATCCACCCGACCGAGAGGTAGATGTTTTTGCATTGCTCGGACCGCACGTGGATGAGACCTACAATTTCCAGTACGCTGCCCAACTTGCCTCCGACGAGATTTTCCTGCTCAGCGGGCGCCCACTGTTTTTCGCGTGGTTCAACCGGGGCACAAATTTAAAAGCCCTGCAGGACTATGCCGGAGCCGCCGCGGCCTATGATGAAGCCTTCCAAATCGATGCTGAATTAGCCTTCAGCGACCCGGAATACCGAGCGTGGCGAATGCTTTGGTACCAGACCGGTCCATACTTTGCATACTATTACAGCGGTCGCTACTATGATGTAGTCAGCTTGGCGGACTTCACCATTTACAACATGAGCGAGCCATCAGTCGAAGAGAGCTTCTATTGGCGTGCTCTGGCGCGAGAGGCTCTGGGGGATGTAGCCGGTGCGATCGAAGATTTCGAAAGAGCTTTGAAATGGCATCCTGACTGGGAGCCGGCGCTTGCACAGCTCAGGCGTCTCGGTGTAATCTCCTAAAACAAAACCCTATGATGACCCAAGCAGCTGCACCCGAAGCGAACTCACGCTCGACGCGCATCGCCCGTTCTACCCTGGTTGTGATGGCAGGGCTGTCTGCCTCGATCGTGATTGGACTTATCCGCCAGCGCATTGTCGCCGGTAAATTTGGCACTTCCGCGGCTCTCGACGCATATTCGGCCGCGAATGGCATTCCTGAACTGCTCTTCACCATGCTCGCCGGCGGGGCGCTCGCCTTCGCCTTCATCCCAATTTACACCGAACTACTCGGCAAAGAGCGGTCTGATGAGGCGAATAGCCTGGTAGGTCAGGTTATTACTACGATTCTCCTCCTGACAGGGATAGCAGCAGTTCTGCTTGCGTTCTTTGCACCAACCCTCGTATCCGCCCCCTGGGGGATTGGACCCCACTTTCCCGCCGAGGTCCAACTGTTAACTGCGCAGATCATGCGCATCCTACTCATTTCGACAATCATCTTCGCAGTCAGCAGCATCCTCACCGGGGCGCTGCACGCCCATCAACACTTCTTACTGCCCGCGCTGGCACCGTCGATGTACAGCCTGGGCATCATCTTTGGAGCGCTGGTTCTGGAACCTAGTCTGGGAATCTTCGGGCTGGCGTGGGGAGCAGTGATCGGCGCCACACTCCACCTGCTCATCCAAATTCCTGGTCTTGTCCGCAATCGAATACAGCCGCGGTTGATGCTCGGATGGAACAACCCAGCGCTGCGACGCGTTGCCATTCTCATGGCGCCGCGCGTGATTGACTTGCTCATGGCCCGTGCCAGCATCGATTGGATCAATTCCAACCTGGGGTCAGGCCTTGGCGAAGGACGGGTTTCCTCCCTGCGCTACGCCTTTCAGTTGATGAACACACCATGGACTCTCATCGGTACGGCGATCGGCATAGCCGTTTTCCCCACGCTCGCCGTCCTCGCTGCGAGAGGGGAATTCAAGGCTCAGCGAGCAGCTATCAGCGGAGCGTTACGTGCCATTCTCACGCTCGCCATTCCTGCAGCTGTCGCCCTGATCGTCCTTGGTCGTCCGGTAATCCAGGTTCTGTTCGAGGGGGGTGAATTCACAGCCGAAAGCACAAACCTGGTTTTCTTCGCTCTGCAGTTCTACGCGCTGGCACTCATCAGCCAATCCATGCTCGAAGTCGTCGTCCGTGCTTTTGCCGCCCAGAAGGATACGCTCACGCCGCTTCTGGTCTCATTCTTCACGACCGCACTTAATATCGGTTTGGCGATCACCCTCTCGCGGCCCCTTATGCAGGGTGGTCTCGAACATGGCGGTCTGGCGCTTGCGAACGGCATCGCCGTTGGCATCGAGGCGCTAATCGGGCTAACGATCCTTCATCGCCGCTGGCGCATTATAGATGCCCGCCGTATCCTCATCGATGCAGGAAAAGCTACCATCGCAGCGCTGGCGATGGGCGCCACCATTTTACTTCTCGATCGCTTTCTTAACCCGGGACCCTTGCTTATGCTCCTGGGTGGCGGATTGCTCGGGGCGGTAGTTTATTTTGGAACGGCTCTTTTGCTCGGTATTAAAGAGATTCGCACATTGCCTCTGGCTTTGATCCAATTCCTGCGTCGCACCTAAGATGCCCCTGCAACCTGATCCCCTCAGCAACACCGGACAAATCCTGCAACGTCTGTTTCTCATCCATAATGACGGGCAGAGGCGTCCATCCTGTTAATCTTCATAACCATAACAAATTAGTGGTCTTCTTATTACTTAGCGATCAGGACGCTCTGCTTCCGGCCGCAGGCACAGCCTGCACCTTGAGGATTGCGTGCATGAACGAATAGGACGACCTTTGCGTAGGTGATGGCTTGTTTTTCTTTTCTTCCCCCAAATCTCCCAATGCCCCCTCCGCTCTGCTTCGGGGATGCACGCGAGGGGACTGTGGGGGACTTATCATCCCGAGCTTGTCGAGGGACCACTCCCCTCGCGAAGCACTCAGAGCGCAGCGTGGAGCACACCCCCCGGATCAAACATCAAGCTCTCAGCTTAAACCAACTATGCAAATCCGAAGATGTGGAAATATCGTTATCTTAATCTCTTTTTCACATTGAAACGCAATTCGGAGTAGATTGGGCAGAGCCCGGCTTTGGAACTTGGGCGTATATGGATTGCGATGGTAGCCATTCGGAAGGGGGTGCGGGGGACGATGAAATGGTCCCCTGCATCCCCTATGAGGGGCGAACGGGGGGGAGAGAATAATTACAGCAACTCTCGGCCCCAACGTATTAATAATGGCTTGGAGTTGAGCAGCTACAATCTGTTTGGTCACCCACACAATTTGGAGGAGAATTTATTTAATAAAAAAAGCGCCGAGGGGCTCTGATGAACACACCATCAGATCACACTCAGCGATAGAAGTTTCAGGAAGTGTCGCTTATGCGTAGCAGACCCACGCCCCCGCAGATTAGGTCTTTTACTCCTTCACGTAAGGCTGTCCATCCGCCGCTGGCATTTGGCCTCGCCCGACCACGCCCGCGAGGACGATCATCGTCACTACATAGGGCGCCATCCCTAAGAGTTGAGAGGGGATTTGGACCCCGAGGATCGCCACTTTGGAGGCCAGCGAGTCAGAAAACCCAAATAACAAACCGGCGCCGAAAGAACCGAAGGGAGTCCAGTTGCCGAAGATCATTGCCGCCAGAGCGATGAAACCGCGCCCGGCAGTCATAAACTCATCAAAACGTCCAACCGAGCCTAACGTGAAATAGGCACCCGCGAATCCCGCCATCATCCCACCCAGGATGACCGCCATATAGCGCGTGCGGAAGACGTTGATCCCGAGCGTGTCCGCCGCCTTTGGGTACTCACCTACCGAACGCATTCGCAGCCCCCAACGAGTGTAAAAAAGCCCAATATGGAGCACGACCATAAAAATGAACATGGCGTATACGAAAATGTTGTTGTCAAACAGGATGGGTCCAAAGATTGGAATCTCCGAAAGGAGCGGGATTTCTATGGGTTTGAAGATCCCTGGATCATTTAAGGACTGATTGATCTGCATGAATTTTGCCGAGACGAAGGCGGTCATGCCTCCGGCGAAGATGTTGATTACAGTGCCGGAGATAATCTGATCGGTCAGATACTTGATCGAGAGAATGGCATGAACAAGACCGAGCAAGGCTCCCGTAAGAACGGCGGAGAATAAACCCACCCACAAACTCCCCGAGATACTTCCGACAAGCGCTCCGACCATCGCCGCCGCAAGCATCATACCCTCAATGGCGATGTTCACTACACCTGCTCGCTCACACAGAATACCAGAGAACGCTCCAAGCGTAATTGGCACAGCCATGCTAAGCGCCGTGTTGAGCAAACCCGTCAAGTTCATCGATTTGTCGGCTGCCGCCCAAACTAGAAAGCCGAAGATGAACAAGGCGGAGACGATCGAAAGCACCAGATTTGTGCGTCTCCCAAAACCGCGGAAAAGTTGTACGCCACCTAGAAACGCGCAGGCGATCGCCAGAAGGTTGAGGGTCATCAGCGTCGGCATTTGCCAGTCGGGAAGATTCGACTCAACGCCTCCGGGAACGAGTTTGAAGGTGGTGATTAAACCCGCATCGGTAGACCGACTGAAGATCAGCCATATCGCCGCCGCGAGCCCCAGAAATATAATGCCCATCACACGCTGCCGAGTCGGTTTCACAAGCTTTATCTCACGTTGCACAGCTGTTGATGCCATTCTCAGTCGCCTCCCCAGCCGCGAATCGTTACGCCTTCTTCCTCATCTTTTGGCTCTCGCAAACGGTAGATTGTACGGATGATCGCCGGCGCGGCGATAAAGACAAGTATCAGGGCCTGCAACACGGTGATAATGTCGATCGGGACTTGAGCGACAACTTGCATTCGTGTTGCACCATTACGCAGCGTTCCAAACAATAATGACGCAAGGACTACTCCCAGAGGGTGGCTCTTTCCGAGCAGGGCAAGAGCGATGCTGTCAAAACCATAGCCCGCGGAGAAGGCCATCGCTAAGTTGTGGTTGAGCCCCAGGACCTCGTTCGTGCCAGCCAATCCTGCCAATGCTCCAGAAAGGGACATGGCGAGAACTGTTGTTCCCATGATGCTCATCCCCGCATAGCGGGCAGCCCTCGGATTTGCTCCCACCGAGCGTAGGTCAAAGCCCCATTTTGTCTTAAAAAGGAGCCAGTACACCAGCCATGCCGCAACGAGCGCTAAGAAAAAACCTAAATGAAACCGGATAGGTGATTCGAAGAAACGAGGGAGCATGGCACTTTCCTGAATCGTCGGACTGACGGGGTTGAACGAATCAGGGCGCTGCATCGGACCGCTCAACAGCCAGTCACTTATGCGGAAAGCGATGAAATTCAGCATGATCGTATTAATCACTTCATGCCCGCCGGTCTTCACCTTCAGCCAGCCGGGGATGAAACCCCAGATAGCTCCGCCTAATGCTCCCGCGAGTATTGCCAGAGGAATGTGGATGATCGGGGGCAATCCTGTGATCGAATACCCCACGAAGGCCGCAAATATCGCGCCAATAAAGAGCTGTCCCTCTACTCCGATATTGAACAAACCAGCGCGGAAACCAAGTGCAACTGCCAGGCTTCCAAAGATATATGGGGTGCTAGCGACGAGACTCTCGAGGAAGGGGTTGAACGCCCGTCGGATTTCAAGACTATCCCCGCTCTGGAAAGCAGCTATTATCCGAGCAGGAGATCCAATCGATCCTGTAAAGAGTGCAGTGTAGGCTATCCGGACTTCCTCCCACGCGGCTCCAAAAGCCGCAAGCGGCGATTGCGCCCAGGCAGTGTAGACGCTCTCGGAGGTCACTGCGATTATTATCGCCCCCAACACCAGGCCGCTGAAGATAGCCAGCATGGGTATAGCAAGGGTTTGCCCAAGTTTACGCCGAGATGACCCCCCGGAGGGTTTGCCGTTGATCTCCTCTAACAGGATCTCGCCCACGCCTTTTTTCTTGGGTTTTTGTTTCTCGCTCAAGTGTGGACCTCGCTGCGAACTAGGTTTCTCAGCCGATTATTTTTTGGGAGCTGCTTCTTAATCCTGTTCAATACCCGCCATGAGCAATCCGATTTGCTCCTTGGTGGCCTTGTCTGTAGGCAGTGTATCCGCAATTTTCCCCCTATACATGACCGCGATACGGTCGGAAAGGGCCATGATCTCATCCAGTTCGGGTGAGACGAGCAAAACTGCCACTCCTTCGTCGCGCTTCTCAAGAATACGCCCATGGATAAATTCGATCGAGCCTACATCCAACCCTCGTGTGGGCTGGGAGGCAATTAATAGTTTAATCGGGCGCGAGAACTCACGGGCCACAATTAATTTCTGCTGGTTCCCTCCAGAGAGAGAGCCAGCGGGTGTTTGTGGACTGGGCGTGCGGATGTCGAATTCATTAATTCGCTCCACCGCCGATTCAACAATCGCCTCTGGCTGCATGATGACACCTTGCGTGAATGGCGGGAGGTAATAAGTGTTCAGCACAAGGTTGTCGGCCACAGGGAAAGGAAGGATCAAACCATCTCGCTGGCGATCCTCGGGGACATGGGCGGCGCCTAATTCAGTGATTTCACGCGGAGTGGCTTGTGATATCTCATCTTCCAAAAAATGAATCGTTCCCTCCTGCGGTGGGCGCAATCCAGTGATGGCTTCCACAAGCTCGGTTTGCCCATTGCCTTGAACACCGGCGATGCCAAGAATCTCGCCTGCATGGACCTCGATGCTGATTCCGTCCACTGCAACCTGATTCCGGTCATTAAGTACGACTAAATCGTTGACTTTCAATACCGCATCGCCAACCTTTGGCGGATTTTTCTCAACGCCGAGTTGAACCTCACGCCCCACCATCATCTCCGCCAACTCGCTTTTGCTCGCTTTCTTCGGAGTCGTCGTGCCCACCATTTTCCCCCGGCGAAGGACGGAAATGCGATCGGCAACTTCTAGCACCTCGCGTAATTTATGGGTGATAAAAATGATCGATTTACCCAGCTCAGTCAGCGAATGCATAATCTTAAAAAGCTCATCTGCCTCCTGCGGCGTCAACACAGCCGTAGGCTCATCAAAAATCAAGATGTCTGCGTTGCGATAGAGGAGCTTAATAATCTCAACACGCTGCTGGACACCGACGGCGATATCCCGCACATAGACATCAGGATCAACTTCTAGATGGTGCTGTTCTGAGATCTCACGGATGCGATGTGTAGCGGAGTCACGATCTAGAAAATCACCATAACGAAGCGACTCCTCGCCCAACATCACATTTTCTGTTACTGTGAATACAGGGATGAGCATGAAATGCTGATGGACCATTCCGATGCCTTCGGCGATGGCATCTCCTGGATCGCGAATCTCAACCTTCTTGCCACGAACAATCACATCACCCTCATCCGGTTGATACAAACCATAAAGGATGTTCATCAACGTCGTCTTGCCGGCGCCGTTCTCTCCCAGCAAGGCGTGAATTTCTCCTTCTTCAAGGGTCAGATTGATAGTATCGTTTGCAAGGACACCAGGGAATCTTTTCGTAATGCCGCGAAGTTCGAGGACAGGCTCCATGATCACTTCACCATAACGCTATAATTAGGAGGGGCAATCGAGGTGTGATTCTACCATTCTTACCCAGATGCACAAACCGGTAGTCTCCCCTCTTCCGCTCGCAGGTAATGTGTAAACTTCTACGTCTGTCGTCCCAATCTCGGAGTACCCGAGATTCGAGACCTTCGACTACCGCATGAAAATTGCTGGGGCAGACCTATGCCTGCCCCAGCGATTCGTAGTAATCGTGACTTCTCGTGCGAATTACTCCGCCGGTTAAGGGGATGTCGCGATTTCACCCGCGATGATCTGGGCCGCCAGGCCGTCGATCTCCGCCTGGAGGTCTGCCGAGACCATGCCTGCCAGCTCGTGGTAGTCGGCGAGTCCCACGCCACCGTTCTCAAGCGTGCCCATGATCAGGCCTGCTTCGAAGGTGCCGTCGACGACCGACTTGATGGCGTTGAAGGTCGTCACATCCATGAACTTCATGACCGAGGTCAGCGTGATGTCGGCGTACGCCTCATTCACTACCGCCCAGTCGTTGTCGACACCGACGATGTAAGCATCACCGCGCTCCTGCACAGCGGCAGCCGTGCCCAAGCCAACCGGTCCGGCGACGGGCATGATGATATCCACGCCCTCATCCATGAGCTGCTCACCCATGAGCCGTCCATCTTCGAGGCTCTCGAAGTTGTTGGTGAAGAGACCCGTCTGCGTCCCAATATCCCAGCCCAGTACTTCCACGCTCGTCCCATGGATTTCATTGTAATGAGCTGCGCCCAAGGCAAAGCCGTCCATGAAAATAGTGACGGTCGGTATCTGTATCCCGCCGAAGGTTCCCAGCTTGCCGGTCTTGCTCACGCCGGCCGCCAGATAGCCCGCCATGAATGCGGCGCCATCAGTCTGGAAAGCCTGCCCCTGAATATTCGGGGCCTCCAACCAGCCAACATCTATAATTGAGAAGAGCATATCCGGATTGGCCTCTGCTGCAGCTACAGTGGCGTCGGCCAGCAGGAACCCGACCGGGATGATCAGGTCACAGCCCTCTTCGATGAAGGCGTTGAGGTTCTTCTCGTAATCGGACTGCTGCTGTGACTCGAGGAACTTGCCCTCAACCCCTAATTCAGCCACTGCATCTTCGACACCCTTCCAAGCTGTAGCATTGAAGGACTTATCGTCGATACCGCCAGTATCCGTTACCTGGCAAGCCTTTATCTTCGTCTCCGGTTCAGGTGTCGCTGCTGGAGCACACGCAACGAGTACAAATGCTGCGATGATGAGAAGCGACAGAATAGCGAATAACTTCTTCTGCATGTTACATTCCTCCATTTTGAATGTTGCGGCGCGGACAATATATTCTTCTCCCAAACCACCCCTCTCACAAACACAAACATTGCCGCAATTATGCTTGGTAAAGGGGTTTGTGATCCATGCAATGATAGCATGAGACATCGCTAGTTGCAATGAATCACCACTCACGCTCACAATGACTACTTGGGCTGTTGCCGTGATGATGAACGGTGATCACCCCTGCTCATCTGGCGGTGCGAGATCGCCGTAGTCAAGGACCTCTCGCGGTTGCGAGCCGCTTTTCGCAGGACCGATAATACCGCGCTCTTCGAGTTGATCCACGAGCCGTGCGGAGCGTGTGTATCCGATCCGCAGGTGGCGCTGCAGCAGCGAGATCGACGCGCGCCGCACCCCGCGAATGACCGAAACAGCCTCGTTAAACAGTAGGTCGAGGTCCTCATCATCTTCGGCCATCTCGTCCCATAGCGGTGCCTGCTTAAGATCGACGCCCGGCGGAATACTTTCAATAGGTGTCACGGGCTGTTCCTCGATCTCTTCTCCCAGGTTGGCGATCTTCCAATATTGGATTAATCGGTTTAACTCCTCCTCGGAGACATACGCTCCCTGCATACGGATGGGTGCTGACGCGTCGGGTGCCTGAAAGAGCATATCCCCTCGCCCTAGAAGTCGTTCAGCGCCCGGTTGATCCAGGATGACCCGGCTGTCGACGGAGGATGCCACGGCGAAGGCAATGCGCGCCGGGAAGTTAGCTTTAATCAAGCCGGTGACTACATCAACGGAAGGACGCTGGGTGGCAATGACCAGATGAATTCCCGTCGCGCGCGCGAGCTGCGCCAGGCGAGTGATCACCATCTCAGTCTCATGAGGCGCCAGCATCATAAGGTCCGCTAGCTCGTCGATCACGACGACGATGTAATGCATCGACCGCCCCCCCGATTGATTCACTCGCCGTTTGTAGTCACCGATATTTCGTACACCTACTTGGGCGAACAAATGATAGCGACGATCCATCTCGCGCGAGACCCATTGCAGCGCTGACACAACACGCTCCAATTCAACAACGACGGGAGCCATAAGATGAGGGATGCCGTTATAGTTTGTCAATTCAACCCTCTTCGGGTCGACCATGACAAACTTAAGTTCATCGGGTGTGTTCTGAAGCAGCAGGCAGGAGATGATGGCATTCACGCATACGGATTTGCCTGAGCCCGTCGTGCCGGCGATAAGCAGATGCGGCATGGCCGCGAGATCCGCAATAACTGACCCGCCCGACACATCGATTCCTAACCCAAGCTTCAGCCTGGTGCGCATCTTCTGAAAATTCTGCGCTTCGATCACATCACGCAGCGCAACTAACGAAACATCAGTGTTGGGGACCTCGATGCCAACGTAACCCTTGCTCGGTACGGGCGCTTCAATCCTAATCGAGGGTGCAGCAAGCGCTAGAGCAAGATCATCCGCCAAAGATGAAATCTTGCTCACTTTAACCTTCGTGCGCCGCCCTCCACGTCCTTCAATAAAATCCGGTTCAACTCCAAATTGAGTAATCACTGGGCCGCGATTGATCTCAACAACTCGCGCGGGCGCACCAAATACTCGCAGCGTTTCTTCGATCAGCCGGGCGCGCTCTCGGTCGAATGTCTCATCCGCCCGGCTTACCGCTCCCGGCTCGAGTATCTCTGCCACCTCCGGCAGCATCCACTGCCGCTGTGGACTAACCCCCGCCGCTTCAGTCTGGAGAGATGCTGGCAGGTCCAGTCCCTGCTGAGGTTGAACCGCTTCCGGCTGGATCGATGGGGCGGTATCCAGGGGTTGCGGAGGGGTGACTGTAGTTCGCGCATCCGTCTTGGATTGAGATAATGATGGAATACTCGTGAATTGCTGGAGAACCCAGCTCCAACTCCTTAGTGCGTAATCTACCAATTCAGGAAGTGAAATCCCGATTATGAAAGTGATGGAAACAAGCAGCCATGCCGCGATAACAACAATCGCTCCGCCAACACCCAGGCTGCTAATCATAAGAGCGTAGATCGCAGCGCCGATGATCCCTCCGCCGCGTCCTTCTTGAGCGATAGCTTTTCCTATCGGAAAGGTCGTCGCCCCGAGCAGCGCATGCATGAGAACCAAGATGAGCAGGAACAATGAGGCCACTCCAACAATCTTTTCTGGCTCAAGCCCCGGTAAGCGACCACGAAGTTTCCTTAATAGAATCCCTGCTCCACCAAGGATCAGCGCTAGAGGTACGATGAACATCCCCCAGCCAAAGGTCTGTTGAAGCAAATTAACCCACACGTTTCCGATCAAACCCTGCTCTGTGGTGAGTAGACTCAGAATCGTCAATAAGCCGACTACGAGCAGAAAGAGCCCGAGCAGGTTAGTTTTCCGTTCACGTGTGAGGATGCCCTGGAGTGAAAATAAATCGCCAAGTGAACTGCGAAACGAGGTAATGAAATTTCCCGAGGTGCGCCTCTTCGCCGTTTTTTTACGGCTCGTTGACCTCGAGGTACTCTTTCGTTGACTTCGAGTGGATGTTTTTTTCGCCACTTCCGTCTCCAAGCGTGGCGATTATAGCATAGCGGCCCGCAAATGTTCGCGCACCATGCTAAAATCTAACCATGGTGCACTCCGAGCCAACTGATCTTCTTAATCATGTCCACTTCCTTCGCCACCTGACGCCCGAAGAGCGTATCGAGCTTGCAGAAGTTCTGCCGCGCGAGAAGTATGCAGTGGGTGAAACCATCGTAGCACAAGGGGGGCCTCCAGATTCCTTGTACATCATCCTGGAGGGTGAGGTTGAACTTCTCCATGGCGACGAAGACGGTGAGTGGATTTCCCTTGGACACCTCGTTCCGGGAGACACAATCGGCGCGCTCGAGATGATCTACCGTCAGCCGCGCCCGGCTACAGTCCGGTCAGTTGAGGCCACCGTCGTTCTACGTTGGGATCGCCTTCTCCTTACACAATTCATGAAGACTCAGCCGGTGGCGCTGAAAGGCCTGCAATTCGTCGCCCAAAGCCACAAGCTCGCAAAAAAGCTTCGCTTCTCCTGGCTCAGGGAGGGCGAGGTGATCTACGCTCTTTCCCGCAAACATTCTTTCGTACTCTTTCAACGGTTAACCATTCCTGTGCTCATGATCGGCGGCGCTTCTGCACTCATCCTTTGGGCCCTTCTAGGCGATGTCACCATCGCCATGTGGGGCGGATTTGGTCTTGCATTAGCCGGAATCCTCTTCGGAATTTGGCAGTGGTTAGATTGGACCAATGATTACTATATCGTGACCGATCGCCGCGCTGTCTGGTTAGAGAAGGTGATTGGCATCTACGACAGTCGCCGCGAGGCGCCGCTGCATACAATCCTCTCCATCAGCGTCGGGACAGACGTCACGGGGCGCATGATGGGATTCGGGGACGTCGTGATTCGTACCTATACCGGCAAAGTCGTTTTCCGCAATGTCGGCGAAGCCCAAACTATCGCCGCCTTGATCGGAGCGAACTGGCAGCGTCAGCGCGCAAAACAGGACCTAACGGACCGCACATCACTGGTCGAAGCGCTTGATCAGCGTCTGCAGGATGAAGAACCGCAGATCGTTGAAGAGAGCCTTACACCGCTAGCCGATCAAACCGAGTCCCCTGATATTCGCGGGACGAACCGTTGGGGGTTTAAACTCCGTTTTGAGGATGAAGGCACAATCACCTACCGAAAACACTGGGCCGCTTTGCTGCGCGAGATCAGTATTCCCTCATTGTTGTTTATTGTTGTAATCGGGTTTGTCGGAGCGCGTCTTGGTGGTTTGGTATCCTTTCCCTCTCCCAATATTTTCCTGCCCATAAGCACCGCTGCGATTGTGGCGCTTTGTGTTTGGTGGATATACCGATATGCAGACTGGGCGAATGACATCTACCAAATCACCGCTCAGCACATCATCGATATTAATAAAAAGCCTCTCGCCCGGGAGGAACGCAAAGTGGCTCCAATTGAGAACATCCTTGGCACGGAGGTCGATCGCAAAGGCGTGTTTGGCATCCTGTTTAACTTTGGTGATGTGGTTGCGAATGTTGGCATAGCCCAGTTCGTATTTCGGGGCGTTTACGACCCGGTCACAGTTCAACAGGACATCGTTCACGCGCAGGAAGCCCTGATGCTTCGTAAAGCAGAGCAAGAGCGCTTCAAGCGACAGAGTGAAATGGTAGAATTGTTCGATATTTATCACGACAAATACACCCAAGGAGACTCCGAAGACGAAGACGGAGATTCGCAGCACTATGGCAATTCGCGAGATCGTTACCCCACCTAACCCGACCCTGCGCCAACGCGCTCAGAAGGTCCACCGAATAACACCCGAGATTACACAACTCATCGATGATTTAGTTGAGACGATGCGAGTCGCTCCGGGAGTCGGCCTAGCCGCACCCCAGATAGATGTCGGTTTGCGAGTGATTGTCGTCGAGTATGCTGAAGGCAGCGAAGATGAGGACGCGCCGGAAAAACCTCCAAAACTCTATGCGGTAATCAATCCTGAGATCACGCGTACATCAAAGGACAGGGTACTTGGTAACGAAGCCTGCCTCTCTCTACCGGGGTATTTTGGCGAAGTCGAGCGGTACGAGCGAGTCACCGTAAAGGGTTTGAACCGACACGGCCAGGATTTTAAGCTAAAAGCCAAGGGATGGCTGGCGCGCATCTTCCAACATGAGATCGACCATATTGAAGGCATCCTCTACATCGACCGCGCTACTCAGGTTTGGCGGGTTGAAGAACAGGAGGATGAAGAGCTTCCCACACCAGTGTAATCTGCTGCCCGCCTCACTTTCAGTTCTTATCCATCGCCCCCCCCACACGCTACCGTTGGCACACATAGACAGCGATCGGATGTTTCCTGATCTCCTCCAAATACCGCTGGATGAAACCAACATCACTAGTGACTACGACTCCATTTTGAGTGACCCCAATTTTTAAGTAAGGGAGATTTGCTTCCGCGGGCCAACACGTGGGCCGATCCTTACCGTCTATTGATATGGGGGGCTGTCCAATCTGCTTTATCACTCCCTCAATTTGGAGGGGTTTGGATTATCGCTGTCTCGAGTTCCATCCTGCGAGCTATGCTACAATCTCGGCAGCCATGCATTTGAAACACTTATCCCTCACAAATTTTCGAAACTTTATCCGCCTTGAGACGGATTTTGCGGCGGGTTCTACGATTTTGGTTGGCGGTAACGGACAAGGGAAGACCAGTTTGCTTGAGGCGATTCACTACCTCACCGGCGCAGCTTCTTTCCACACCGCAAGCGATCGCCACCTGATCAACTTCCTCGCCCTTGAGGAACCAAGCCCCTTCGCTCGTCTTGTCGCCGAGATCGAATCACAGGAGCGCATCCAGCGCATCGAAATTCGCATCGTAATCGAAAGCAATTCTCAATCCAGCGAAGGCCGCGTGCGCAAGGAAGTGCTGGTCAACGGGCTCAAGCGCCGAATGCGCGAGCTGGCCAGCTCCTTTACAGCTGTTTTATTTCTCCCGCAAGATTTAAAGATCATCGAGGGCGCACCCGGCAATCGCCGCCGCTTCCTTGATTCCAGCCTTGCACAGGCGGATCCGACCTACGCGGCCGCTCTCTCTGAATACCAAAAAGTGCTCACCCAGCGGAATGCGCTGCTTAAAAAATCTCAGGAAGGGCGCAGCCCGTTGGATCAGTTGACTTTCTGGGATGAGCAGTTATGTGATTTGGCTGCATCCCTTATTCGCGGCCGGGCACTCGCACTGCGCGAGTTGGATCAACTCGCTGCGCCAATTTACTCAAAGCTCACCAGGAATAAAGAAACTTTGCGGCTGGATTACCAACCGTCCTTTGACCCCGCACCTCAGCCGGATGGGCAGCTAGAATTGCCGATCGATGCGGCTCTGGGTCGCACAGGGATCAGTAGAGAGGAGATACGAAAGGGAATGCTGGAGGCTCTTGAGCGCAATCGGGGTGACGAAATAGCTCGAGGGGTAACACTCCAAGGACCTCACCGGGACGATTTCCGGCCCCGGTCGAATGGCATCGATCTTCGTTTGTATGGTTCCCGAGGCCAGAATCGCACGGCGATGTTGGCGATGAAACTTGCGGAAATTGAATGGCTCAAGCAGCGAACCGGCGATTGGCCAATTTTATTGTTGGACGAGGTATTAGCGGAACTGGATCTCGAACGGCGAGAAGATTTACTCTCGCACATATCTTCCGTAACGCAATCCATATTGACAACCGCAGACCTTTCGATGTTCACCGAACCATTCCAAGACCAGGCCACGCTATGGCAAATCGATGCAGGAACAATCGCTCCTCGACCCGAGTAAACCCCAGCAGTGAGACCCTTCACCAAATAAGGTAATCGGCAATACAGTAGACGCTCTAGTTAATATTATGAGTTGGAACCCTGAAAGGGGGATCTTGGACCGTTAGGCTGGTGTCCCAAGGGTAGCCTTGCGATTTTCAACTGCTCGGAACCCAGCGAGCATTAGGTTTCAATTATCCTACACGCGGAGAGTAGACCTGGCATGTGCAGTCTGGGTATAGGTCAGGAACGCTACTAACCTCGCCTTCATCATTATGTATTATGCTTGCGAGTTGAATGTAAAAGTAGTGAATAGACAAGGCGTAGAGGAGATCAGATTGGAAAGTGAGGGTGCACATGAATTCAGTACGGATATAGTTTTTACACCTTACACTAATTTTTATAACTGACTCCGAACAGATAGTTTTCACTCCCAGTGAAAACTATTGTCTAAATGTTTTCATTGACAGTGAAAACTTTTTCGGCTAGAATTCAAGTATCATGAGCAATCAACCACCCCACAATCTCCCGTTAGAACGATTAAGTTCCGTTCTCAGGCAACAATACGAAACCTTTTCCAATGTTGATTTAGGAACTCCGCGGGAAATCCTCCCAGAGATTACTACGGGCTTGGCAACACCCAAAATAATAGTCATCACCGGTCTCCGGAGAGTCGGCAAATCTACCCTGCTGGCCCAAATCGCCCAAACTCAACTGTCTGATAACTTTTATTTCGTGAACTTTGAGGATGAACGCCTCCTGAGTTTTACAGCAGATCAGTTTGACCATCTTCACGAAGCTTTAATCGGTCTGTTTGGTGAAAGAAAAATATTTCTGTTTGATGAGATTCAAAATGTACCAGAATGGGAACGATTTGTCCGCCGGCTACACGATCACGGATACCAGTTCATCATCACAGGATCCAACTCATCTTTCTTAAGTCAGGAACTGGGTACAAAGCTAACCGGTAGATCTCTCCGCTATGAGCTATTTCCTTTCTCATTCACAGAATATATTAAGTTTCATAGAGTTGAATTGCCAAAAACACCAACCCTAACCACCAGCGAAAGAGGGGCCTTACTGAAGCATTCCAGAGAGTATCTAGTTAATGGAGGCATACCTGATGCGTTAAAGTATCCTCAATTGGATATTCTCAAAACCCTGTATGACGATGTGCTCTACAGGGATATCGCAGCCCTTTACAGAATTGACAATGTAAAAAGCCTCCAGGAACTGGCCTTCTATCTAATCAGCAACCCCGCTTCTGAAATCTCTTTTAACAAACTAAAGACCAACCTCAAACTGGGCAGCGTCAACACAGTCAAGAAATATATCAGTTACTTGGAAAATGCCTGGCTGTTCTTTACAATCAACAAGTATGCCTATTCAGTCAAAGAACAACAAATAGCAGCAAAAAAAATATTTGGCATTGATACAGGCATGCTGAACTCAGTTGGATTCTCATTTTCAAAGAATATTGGGAAATTAATGGAAAATCTTGTTTTTCTTCAGTTACGGAGACATCACCAGGATATCTTCTATTACAAAACAAAACAAAATCATGAGGTCGACTTTTTCGTTCCATCTGAACAACTCGCAATCCAGGTCAGTCAGGACCTAAGCAATGAGAAAACCAGGCTGCGAGAGCTTCGCTCTTTAGTAGAACTCTCCGAAGAAAAGAAAGAACAAAACCGGCTTCAAATTGTCAATCTGGCGGACAAAGAAACCATTACCATAGAGGGCACTACGGTGGAAGTTGTGCCGCTTTATGAATGGCTGTTGTCTGCTCTATCTCCCTAGCCTTACGGATTCGCATGTCCAGAGCCCTTCGATAAACTCCCCACTCTCGTTGGTCGGTGACTTCGCAGGATAAACTCCGCGTGGGAAACTGAGGACCTTCAGGTTACACCGCACAGTAACCAGCGCGGTACGGTGTGAGCCTGCCAGTGTGTCAGTCCACCGCCATTATGCAACCGACTCCCCTAACTAATGTGGGACCAATCACAATGCATATCCCCTGAGCACTGCCAAATATTCCTTAGAGACGCCCTTTTGAAACGTCAAGCCGAATCGATCGTTGTCAGAGGGTGTGCTCCACGCTTCGCTCTGAGCGCTTTGCCAGGGGAGTGGTCCCTCGACAAGCTCGGGATGATAAGTCCCCCACAATCACCTCGCGTGCACCCCCGAACCAGCGCGGAGGGGGCATTGGGGGATTTAGGGGGAAGATAAGAAAAAGCGATCTCTTTCGAATAGAGTGGGGACTACTTGAGCGGCCGCTTCGCGGGGATCCCCGGTTTGCGGGGGTACTTCTCCGGAGTGCCTGCGACCTTATCGACCACAATCAAATAGCGGGGTTCCGTAACTCGCGGTAGCTCTACGGGTAGAACCTGCTTGATCTCTCCCCCAAGGACGCTCAGCGCCTTCTCCGCCGAATGAGCTTCAGCGGGACCTGTTTCCCCCTTCTGCACGATAGCGCCACCTCCCAATTTAATAAAAGGAAGGAGATATTCCAATAAGACTGGCAGGATCGCTACGGCCCTAGCAATTGCCCAATCGTATCGCTCGCGGTGTTGCACATTCTTTCCTAAGTTTTCCGCCCGGGCCTGGACAATATCGACGCCATCCAAACCGAGCGACTGGATCACGTGGCGGCAGAACTCCATCTTTTTACCGATAGATTCTACAAGCGTCATCTTGAATTGAGGATAAACAATCTTGAGTGGAATGCCCGGGAAACCAGCGCCGGTCCCGACATCGATGACGTTCCCCGGTGGACGGAATTGCTCAACTTGAAGACATGATAACGAATCAATAAAGTGTTTGATATAGATTTCGTCAGGATCTGTAATAGCGGTTAGATTGTAGCGTTGGTTCCAACTGCGTAGTTCATTCGCATACCATTGAAAAGCCTCGATCTGGTGGAGAGATAGGTTTACCCCCAATAGATCGCTAGCAGTTCGGTACAACGCATCGGACTCATTCATTGGCCAGATTAAAAACATCCCGAACTGCTTGGGGCGATCGGATCTCCCCTACACGCAGATCGCTCTGGTTAAATATCGATCGGGAGTCAAATTGCTTAAGCTGCTGACGCTCTCCAGCTGATAGAACACCCAATGCCTCGAGTACACCAATTGTGGCGACCGACAGCGCACGACTTCCTAGGTCTCCATCCAATACTTTAAGTGCAACGCCCAACGCGGGAGATCCGGAGCCAAGAGAATTGGGCGGAATCCCTATCCCCTGAAAACCCTCCGCCCCGCCTTTCGAGAGCACTTGAGCGGCAGTCATTTGCATGAGAAGCGTATCAAAACGGCCTTCGCCCGAGATCATCTCGGGATACGCAGTCATCGCCCTCACGATCGTCCTGCAACTATCCGCTTTCTCTGTTGAGAACTGCCCTGGATCCATCAAGCGGGCATAAGCAGCTGCAGCATTCCGGATGGGTATGGCAAAATTCGGCGCTGAGCAGCCGTCGATGCCAACAATTATGTCATCAGCAGCCATCGCGACCATATCTGCAAAGTTATGCAATATCTGTTTCTGGACAGGATGATCCGGTTCCAGGTAAGTTGACGTCGACGCATCCAGATAGCGGGTCACGACCAGCATCCCTGCATGCTTCCCGGAGCAATTGTGGCGAATGGGTGAGGGCTTTTCACCCGCCATTATCAACTTCTTTGAAGTCTTAGTGTCGTATGGGGTATGGGTGCCGCAGCGCAGGTCCGCCTCGCTGAGTCCAATTTTTCGGAGGATCGAGTGGACAACTTCGATGTGGTCATCGGTGCCGGCATGCGAAGCACACGCAATCGCCAATTCCTGTTCGCTGAGCCCAAAGTGAGCCGCAGCCCCACTCTCAACGAGGGGCATTCCCTGAAATGGCTTGGCGCTTGAGCGGAGAAAGGTAACGAGATCTGCGTTTCCCCACGCAGCCAGAACTTCACCGTGAACATTCGCCACGGTTGCAACAAACTGGTGGGATGACTCAACGATACCGCCCCGTAGGATGTCCACCATCGGCTTATCACTCATCGATTGCAGTGCTTCCGAGTATTTTGCCTACGTAAATTAAGTGGAAAGCTTCATCCATCTAAGCGCCATCTGGGTACTGCAGCAAAGTTTGGTCCAGTAGTCCAGTTTTCAAACGCTTGAGCATCAAATCTTCTTGTATAGGCCGAATACTGAAATCTCCCATGAGATCTATCGCCAAGCGCTCTATCTCCTCGTCGCGGTTCTTGTCATTCTCCAGCTTCTCGACTCGATTCTGCACCTTCCTCAGAAAACGAGCCGTATGGTTGATATCCTTGCGATCGATTCGCCCCCCGTAAGACGAGATCAGAGTATAAGATTTCATATCCGGACCGCGCAGTTCATCCAAGTTGTTCAGCCACGCTTCGATAACGGAGACTCCAACATAGGGGGGTTCATCCATAGTTACAGTATCCCCAACAAAAACAACGGATAAATCGGGGATTACCATCCACATGGAACCAGGGCGAGGTCCGGGTCGGTGCAGAAAAACAATTTCCTTTCCTCCCATATGGATAACCATTCTCTCGGAGAAGGTTATCTCCGGAATGGCGTTGTTCACCCCAGTGATTCTTTTCAAATGATCCGCTTCAGCCCCAATCGGATGAGCATTGCCTTTGAAGGTATCTGCCCATTCGCGGATGGTTGTTAGGGTGTGGTCTTGAGCAATAGCTGGTAATGACAAGGATCGCGAACCCAACACACGGTCAGGGTGAGAATCAAGCAAGACTAGAAATTTGGGTCGTCCACGCCCGCTTATAACCTTAAACCATTCTTTCACATCTTCAGTATGAAGAGGTGAATCGACGATCAAGAGCTCTTTCCCGATGACCACCAAGCCCAGGTCCACGCCGATATACTTGTTTTCAAGATAAACATTTGGGACTATCTTTTGCATGCAGGCTCCCTAATCTTCGGTTGCGGGGATCATTATACCGGGAGCGTAAAGGTAAATGTCGAACCCTTCCCCTCTTCGCTCTCAACCCAGATCTTACCTTCGTGTGCCTCTACCGCTAAGCGGCAGAAAGCCAAGCCAAGTCCAAGACCCTTGGGGCGTTCCTGCCCCCCGAGGCGGGTGAACTTCTCAAAGATGCGTTCCTGATCTCTCGGCGATATACCCACCCCGCTGTCCTTAACTGCTATTTGCAGATGATCTCCTTCTTGCCTCACTGAAATTTGGACCAAATCGCCTCCCCGGGAGAATTTAATCGCATTTTCCAACAGATTAATTAACACGCGGCGGACCATGTCCACATCCATAAGGACCTTGGGCAACCCGGGGGCTAATTCCATTCGCAGCAACTGGCCCTTCGCTTCTGCCGTCGGATGTACCTCTTCTACGGCTTCTGCAACCAACGCTCCTATTGAGGTCTCAGATTTGTTCAGGACAGCTTGATCTGTCTCCAGGCGATCAAGATCAAGCAACGATTCGACCAGTCGTGAAGCGCGGCGGCTGGAGCGCGAAGCAATCGAGAGGACCGATTGAACCGTCTCGTCGTCCCCAATTAGAGATTCTTTTAGTAATTCAAGACTCGAAATGATATTCCCCAGCGGCGAGCGTAAATCGTGAAAAATCATCGAAGTCAGATCAGAGCGCAACTTCGCAAGCTCCAGGCGTTCTGAAATATCACGCAGGATCCACTGAAGGAAGGAAACCGCCCCTATATCAATCTTTTTAACGTGCACCTCAACGGGCAAGTATCCCTCTTGTTCATTTGTAACTTGACTATCGTAGGAGATCGTTTCTCCAAGAGAGAGTTCACTTAAATCAGCAGATAAGAAATCCTTATCCATCACGTGGAGATTGGAGATATCCAATCCGAGCAACTCGGTACGCGGTAAGCCCAACATTGTCTCGGCGCGGTTATTTGCATCTGTTATTTCACCGGCAAGGTCCGTGATTAGGATGGTGTCAATACTGTCTTCAAACAGGCTTGCGTAGCGCTGACGGGCAGCTTGAGTCTCCTTGAAAAGTTGTGCTCGAACGATCGCCGTACCTGCCAGGTCAGCGATCCCCCTCAATAACTCGACTTGTTCAGGCGCAAGGTCGTCCCCGCGGGGGTTGATCGCTTCGATCACACCGATTATTTTATCCTGAACCTGTATCGGTACGCTTGCCATAACCCGAGTTGTATACCCGATAAGTTCATCTACTTTTGAATGGAACCGTGGGTCGGATTGCACATCGGATACAAACACAGCTTCCTTATGGTCAACAACCCAGCCCGCCAGACCCTGGCCCTTCATCAGGCGAAGGCCAACAACCTGTTCAGCGCCCCTTCCGCTAGCTACCCGGAATTCAAGCTCACCGGTCTTTTCATCGATCAAAGCCAATGACGCAGCCTCGACTTCAAGACTGTCCATGGTGCGCTCGGTTATCCGCTGCAGAACCTCGTCAAGATCCAGGCTGGCAGTTACCGAGCGTGCCGTCTCAGTTAGCGCCGTCATGGATTGGACACGTCTCTGAATCTCGCCATAGAGCTGGGCATTCGCAACGGCCGTTGCCGCTTGATCCGCGAATGCAGAAACCAATTCGGCATCCTTAAGGCCATATGCACCGACACGGTGGCTGTCCACGTTCAACACACCCACAACTCGGTCTCGCACAATCAGCGGAGCGCCAATCCATCCTCTGATCAATCCTGATTCCTGAAGGCGTCCGCGCTCCACCCATGCCGACTCTTGTTGGACATCCGTGACGACCATAATCTTGCCAGCCTTAAATACTTCGACCCCCAGCCCACCTTCATCAATCGGCAGCGAATGGTTAAGCACTTCCTTAATATCAGCAAATCCGAACGCGGCAACCGGTTTTAAATGGTCGTCATTAACCAAAAATACACTGGCGCTATCGTACTCAATGACGCGGCGCAGTTGCTCGAGGACTTGCTCGAAGACGCTGGTGGGATCTAAAGTTGAACTTATCGTTCGCGCGATCTCTTGAAGCGTAGAGGCAAACCGCCTTCGTTCTTGCTCCGCTCGAAACAGATGCGCATTGCTCACAGCGACCCCTGCCTGATCCGCTATAGCCGTTGCTAAGGCAAGGTCTTCTTCAGAGAATCCATTCGGCTTGCGCCGCGCCAGCGTTAATGCACCAACAATATTCTCCCTTGCAAGCAAGGGCACGCTTATCACGGAACGCGAGGCCCCATCTGTCTTATCATCAGGTTTTTGCAGCCACCGTTTGTCCTTGGATGTGTCTTGTATGAGCACCGCCTGGCGGTTCTCCACCACCCACCCGGCCAGGCCCTGTTCATAGGTATCTCGTAATTGTTCGGCTGAATGGTCATGGACTTTCCCCCCATAGGCGATAGCCCCTTCTGTCACCTCTCCATGCTCATCGAGCACAAGAATACTTCCCGCGGGTGCCCCAACAGCTTCGAGTGTAAGCTGTAATACGCGCTGCAACAGCTCACGCAGGTCAAGCTGTTCGGTGAGCTCTCGGCTGATCGAGTATAAGAGGTCAAGCGAAGCTTTCGTACGCTCAGTCACAGATCACATCACACTCATTTGTTTCAATCCGGTGCCGGTATTGAAAAGGACAACCTGATCGCCAGGATCCACTTCCCCGGCGGCGGCCATCCGGCGTAAACCAGCCAGTGTAGCTGCCCCTTCTAAGCAGGTATGAATACCTTCCTTCTGAGCCAATTCGGCTTGAGCTTGAATGAATTCATCATCAGTTACAGCAATTCCTGTGCCGCCGCTTTCACGAATTGCGCTCAGAACCAATCGATCGGCGTAGACTTGAGGAACCCGTATCCCATGGGCTGTCGTCGCTGCATTTTCCCATGGTGTGATACGCGGCTCTCCTTTCTCGAGCGATTTCACGACAGGTGCGCAGCCTTCAGGTTGGACACACACCATCCGTGGTCTATCCGCACCGATCCAGCCCATCGCCTCCATCTCAGAAAATGCCTTCCACATCCCAACCAACCCCGTACCACCGCCTGTGGGATAAATAATGACTTCAGGTAGTTCCCAATTGAAGGCTTCCGCCAACTCAAACCCCATCGTTTTTTTACCCTCAACGCGGTAGGGTTCCTTGAAAGTCGAGATACCAAACCAACCGTTCGCCTCGGTTTGCAGTGCTGCCTGCCTACCCGCTTCATCGATCAAACCATCAACAAGGACCAATTCTCCGCCGTGCACAGCAACCTCGATCTGATACACAAGAGGCGCATCCGCGGGCATAAAGACATGCGCTTCCATCTCAGCGCGTGCGGCATACGCAGCCAAAGCGCCTCCTGCGTTGCCAGCGGTCGGGATCGAGAGCGTTTTAGCTCCGAGTTCTTTGGCTCGCGAGACTGCAACTGCAAGCCCTCGAGCTTTAAAAGTGCCGGTGGGGTTGCCCCCTTCGTCTTTAACGAAGACCGATTCGATTCCCAATTCAGCTGCGATCCGAGGCACAGGTATAAGGGCTGTATCGCCTTCCCCCAGCGTTAGACAAAAATCATGGTTATGTACCGGAAGCAGTTCATGCCAGCGCCACAGGCCTCGAGGACGGCTTGAGATCTGCTCTTTGTCTAAGCTATCGGCGTAATCCGCCAAATCGTAGTGGCAGAGCAGCGGCGAATCACATTTGGTACATATGGTTTGAAGCTGCTCATGATTAAAAAGCTCCCCGCATTCAGGGCATTCCAAACTCGTCAGGTCACTCATGTTTTTTGAGTATAGCATAGCATTCTGGCTTGAAACTACATTACATAAGTTCCGATTACCACAGTGGAACTGTCAAAGCGTGATGAGGGCAAATTCTATTCAAGCCATACCGAGCGATTTAATCGCATGAGTGTGCAGTCATTTATATAAAAAACGCGCCATCAAGGCTGCGTGCAATAAATGATTTGTTCTTGATTGACGAATTTGGGGTTACGCTGTTTTGAGCTCCCTCCGGAAAACCAGCGTGAGGACAGTATTGACGATCCCGACCAGCAACGCGCCCAGAAAACCCGCCCAGACTTTTTCGATTTCGAAGCCGAAGCCACTGCCGATTAAGCTTCCAAGCCATCCCGTCACGTAGAAAAGCAATGTGTTGATGACCAGCGTGAATAATCCCAGCGTAAGAAATATCAACGGACAGGTCAACAGCTTCAGCAGAGGCCCAAGCACCGCGTTGACAACTGCGAAGATCAAGGCCATGACGAAATATGCCCACCACTGTGTGTTCTCTGCGTGTATGTAAGGGATCCAGCCGGTGCCCACAGCGAGGTAAAGTGCAAGGGCGTTAATCGCCAGACGCAATCCAAAGTTTTTCACTACTACCCTCTCATGGGAATCTTACCATGACTGCCTTCCCCCGCTGATCTGAGCTCGGATTCATCTCGAAGGCAAAGGAGGTTGGGTCGAGATGATGTTGCTTACTCGATAAATATCTCGACACGTTCACCATCTTCTTCATCCACGATATCGATGATTTTTCCAGCCATCCCCTGAGATAGCGCTTCGGCCAGATCCTCCATAACGGCCTCTTCCTCAATTTCCGGGACAAAGCGAGCCCCCATCTTCATACCGATATTAACCAGACCTATCGGGAGGCTAACCCGAACTGTTTCTTTCCCAGAGTTCAGGTCACTGACTCGAATTCGCAACCACTGCGCTCCACCTTCAGTGGAACCGCTCCTGTGCTTCTCCTGTTTCTTTAAGGCCCCAAGTAATTGCGTGCCTTCTTCTGCCGTAATCTTTCCTTCGTCGATCATCTTTAGAATTTTTAATCGCTCTTTTGATGACATCTCATATGTCTCCTTGTCTAACCCAAGATAATTTTTACTTGTTCTCCCGACTCACCCTCATCAACTTCAATATAAATCGGTTCGCCGGCTGACAGATTTGCTTGGAGCGCAAGTATCAGATCGTCGATCGTGGTTGCGTCTAACCCGCCAAAGGACAAACCTCGCCATCTTAGAATGCGTGCGGTGAGACCAAGAGGAAGCGGCAAGCTGATCGCAATCGTGCGTGGCCATTTATCTTCTCCAGTTTTTACTCGTACATGGACCCAGGGAGACTTATACGTGGCTGCGGACAAGATCATAACGACGGCTCCAAGCACCAGTAAAGGTCCTGCGCAGATCCACCACCAGCCACCTAGCTGGCTCAGGCCCCACCCCGTAACACACATTGCGAACCCAATGGAGAGTGGGATCGTCCACCAATATCGCCAGCGGTTGGGAAGGCTGGGAACTTCAGCCTGCTGCTTGGGTTGTACGCCCTTCTCTGAAAGCCGGCGGACGGCTTCACTGGCATCAATCTGACCAGCATCAAGCTGATCGAGTATCTCCATACTGTTTTGATCGTCATTCATTGCGAATCTCCACCATTAAAGCTCATGGATCCTTCAAGTTTCGTTTTCCTCGAGGTTCATTCCCATCCATGTGAGCTCGCGAATGGCCTTAAAGCCCAGTCTTTCAATTTTTTCCCGGGCGACGTCAGACGGATAATCCAGGATGAAGTTGTCAGCTAACGCCGCCGATTCCTGCATCGCTTCACAAAGAAGACCGCTTTCGATATCTTCGCGCCATTCAGGTTCCACAACCATCATCAAGCGCAATAGACGGCGCTCTAACTCAGACCTGATGCTTACCGCACCGGCGAGTCTCCCGGCTTCTTGCCATACCCAGTGCTTGGGTTTCCCCAATCCGAACAGATTCTCAAATCCTGATGGTCGAAACAGGCTCGCAACTGCAGGGAAAGGCCATAATAACCCTTCAGGGTGCAGCCGTTTTGCCAACGCCCAATGCCCGCGCCATTCGCCGCTTGTCCGAGGTCGAACCTGATCCTGAGTATCAGCGTGCGGCCATTCTCCGTTCTCTTTTCTTAACCACGTAGTTCGCGTTGAGAGAGTCTTAAACTTGAGGTTCTCATACAGAGTCCTTGCTCCCTGATTATCACGATCAACCTGCAATATGATCCGCTTGCCCCCACTGCGTCGTGCATGCTCGATCGAAGCCAGGATCAGTTCCCGCGCAATGCCCTGGCGCTGATATTCCGGCTTGACCACGACGTTAGCCATTACCCAGCGTTGCTGGTATCCACTCACGGGAAGCAGGCTTGCATTACCTACCACCTCGCCATCCTCTTCCCAAACATATCCCTGAGGGTAGGCAGCTGGGGGTAAAAACCAACGGCCCAAAAACCAGCCGAGGCTCCCCGCCCGTGCAAACATCTTCATACCCAAGATCATCCGCCGCCCGGAGGCATCTAATCGCTCTGAAAATGCTTGTTCGATCAACCCGGCTAGTGCGGCCATATCGTGGCGCGGTTCTACGGGTCGGATGCCACAGTGTGCAAACGGTTTGGCCGAGGCGACGGCAGCGGTCAAGATTCTCCCTCCAGGACCTTGAGTAAAGCTTCGGCTTCTGAGACCGAAACCTTGCCTTCTTCAACCATGCGCAGGATCGTTAAACGTTCCTCATCGGTCGCAGGTTCTACGGCGTCACCGAATCCAGGCGCTTTCCATGAGAAAGACGAGCCCGTCTTCCTCTTTTCCTTCGCCGCTTTGCGTTTTGCCTTTCCGCTTGCCCTGCGCTCTGCACGTCGAACCGCACGGCGGACGCGCTCACCAATTCGATCTGCATCGAAGCCGTACATCCCCGTGCCCATAACATTGAAGCGCGCCTCCACTTCTGCCAGCTTCGCGTCTACCTCGGTTAGTATCTCTCCGACCCAATCGTCTTCGTAATCATCCTGCCTCAATCCCGTTTGAAGGCAGAGATCTCCACCAGCTGTAAGCTCTAGTTCCGCTTCGCCGTCACCAAGCTGAAAAGCGACACCTTCACCCTGCTCTTTGGACTCCACTACTAATGGATAATCCAGATCGCCACCTGCGGATAAGGACACGTTCACCGATGACTCAGGAGCTATCCGGCAGGAAAGGTCGCTGCCAGCCTGCACTTTTGAGTGAGAGCCTTCAGGGGTCGCCAGAGTGACTAAAGCATCTCCGCCAACAAATGCGTTCACCTGGCCAGAGCTATCGTTAAGCATCAGGTCCCCCCCCACTCCTCGCAGATGGATATCACCCTTGACTTTGTGAATCACGGCGTCCCCGCCAATACGGTCGACGGTTAAATTCCCCTCAATATGCCTGCTCTGAAAATCCCCGCCGATCGTTTCAAAGGTCGCCGCCCCAACCCTGCGTAAGCTCAAATCTCCTCCAATCGTACGAATCATGAACTCGTTTCCCAAATCGGTGACCCTACAGTCCCCACCAACCTCGCCGACCTCGAGACGCGCGTCTTTCGGTAAGAAAAGGATGCAGCCTGAGTTCGCAGTGATTTCTACTCCCTCTTCGATCTCATCTACTTGCAGCTTCCCCTTATCCGGCGCCTGTGCCTCTAGGATGGGCTCATCCCGCCCCGAAAGACGCAGATCCCCGCCGATTGTCGTGATTTTCACCAGAGGGCTTTCGCCAATCTCAAGTGTCACTTTTTCCACAGTGCCAACCTCCTCCCGCTTACCAGGTCTACCTCAACTATTCAGTCAACTTCCAGAAGCTGCATGGCCTCCTCAGAAGTCAATTTCCCGCTTGCCAGGTCGTCGAGGATCTTGTGCCGCTCCTCATCATTAATCAGTTTCGTCTCAGGTCCTACCGGGAAGCCCAACGAACGAATGATCTCTGTCAACCGTGCCCTGAGTGTAGGATACGACAACTCCAATTCGGGTTCCATTCGACTTAGCTTTCCCTCGCAGCGTACGAAGACTTCAAGAAAGTTAATCTGCTCAGCACTCAATCTCCCGAAGCGGCCAATATCGAAATGTCCATCGATCGTGGTGTCGCAGTTGCGACAGTGAAAGCGTGTAATCGAGAGGCGTTCCTCACAGACCGGGCAGGTCGTAAGCATTTGATTCATTTCTCACCACTTCCTTCGTGGAAATCCTTCGCCGTCCACTAGGCTTCAACAGATGGGTTATTCCCCATCGATGCCCTCGGGCCATTTGAAGAGAACGGGGACATTTCACCGGGCACTCCAATTCCTTTTAACGCCTCGCCAGTCCGAATCAAGAAGCTACCACCCGTCACGATCGCTTTTCGTAATGCAGGGGAGGCTATGCGCGGTTGCCCGGGGTGGAGATGCGTTTGCCCCCCATCCTCTAATAAGCAACTCTGATGCACTTCAGCGAGTAGCTTCAAATAAAATGTGTTGTCCATTTTGGGACTCCATTTTAATTTTTTAGCAATGATCCTCAATTATCTCGCTTCAAAATAGCACGTTTTTAATAATTGTCAAGTGTTATATTAATATTATTGAGGTTTATATACGTTTTATTGAATTTAGCGTCAAAAGGGGGATAAAACCCTTCGTTCCGCTGCGGGCAGGGATCGCTTGCATATTGCAAACATAGAATCGAGGCCCTGGGCGATCAATCACTCGTTAGGGCATGACCACATCGCGCCTTGTGAAAGGACGTCAATTGCGACATGGATATTTGTGAGATACTGGCGCGAATCCACCAGAACAAGCTACACTTCCAACGTGCACTTATGTCAGAAACTCTTGAACTCACACTAACCGGCAACGCATACGGGGGCGAATCCTTCGGCCGCGATGTCGATGGGCGCATGGTCTTCGTCCCCTTCACCATCCCCGGGGAAGTGGTGCGCGTTCACCTGGTCGAAGAACACAAGCATTGGGCTAGAGCGTTGCCCGAAAAATGGATCGAAACCTCAGATCAACGAATCGAGCCGCGCTGCCCACACTTTCAAACCTGCGGTGGGTGCCATTACCAGCACATTCCCTATGCGCTTCAACTGGAGATCAAGGCGGATGTCGTGCGCGATCAACTTGTACGGATCGGTGGGTTCGAGGATCCTCCTTTGCGATCACCCATCGCTTCGCTTGAGCCATGGAATTACCGGAATAACATGCGTTTCCACCTCACCGAGGATGGCGACCTTGGCTTCGTCACCTTCGATAAGCAACGGGTGTTCCATGTCAAGGAGTGCCACCTTCCCGAGCAGGAACTAACCGATCTCTGGGCTCAGTTTGACCTCAACCCCACCAGAGCAATGGAAAACATCTCCCTGCGCAACGGAGGCGAGGGGGAGCAGATGGTCATTATTCACGGGACGGATGCTCCGGATCTCGAGATCTCGATCGAAACCCCCACATCCGTAGTGTGGACCAGCCCCCGCGGGGATTTTATCCTCGCCGGTCAAGATCATCTTTATTTTGAAATAGATCACCATCAATTCCGCGTCTCCGCTCTTTCGTTCTTCCAGGTGAACACGAAAACAATCCCGGAACTCGTTCAACAGGCGACAACACTGCTGTCCATCCAACCCGGACAAACCGTCTTCGACCTTTATTCAGGTGTAGGTTTGTTCAGCGCTGCTATTGCAGAATCCGATGTCCATGTTGTGGCAGTCGAGGAGTCTCCCCACGCTTGTCGTGATTTCAGCTTCAACCTTGATCATTTCACACAAATCGATCTTTACGAAGGGGCTGTCGGCATGGCCCTGCCTCAGATCAAGCCCCAACCCGACGCCGTGCTCATCGACCCACCGCGCGCCGGCTTGTCAAGAGCAGCGCTCGATGCACTCCTAGAGCGCTCCCCCTCTCGCATCGTCTATATCTCGTGTGATCCCGCCACGCTCAGCCGTGATGGGAAGCGTTTGCGAGCAGGCGGATATTCACTGGAGAGCATTACCCCGATCGACTTGTTCCCCCAGACATTCCACATCGAAACCATATCCCTTTGGACCATCTAGGCGAGGCTTGCCGCCATCCTGTTTCTAGACGTTCAGTTTTCGGCATGCCCTCTCTCTGGGGATTGCCTTCCGCAGATCTCGGGTTACAATCAACGATATGAGCCAACAGCAGGGTCCAATCCTCATCGTAGAAGACATCCCCCACATCCTCGAATTGCTCGAAGTTACGCTGAAGTTTAAAGGCTATGATGTAATCACGGCTCGTAACGGCGATGAGGCTCTTAATGCTCTCCTAACTGAAAAGCCCGCATTAATTCTTACAGACATCCTCATGCCAAGACTCGATGGGTATGCACTCGCCCAGGAAGTGCGCAGCAACCCAGAGACGCGCGACATTCCGATCATATTCCTGTCTGCAACCTTCATTACCCCTGAAGATAAAGAATTCGCCATGAGCTTAGGGGCAGTTCGCTTTTTGGAAAAACCCATTGAGGCTTCCGAGTTGCTTCTATCCGTAGCGGAAGTTCTTACCGGCGAACCCTTTGTGCAGCCTAAACCTCTCCCCGATCAAGCCTTCCAAAAAGGCTATTCCGATCGCCTTCAAGAGAAGCTGCTCCATAAAGAGAATCAGATCCGTCGTGCCCAGCGCCTTGTGGAGACAGTGCCCACTGAACAACGCCCCGCTTTTGAGGCGTTGCTAGCACAAACAAAATTCCAGCGCGATCAGATAGAGGACGAACTGCGCACATTGGAAGCGCTTATGTCTCAGCACGAGAAGTAATCCCCCGACAGATCCCGAACAGCGAAGAATAGTTGATGTGGTTTCTCCTCCAAAACTTGCGGGATGTTATCTAAGAACTGAGCCCGGAGGTTCAACTCCGGGCAGAGAAACGTAGCGCAAATCCACTAGGTCACACACAAAATATTTTTGGGGAACCAGGATGTGAACAGGGGTTGTTTATTTAACCCTGCGATCCCTTAGATTTTAGGTGATTTTCCAATTCAACGAAATCCACGCGCGATGTTGTGTCGAGGCTTATTGGGGTTACGGATACTTTGCGATCAATGCGCAGCGCATAGACGTCTGAATCTAGCTCAATTTTATCCCTATCTAACTTAATCTCGAACTGGATATGGGCCGGATCTTCGAGCCGCTCCCTTGGCGATACCACCGGGACATAATATTTCTGGCGCGAGAGTCTTGTCATGCGCCACTCAGTAGTCTCCGACGCATCAGATGGGATATCCACTTTCAACACATCAACGTCCGTCATGGGTTTCATCCCTATGAGAACTCTGGCAAAATATGCTGTGAAATGCTTTGCGACGCGGAAGTCGATTGTGTCTGAATGTGATAAGTAAAACTCAGCAGGCACCTCAAGTGATACTGCGAGCGCAGGCACACCGAAGGATGCCCCTTCGAGCGCTGCTCCTACCGTCCCGGAGACGGTGATGCCGGTCGTGAGATTCTCGCCGTAATTAATTCCTGCGACCACAAGATCCGGTCGCCGCGGCATCAATTCCAGGATGCCGTGCTGCACGGCTTGCGCAGGTGAACCGCCAACGGCATAGACTTTCCAATTCTTTCCCCGGACATTAACCTGTTCTTCAACTAATTTACCGTCCGAGGTGACGGGCATACTGCGCCCCGCGCCCGATGACTGCTCCCGAGGAGCTGCAACGGTGACAAACCCGATCGCTGAAAGCGCCTCAGCTGCCGCCCACAAAGCGGGTGACTGGATTCCATCGTCATTGGTTAGCAGGATTAGGGGGCGCTCGTTATCTGTCATCACGGCGCGGATAATAACAGGTGAATGTTAGCAGGTCAATTCGCGGCATCGTACCCATACAGATTACGGACAAATCAACTCGCCACACGAGCTTCGACGGCCATTTGGTTAAAAAATGCCGTCAGCACAGCATGCCGTTCTTCGGCCATGCGCCGTGCTGGTCCGGTGTGAAGCTGGTCCTTCACCTTACATAATTTAAAGAGGTACTCATGATAAGCGCTGTGAGCCTCACCCTCCTCGGTCTCACCGGTGCGCAGAAAATGTTCCGATGGCTCAGCGAAGAAAGGTTGCCCAGCCTGCAAGGCATAGCCGAGCGTGCGCGCTGCTCCGAATGCCCCCATTACATCCAGCTTATCAGCATCGAATAAGATCTTCGCCTCCAAAGTCTCTGGTGATTCGTTGCCGCGGAAACGGTGAGCGCAAATACAATGCTGGACGGCGTCTATTCGTGTTTGTTTCCAGCCCTCTTTTTTTAATACCTCTCCGGCAAAAAGCGCCGACGTCTGCTCGTGAGATTGGCGATCATCACCCTCACCTGGGTGCGCTCCAGAGGCATCGTGAAGAAGAGCCGCCGCCCGCAGCACTTCAAGGTCGGCGCCCAGTTCATCGCCCATCCTTTCCGTCAGAGCCAGAACTCTCAGGATGTGGCCCAACCCATGGACCGGGTCGTTGGCGTCATACCAATCTCTGGCCTGGTCGATTGTCGGCATTTTCGACTCCTTACAATTAAAGTTTTGAATTAACCGGATAGAACGAGTGGTTTCCCATCCAATGGATGGGGGATCACATGAATGCGGATCCCATACACCTCGGCCAGTTCATCGGGAGTTAGAATTTCGGCCGGGGTGCCAATTTTACGCACCCGACCATCCGATAGCAAAGCCACTCGATCCGCGAATCGCGCTACAAGATTCAGGTCATGGAGCGTGATCATTACCGCCAGGTTATCGACGAACGCCAGATCACGCACGAGTTTGAGTAAATTATCCTGGTGTCTCAAGTCGAGATGTGCTGTTGGCTCATCTAACAACATTACAGGTGTCGACTGTGCCAGCGCCCTGGCGATGAGAACCCTCTGCTGTTCACCCCCGGACAACTCACCGATGGGACGCTCGGCGAGGTCGATCGTCTCGGTCCGTGCCATTGCCTCCATCGCGATCTGGCGATCGCGATCGCTTTCTTGCTCTAGCCAGCCGAGATAGGGTGTCCGGCCCATCAACACAACATCTAAGGCACAGAATGAGGGTGGGAGATTCACAGCCTGTGATACGACCGAGACCATCCGTGCCCGCCGGTCTGGCTTGAGTTCTCTCAGGTTTTGGCCCCCGATCAAGACTTCACCGTCCATTAACGGCAAGCTCCCACATGCGCCTTTGACCAACGTCGATTTACCAACCCCATTGGGTCCTACAATGGCAAGTATTTCGCCCGGTTGCACCGATAGAGTAACATCCTGTAGGACAGGTTCCATTCCGTAACCCAGGGCTGCCCGTTCGAGGCGTAGTTCGTATCTCACCAGACCCGCCCCATCCCTTTTGTTTGGTACAGGAGCCAAAGGAAGAATGGCGCCCCAACCACGGCAGTAATAACCCCCACCGGCAGCTCTCGAGGGGCAAGTATCACCCTCGCCACAACATCAGCCGCCAACAAGAAACTGCCGCCCACCAAGATTGCCAGTGGGAGGGTGCGTCGGTAATCCGGTCCCCAGAGCAGGCGCACAACATGAGGCACTATCAACCCCACAAATGCAATAATGCCTGAGAAAGCCACCGCGGTCGCGGCGACCAAGGATGCCGCCACTACGATAATCAGCTTGGAGCGTTCGACATCCAAGCCCATTTGGCGCGCCTGTTCATCGCCAAATTGGAGTACGTTAAGCTGTCGTCCGAGGAGCGCTAGTACGGCCAATCCAATGAGAAGGTAGGGCAAAGATACCAAAACGGGCTCCCAACCGCCCAACGCAAAACCGCCAACCATCCAATTCACCGCTCGATGAAGTTCGTCGGTCGACAGCAGCATGATTAAGCTCGTCATCGCAGTTGCGAAGGAGCTGACCGCTACTCCGGCTAGAATCAGGGTAGTCACCGGCGTGGAGCGGCCCACGCGGGCGATAGCGTATACAATGGCAACCGTGATCAGCGCGGCGATGAAAGCAGCAAGCGGAACCGTTGCCATCCCTAACAGGCTGACCGGCCAGTTTGCAGCCATGGCTAACACCGCCCCAAGACCCGCTCCGGAGGCCACGCCGATGATATACGGATCGGCCAGTGGGTTCCGGAATAATCCCTGATATGCGGCTCCGCTTCCACCAAGAGCCATGCCAGCTAAGGCCATCAAGGCTGTGTTCGGCAGGCGGATCTGGTATACGATCGTCGCAAACGTCCGCGACCAGTCCGCCTCTAGTTGTAGTCCGGGTAATAGATCGAACAGCATCCTCCCGAGATCCGGCAAGGGGATCTTGACCGGACCAACCGCCACGCTTACGAACAGCATAACGATCAATGCCGATCCCGACCATATCCAAGGCAAATATCGCCTGACGCCCTGCGGTTTCACTGGTTCCAGTGATGCGTTCGTTCTAGAGCCTCCCATGTTTATTCAAAGAGCTCCGGGTGGATCATCAACGCCATTTCTTCAAGCGCGTCCACAAGCCGCGGCCCGGGACGATCGACCCAATTCGTGTCAATTCCATAGACACGGCCATCAACGACAGCGGCGATCTCCCCCCAACCGGAACGATCTGAATAGGATTCGACCGTCGTCGGGACCCACGGTCCCTCACCGAAAATGACGACCTGGGGATTGCGGGTGACGATCTCCTCCAAACTCATTTGCCCCCACCCGGCGATGTCGGCGGCGATGTTCTCACCACCGACGAGACCGATGAGTACGTCCTGGAAAGTTCCGGCTCCCGTTGTCCAGGGCGCGGTCGGATCCGTGCCGTCAACTTCATAAAACACGCTCACGAGCCCCGCGTCTGCTGCTTTCTGAGTCACCACTTCAATCCTCGCCTCAAGTCCCACCGCGAGCGCTTCAGCCTCGGCATCATGCCCGGTCAGAATGCCTACTACCCTAATGTTTTCAAGCAAGCCCGAGAAATCCTCCGGGTTTGCGAGCAGGAAGACAGGAATACCAAGAACATCGAGGGTTTGTACCTGCTCCGGGCTGGTGATTGTCGCTGCAAGCACAAGATCGGGCTCCAACGCTAAAATGGCCTCGGTGTTGAGTTCTCCATAGGTGCTGCCAATGCTGGCGACCTCGAGCGCTTCAGGAGGGTAATCCGAGACCTCGTCCCGACCGACAACTTGATCTCCCGCCCCGATAGCGAAGAGTATCTCAGTGTTGGATGGCGCAATGGACACAATTCGCTGCGCTGGGCTAACAAGAACCACCTCGCGGTCCATGCCGTCAACACTCGTAAGCGGGTAAACATCCTTTGTCGGCTCGACGATGGGTTCTTGCATCTCCGTCGGTGCGGGAGTTGGGGATGAACTTTCGACTGGACCATCTGCTGGTGCAGAAGGACCACCACAAGCCGCAACCACGAGCCCCATGATCATTACCGCAATAATCGTGATAATCAAACGAGCAAGCGCCTTTTTGGGACATGGATTTGATGTGTTTAGAAACATCTTAATTTCCTCTCTCGGTCGCGCCGGTGCACGGCACCTGTTTCAGTATATGGATGACGTTTAATGAAAAGAAATCGACCTTCCCCTGCGAGATTATCGGGAAGGCCTCAAGTTGGAGCAGTCATAAGCAACCCATCCTTTCCGCGAAGGAGCTGAGAACATCGGGCGAAGGCGGGTATCCTGGCTTGAATGGGATGAACCCATTCTTACAGTTGCGGGACAGCGCCGGACTTCCGAGTTTCAATCTTCGGTCACCGGCTTCCCCTTGGCGGTCTGTGCTTCCGGGCAACAGACCACCTTCGCCCATAATCGATTGTTAGCACGCAGTATATCCCTGTGAGGAGACCCGGTCAAGCGAAGCGGGTCGGGCTCAGGATTGTTCGGTCCGCTTTCCCTCTTAAATAGGCTTCATTGATGGATTATTGCAAATCTCTACAGGGAGACAGGCCGTTTTCGTGCAATCGCCAGAGGTTTGTTCTGGTACCCTATTAATTACGAGACTGATTGACCAGTGGATAGCCTGTATGATAGAATTCACGCTTGCTTGGAGGATGTACGTGACAAAACGGACAACCGGAATCGTACGGTCTTTTGACGGATCCAAGGGGTACGGGTATATCGATGCCCGTGATGGGGAAGATGTTTTCGTATACTATCGCGACATCGCCGGTGAGGGATTTCAATTACTAAACAAGGGCGAGAAGGTCGCTTTCTATCTCGAGAACACGGTTCGCGGCTTCCAAGCCACCGATGTCACTCGCTTGAATTGACCCCCCAATATGCTTGGTTATGGCTCACACCCCGCCAGGCTCGATGCCCGACGGGATTTATTTTATTAAACAACCACTTATCAAAGTGAAAAGGATGTAATACGTATGAGTAAGTTATTGAGAATTGTTCCCCTGGGAGGATTAGGGGAAGTAGGTAAGAACATGATGTCGATTGAATATGGGGATAATATCCTCATCATCGATTCGGGCATCATGTTTCCAGAGAACGACATGTTAGGGATCGATTACATCATCCCAGATTTCAAATATTTGGAAGACAAGAAGAGCAAAATACGCGGGATCATCATTACACATGGTCACGAAGATCACACCGGAGCAATTCGGCACGTTATCGAAGAATTCAACGTTCCGATTTACGCCACAAAACTCACCCGCGGCTTGTTAGAGGTGAAGCTCCGCCGGAGCGGGTTGCTCGAGAAAGCACAGCTTAACACCATCTCGGCCGGAGATGAATTGCAGCTTGGCCCCTTTAAAATTGAGTTTTTTCACGTCTGCCATTCCATCCCCGATGGGGTCGGACTGGGGATTACGACGCCCGCGGGTTTGATCGTTCATTCGGGTGATTACAAATTCGATCATACGCCGGTAGATGGCTGGCCCCCGGACTTCGGTAAACTAGCGGAATTAGGCGCACGGGGCGTCCTCGCCCTGATGGCCGATTCCACCAATGCCGACGAACCAGGCTGGACCCCCTCCGAAACCGTAATTGACCCGGCTTTCGATCAGGTATTCCTCCAGGCGAAAGGACGAATATTAATTGGCTCATTCGCCTCCCTGATCTCGCGAATGCAGCAAGTTGCAAACGCCGCACATAGGCATGGCCGGTCACTCGCATTCGTCGGAAGGAGCATGGTCGACAACTCAAAAATGGCTCGCGAGCTGGGATATCTTGATCTTCCGGACGGTCTTGTCGTCCCCCTGGATCAAGCCCTAAAGATGAAACCTTCGAAGGTCGCTCTCATGTGTACAGGTACACAGGGCGAGCCATCCTCCATCTTGGGTCGTCTCTCAAACGGGAGCAATCGTCAATTCGATCTCATCCCAGGGGATACGATCGTTCTCTCTTCAACGCCGATACCAGGGAACGAGGAAGGGGTTCATCGGACAATCAATCGCCTCTTCGACCGCGGCGCGGAAGTGATCTATGATCCAATCCTGCCCGTGCACGTATCGGGTCACGCCAACCAGGATGAGATGAAGCTCCTCATGCAGTTGGTTAAACCCAAGCACCTCATTCCCATCCACGGCGAGCTGCGGCATCTAAAACAACACGCCGCTCTAGCCCGCGAGATCGGCATCCCTAAGGAGCGGATCGCGGTAGTGCAGAATGGAACCGTGATCGAATTCTCTGACGGAGAAATGAAGATCGGTGAACGCGTTCCGGGCGGGTATATCTTCGTCGACGGGAGTGGTGTGGGTGACATCGGTCCGAAAGTCATGCGCGAGCGCGAGGCATTGGCACGCGAAGGTCTCGTTATCATCCATGTCAATCTAGACAGTGACCGGAATCGCGTTGTTGGCGAGCCGGAGATTGTCTCAAAGGGATTCGTTTTCGTGCGCGAGGCAGTGGACCTTTTCGACGAAGCGCGCGAACTTGTATTAAAAGTCACCAAGAAAGATCCTGGTGAAGGCCTGGAAGACCGTATTGAAAATGAGCTTTCCCGCTTCTTCTTCACGGAAACCAAGCGCAAACCGATGGTCTTCGCCTTCATATCAAGAAACGGGTGAGAAAAACATAGACTCGTCCATTGCACGGGATTGATGGGTGGGTATAATGCCTTTCGTCATGGTTCACCGCAAAGCGCTCGTCGCACTCTCCATAGGTCTGCTGGGTGCAGCAGGGTGCGGGCGAATCGCCCTACCCATACTCAATCCTTCCCCGGACCCTCCCACAGTTACTCCAGCGCCCCCGACGCCAACGCCCGAACCTCTCGCTGCGAGCGTGAATGGCGAAGGAATTCTGCTTGAGCGCTTCGATCTCGAAATTATTCGCTTTGAATATTCGAAAACCGATTCTGGCATAGACCTTGCAACCTTGGGCGCATACCAAAGCGAACTGCTCGACAGCATGATCGATTTAGTGCTTCTCGCGCAGGGTGCAAAGGCGAACGGTTTTAATGTCGAACAAACCGAGATCGATGATAGGTTGAATCTAATGATCGAAAGCGCCGAGGATGGGGGGGAATTCAAGTTGTGGATGGAGCTAAACGGCTACACCCAGGAGACTCTGCGGACAGCATTGGCCGAGGAGATCGAAGCCGCCTGGATGGTGGCTTATCTTGCAGGTCAGGTGCCCGATATCACCGATCAGGTGCACGCCCGGCATATCCTGGTCGCCTCCGAGGCTGAGGCAGATGGATTGCGAGCAGACCTTCAAGACGGAGCTGACTTTGACACCCTTGCTCGACAATACTCCATCGATTCCAGCACAAGACCTGCAGGCGGCGACCTGGGATGGTTTCCCAAGGGCTTCTTGTTGTGGCCCGAGGTGGAAACGGCTGCTTTCTCCCTTCAACCAGGAGAGATCAGCACGGTTGTCAAGAGCGAAATTGGATACCACATCCTAGAAATCATAGAACGTGAAGACCGGCTGTTAGCGTACAGCGTTAGACAAGCACTTGGTGAGCGCTCAGTTGAGAGTTGGCTATCGACGGAGCGCGTGTCCGCTGATATTCAAACCTTCATAACGCAATAAGGGTTAGGCAGGAGAAGAAGACCATGGATGAGAATTTCCAAACAGTACGCCGGAAACGCCCCAGTAGGATCGGGAGTATCTTTTTTAATCTATTGACCTTCATGGTGTTGATCGCGATTCTCGGTGCTGGTGCGGCTGCGGCAGCCCTTTTCGTGAACCCCTACATCGATGTTGGTTTCTTCTACAATCCGTTTCCACCACCGACTGTGCCGGCGCGTCTCGGCCAGCCCACGGCGACACATACACCTGCTGTGCCACTTCCAGATATCTGGACGCCGACACCGTCAACCACTCCCGAGCCGACAAACACACCGACTCCGGTGCCTACGGATACCCCTACCCCAGTTCCAACTGGAACGCAGCTACCTCCACCGTTCGCGCTGCAACCTGGAAATCCCGTTCAAATTCCTAACATTGCCAATGACGATGGTTGCGACTGGATGGGCGTTGGCGGGCAGGTGTTTAACATGGAGAACCAACCGATTGTAAATCTTGGCATCCATCTTGAGGGCGAATTGGAAGGCAACCCACTCGATCTTGACACAATCACCGGAAGCGCGCCGGACATCGGACCTTCAGGTTACGTATTCAATCTGGGAGATCACCCAATTGGCAGCGTCGACACCATCTGGGTCTACGTTCACGACGGGAGCGGTTCTCCTCTCTCAGACCAGGTATTCTTCAGCACATCCACAGAATGTAACGAGAACTTCGTAATGGTGAACTGGCGTCAAGTACGGGAACAATAATCCTCAAGAGATATTGATAAAACATAAGGGACTGGCCCAAAAAGTCAGTCTCTTTTGTTTTAATTAATAATCTTGCTTGCAGAACGGAACTGGTCCCAGTCCTAATTGGCTGAAGAACTGGTTGTCTCGCTCCAACGATCGCTGCTATCGAGACAGGGAAGGATGACCCCAGCCTGCCTCTGGCGTTCAAGACGGCGAAACTTATTGTCACCACCATTGAGGGTATTTTTACGCCAAGTGACCTTAACAAACCACGTGCAATTTCACGCTATCACTGCGGGAAGGCGACCTGCACATGTAGTGGGACAGGTGCAGTCCGACATGATCAGTCTCCTTGTCATATAAGAGATCGATTCCTTGCACAGCTTGATGATCTTCACCAAGTCCCCCAGAACGGGGGGCCTTAGTTTAAAAGGGCTTGACAACCTAGTAAATTACTAGTATTATGTAGTTAATAATACTGCGCAGTGTGTTATATCCGTTACTTGATGATGCTTATAAAAGAAAGGAGCTCTCGTGGTTGATCAACATATGCCAACCAAAAAATTCCAAAAAGAGATGAACTCGGGCACGGCTTCTCTGGTTTTATTAAGTGTGCTGTCTCAGAGCGAAGGTCCGATGTATGGGTATCAAATCGCCAAATTGCTGGACGAAAACCGGCAGGATGCCCTGGCGATGAAGCAGGGAGCCTTATATCCTGTGCTGCGTTCGCTGGAAAAGAACGGTCTTCTTTCCAGCAATGTTGAACCTTCGGTCTCTGGGCCGCCGCGCCGCTATTACACCATTACTGGTGATGGCCGCGAAACGCTCACTCGCTGGACCGAGATTTGGAGTCAGATGAAAAGTTTTGTAGATAATATCCTAGAAGGAGAGAGCGATGTATAGATCCGTTGAAGAATATCTCGATGCACTTAAAAATGAAATGCAAGGTTTTGATAGTGCCACCATGCAAGATGCCCTGACTGATGCGGAAGAGCACTTGCGCACTGCCTTGGAGACCGCACGCGAAAGTCAGCCTGAAATGGATGCCGCCAGCACGTTACCTGCCATCATTGAGCAGTATGGTTCTCCCGAAGAGACCGCCGCTGCTTATGCGGAAGTAGAGCGGCGCACATCCCCTAGTTTAGCTCGGTCGGTGAATAAAAAACAGCGAACTGGGCTGGGACGTTTCTTCGGTGTCTACGCAGACCCGAAGGCTTGGGGCGCGTTGCTGTATATGTTGATCGCCTTTGTGACTGGTGTGATCTACTTCACTTGGGCAGTGACCGGGATATCTGTCTCGCTTTCATTTGCCTTGTTCATTATTGGTCTGCCAATGATGTTGCTATTCCTTTTATCAGTCCGGGGCGTGGCATGGCTAGAAGGGCGTTTGGTCGAGGCGTTGTTGGGCGTGCGGATGCCACGGCGTCCACTATTTGCGCCACAAAATATCAAATGGCTGGAGCGGATTAAGTTGCTGGTGATCGATAAGCATACCTGGCTATCCTTCCTCTACATGGTTGTGCAATTGGTATTGGGCACTATTTACTTTGTGGTATTGGTGACACTCTTCGCTTTTTCTCTTTCTGGCATTGCCATACCTATCTTGCAAGAGGCTTTCAATATATCCGTTATAGATACTGGCAGTACATACTACTATCTACCACAATGGGGTTACCCTCTGGTGGTGTTGGCAGGGCTCCTCCTTTGGACGGCGACCATGCACCTTGTCAAATGGGTTGGCGATTTGCACGGACGTTACGCCAAAGCCATGTTGGTTGTTGAGCAGGATTAAGTTGCGGCTGAGTCAGGAATAAACTACGATTGGAGATAGATCAGACGCATCTAATCCCGCTTGAACTTGAAAACCTGATTTAAACTAAAGAGCTGTCCAACAAGGTCATTAGACAGCTCTTTAGCATTTTTATTAACCTACCTACCTGCACTTTGCCGTGCTTTAGGATTTTAACGCTTGCACAAGACAGTCGCAGACGCGTTCCACCTGTGCTTCACTCAAGGTGCCAGAAAAGGGTAATGCGAGGCTTCTCCGACTGAGGTCTTCTGTCACCGGGTAATCCCCAGGTTTGTAACCGAAACGATCCGTCATATAGCGTTGAAGATGAATCGGTGTGAAGTAAGGGCGGGTGGGTACACCCTGCGCATCCAGTTGCTCTGTGACTCTCTTGCGATCAATTCCCTCATCGAGGCGTACTACATACACAAACCAACTCATCCTCGATGTTGAAGGAGAAATTTGCAGCAGTTCAACCCCCGGCATCTCGGCCAGTCGAGCTTGATACCACGCCGCAACTCGCTCACGCTTCTCCAACAGCTCATCCAAACGGCTCATTTGCACGCGTCCCAGTGCAGCGCTCATCTCATCGAGGCGATAGTTATAACCAAGGTGAGTGTGATCCAGCCACTTATCGCCGGGTGCGCGACCCTGATTCCTGAGCGCACGAATGAGGTCTGCGGCGTCAACCCTGTCGGTGACGACCATGGCGCCCTCGGCCGTGGTGATCTGTTTATTGGGATAGAACGCAAACACACCGATATCCCCCAGCGTCCCTGTCTGACGACCCTTATATTGCGCACCGAGCGCCTCGCAAGAATCCTCAATAACCCTCAAGTTATGCTCGTCGGAGATCGCTTGGACCGGGTCGTAGTCAGCCGGTTGCCCGAAGACATCGACGGGCAACAGGGCTCGCAGCCTACCTGAAGGTTCGGCTCCTTTGAGCGGCAGCCAGCGTGAAGCCTTCTTTCCGCCGGCGATTAAATCCGCGGCCGCCTCGGCCATGAGGTCCGTGTTGATGTTGCCCGTTTCAGGATCCACATCAACAAATACGGGAACGGCGCGTTCATAAAGAAGAACATTTGTCGAGGCAACAAAAGAAAACGGTGTCGTGATCACCCAATCGCCGTCAGTGATCCCCAGCGCACGGACGGCGAGGTGCAGCCCCGCCGTGCCCGAACTCACTGCAATGGCGTGTTCCACACCCACATAGCGAGAGACAGCCTTTTCAAATGCCGCGACTTCCGGCCCCATACTCAGACGCGGGGTCTGCATCACTTTCGCGACCGCCTCGCGCTCTAGATTTGTTATATCGGGGGATGACATCGGGATGTTCTCCCCCACAGGGTACGGTGCGTTTCCCTGTCCCTTAGTTTGATTAGTTTTTTCGGATTTCATGATTCTTCTGAGTCTTGAGGCCAGATATCCCCCGCCCGGATCATCTTTCCAGAGGGGACATCCTCTTTTATGACCGCGCTGTTGCCGATGCGTGCCTTTGACCCGACGGTTACATTCAGGTTTAGCGTCACACCCATCCCGATCAGCACACCTTCATCGAGTGTTACCGCTCCCGCCAACAGCGCTCCAGGAGCGACGTTGACATAGGCTCCCAGGCGGCAATCATGCGAAACGATGGCTGCCGTATTAATGATGGTGCCAAACCCAACGTCGGTGTCACTTCCTATGTAAGCATGCGGGAAGACCTGCACGCCCTGGCCAAGCTGCACCGTAGGTTCGATAAAAGCGGTGGGGTGGATGAGGGTCGGAAAGCCGAACCCTGCTTCCAGCAACCTTTGAAATATCTGGATCCGGCTGGTGATGTCCCCTATTCCACCAACAGCGTTTACGGCAAGCCTCACTCCATCTTTTGCCAGCCGGGGGAGTTGATCTCCTCCACCGATTACGGGAACCCCCATTACATCGGTCCCCCGCTTAAGTCCGTCGTCAATCACACCCACAACTTGATACTGGCCGAGAGCACGGATCAGGTCGATGACCGATTTTCCATGACCACCGCCTCCGTAAACGACGATCGCGCCAGCATTAAAATCCGCTTCTGGTAATTCCATCTCTCCGCCGCCTTCCAGCGCCAGTATCCGGCGCACTACAGATTCTGTTATCAGCGTCTCTCTCGGCAAACGAGTAGGATCTAACCCGTGATCACGCGCCAGGCGTAAACCGGGTTTCGTGATCCGTAATCCGTCGGGTATCGCGCCTTCATCGACGTCTGCCGGTGAAGGCTTCATCTCGGGCGGCGTCCATTTCGAATCATCCGCCAACCAGCACAATCTGTCGCCCGCTCTTAGTAGATCACTTTCCGCAAATTCAAGGCCAACGATAAAGCCCGCGCGAACTGCGGTCACTTCTGTGACCGACTTCGTGCTCTCAAGCGTGCAAAGCGGATCGCCCTCCTGTACCTTTTGCCCCTCAATAACATTTACCCTGGCCACCTGAACTTCAGGTTCGTTAGGGTTCAAGAGCGGTACGAGGACCTCAATAGGATCGGGCATACTTCTCCTAATTCTGTGAGATTACAGTTGGGCAAAGAGCGATCGTCAATAAAAATCGAGCCATGAGATTATGAACGCTAACCATGAATGAGTCTAATCGAGAAATCCCTCGCTTACCAATAGAGAAGCCTCTGCTGAATTAATGCTTCAGTTCGCTTCAGAAAGTGCAACTGCCGCCTCAATAATGTCCTCAACCTGCGGGAGTACGGCTGTTTCCAGCAGCCCGGCAGCGGGTATCGGCATGTCGCCTGCGGCGACACGCTGCGCATGGAGCCCGGCGCCAAGTTCTTCGAGGGCTCGGGCGATGACTTCCGCACCCCAACCAAGCGTCATCGTACCCTCCTCAACGGTCAGCAGGCGCTTCGTTTGTCTCACCGCACTGAATAGGTCACTCAGTTCAAAGGGGGATAAATGTGTAGGGACGATGAGATCGCTGAAGATCTCATGCTCGTAAGCCAGACGCTTCACGGCTTCACGCGCCAGTTCTGCTGAATATCCATAGGCTGTCAGCGTAATCACTGGCGTCGGGGCACCGGCAATGCGCAGACGGTAGGTTGGATAGGGATCATCGCTTACATCGACTTCGAAATCTGACAGTTCATCATGGGCGATGATCGGTTTTGCATAGAGAACTTTGTGCTCAAGGAACAATACAGGGTCTTCATCCTCTAAGACCGCCTTGCGCAGCAATTCTCCCGCATCGCCCAGCGCTGTCGCCGCAACGACACGTAAGCCAGGTGCGCCGAGCAAGTGCTTCTCGAGGGACTGGCTGTGCGTTGGTCCGTACCCGCGCCGCCCGCCCATAGGCGTACGCACGACGAGTGGCACCCGCACCTGGTCATTGCTCATCCACCGGAATTTTGCGGCGTGATTAATCAATTGGTCAACCGTTAAACTGATGAAATCGCCGAACATGATCTCGATCACTGGAAACAGGCCGCGCAGCGCCATACCAACCCCAACACCAACGATGCCGGCCTCCGACACGGGTGTGGTGATCACGTGTTCAGGGTAATCCGTGGATAACCCCCTGGTCACCTTGAACGCACCACCATACGGATCGAGCACGTCCTCCCCGATCACATAGACCCGATCTGATTCCTCCAGGCATGTTCGCAAGCCCCGATTGAGCGATTCGAGGATGGTCGTCATTGGCTTTTTCCCAACGGAGATGTGAGTGATGCAGGCTCGGCAGCGGGATCGGATTCGGCTTGTTCGAAGGCGTCCGCGACCTCCATCTCAACCGATTCCTGAATCTCTCTTTGGTTCGCTTCTTCCAATCGTTCGGCCTGAATTGGAAGTGGGTCTTTTGTCCGATAACGGGCGATCTCCTCTGGATCTCGACTATCGTCGCCTTTGGAGTGAGGTGCAAAACGGTACGTGTGCACCACAAATGCCGCAGGGCCATTCTTCTCACGTACATACTTAAGCATGGGCTCAATGGCTTCGTGGATCTCAACCACATCCGTCGAATCAATCGATTCAACCGGAATACCGAAAGCCTTGAAGCGATCGGGGATCTCGCCCGCCAGGTTCAATCGAGTGGGTGTGCTTTGAGCATAGCGGTTGTTTTCAACAATGAAGAGAATTGGGAACGCCCCGAGTGCGGCAATATTCAGGGTCTCATAAACGACACCTTCACCCAGCGTTCCATCCCCCATGAAGGAGAAAACCATCTTGTCTCCCTCTTTGAGTTTTTCCGTGGAAGCCATCCCTGCCGCCATGGGAACCGTGCCACCCAGGATCCCATTTGCATAGAAATCCCGCCATTGTATGTGCTGACTCCCACCACGCCCGCCGCAAACCCCTGTGCTGCGCCCCATGAGTTCCGCTGCTAACGAGCGCATCGAACCGCCATAAGCAAGAAAATGCCCATGACAGCGATGGTTGCTGACCACGATATCGCCCTCGCGCAACCAGGCGAGCACTCCAACCGCATTCGCCTCTTGTCCTATATATGTATGCGTGGTGCCGTAGAACAACCCGCGCGGGAAGAGGTCGAGTACGGTTTCTTCAAAACGTCGTATTCGCAGCATTCGACGATAGAACGCGGCATTATCTGGACGGCTCATCGTGCGCTCGGACCTCCGGCAACTAAAAGTACCAGTATTTCGCCGCAATGATACCACTGCCTGCAGACGAAACACGAGCCGCCCTATGTAAAGGCGGCTCGCGACTCCATTTCGAAATACGGAGTAAGCAAGCTCTGCTGCAATACGCCAGCAGAGCTACCTAACCCCATATTCAGGAACAAAAATCTTACATATTTTTAAGGGCGAAGTCTTTGCCCACGATTCGCCAGGCTTCGTGCGTGCCGGCCGGGGCCTTCGTCACTGCAAAGTAGCGGGTCCTACCATCGTCTGAGACTTTGGTTTCAATCCGCCATTCTGTTGCCGAGAACTTCGCCTTCGACTTCACATCGTAGAATTCCAAAGATTCCTTCATTTTGTTCCTCCTCAGCTTTGTTTTATACCCAATATTCTTGCATCATCGTACCCGTGATTTGTTTTTTCCGCAAGGAGTGAAAGGGCACAAAGTGCGCCTTTTTCTTGACATAACTAGCGCTATAGGTCCTGTTTATCGCTGCCCATGAACTCCTCGGCCGTTGTGTGCCCGATTTGGCTTATCCCCTCACGCGTGACCACCTTCCAGCCTGTGGTCAGTATAATTTTAATATCCAGCCACAGGGACCAATTATCGACATACCAGACATCATAGCGGAACTTATCCTCCCAGGTGATTGCGTTACGGCCGTTGACCTGTGCCCACCCGCTTATTCCCGGGAGAACCTCGTGGCGGCGTGCTTGCTCCAATGAGTATCGCTCGAGATACTGCATCAGCAGCGGCCGCGGACCAACCAGACTCATTTCACCACGCAGCACGTTGAACAGCTCGGGGAGTTCATCTAGGCTGAGGCTGCGCAGAAATCTACCCAGGCCCGTCATCCGTTCTGCGTCGGATAGCAATTGTTCTCCAGTACCCCGCTCATCGGTCATCGTGCGGAATTTATAAACATTGAAGGGCTCGCCGCTCTTGCCTGGCCGCATCTGACGAAAAAGCACCGGGGATCCCAGAAAAATGCGCACAAGCACCCCAATGAGCCCCAATAGGGGGCTGATTAGAACGAGACCAGGAAGTGTCAGCGTCAAATCAAATAATCGCTTGCTCAGCGGAACGCCAGGGGGAAGGAGTTTAGCCGTCATTTACCCCTCCTGACGCGATGTCCGCGGCCGCACCATCTGAGGAGCGTCCGTTCCCGTTTGCGACTATCTTTTCCATGATACCTGCCATCTTCGCGGCGAGCTGCTGGCGATCGAAATCACCTTCGACGCAGCGCCTGCCGGCCTGTCCCAGTTTGTCTGCGAGGGCGGGGTCCGCCGCAAGCCGCCTCACTGCTTCGGCGATAGCCTCGGGGTCTCCAGGCTGCGCGAACAGCCCTGCCTCAGCCTCCTCAACCACCCGGCGGATAACCCCATCAATGGCCAGGACGACGGGAAGGCCAGCGGCCATATAGTCGAACACTTTATTGGGATACGTCGTCTTATACGCATCTACCGCAAGAAGAATCGCCAGCCCTGCATCCGCCTGAATAAGCGTCGAAGCAATTTTGTCTTTGGGTATTGACGGCAGGAAGTGAAGGTTGCGCAGTTTCATACGCTCCACAAGCGCCATCAGATTGGCCTTCTCTTTACCATCCCCGAGGAATACAAAATGGATGTCGTCTTCGTTCTGCAGAAGCTCAGCGGCTTTCAGCGCCGTTTCCAGGTCGTTCGACATCCCATGAGCTCCCGCATAGATGACGAGAAATCCAATCGGTAAACCTAATTCGCGCCTCGAGGTTTGATCTTTCGCTTTTCGTTCAAACATGGCCAGATCAACCCCGTTCGGGACCACTTCCACCTGCTGAGCGCCCCGTGAACGCACGTGCTCGATAAACCCCGGAGAATTGACGACAACTCGATCCGCACGACGATAGAGCTTCCGCTCCAGCCACTCCGAGAGACGAATTAGGAACGGGTCTTTCAACACGCCGACGGCAACAGCGAAGGAAGGCCAGAGATCGCGGACTTCAAGCAGAAAAGGCTTACGCTTAAGCCCCGCAATCCATCGGGCAGTCACAGCCTGGAAAATCGGCGGGGTCGTTCCCCACACCAGATCGACATCCGCCACGCGCAATCCTGTCCAGAATGAGACCGCCATGAAACTGAGGAAACTCAGCATACGGTGCAGAAAGGAGCGATGCCATCCGGAATAACTCCGGCAGCGAAGGATCTCCACACCGACATCGTCCACCTCACGCGCAAGCCAGCCCCCATTAGCCACAGTTCGACCCGTTAGGTAGCTCACCTGGCTGGCGATGATGGTCACGCGGTGGCCGCGGCGCACAAGCTGGCGGGCGAACTCATGATGACGGGTTCCGCCCGGCTCGTTAATTGCGGCAAAGGCCTGATGGATTAATAGGATGTGCACGCTACGTTTCCGCTCTCATCCCACGATATTCAACACGGGAAAGCGCCGGCCGCCCCATCTCTGGATCCAGCCAGCCGATGTCGATGTCCTCCATGACCGTCTTATCAAACACCCATTTGGTAACCCCCCGCATTGGCAATTGAGCATGGGCGCTTCTCAACCAGAGCAGCGCCGGCTGCTTCAGCGCATAAGTCGGAGAATACCAGCCGTAAGGTCTCGAATCCGGCACAAACTCTTCCCCAGCCATTAATTCGCCTGCTCTGTATAGCGCGGTTCTATCCTGTATCCCCTCCGCTCGAATACTCACCCTTGACCCCTGTAAATACACGGAAAGCGTGCGCTCATCCATATCAAAGGGGGCATCCGGGAGATTCCAGCCAATCCTAACTCCTGCCTCCCCGACCCCCAGAATATCATCAATCACCATCCACAATCGATCTTCAACGCGCAAAATCGTCCGTTGGTGGACCGTATGCTCGCGACTCCGGTATTGATGCATCGCTGAAAGGATTTCCAGGCCTCCGTCTTTTGAGCGCCAACGCCCAAGGAGTTTGGCATTACTCCATCTCAGCCAAAGGAATCGACCCGCCCGCAGCATCGGATCACACCCATCGATCAGGGCTGTGTTGTGACACCAGGCGCCCATAAATGCATTATTCCAGGGGTGATCGGCGTTATAAAGATACGTCCCTGGATCGCGTGCCAGGTTAATCCCTTCCCACCACAAATCGAAGTGGAGCTGGTCACTATGCCCGGGGCGGCTGTGGAATTGTGCCGCGCGCAATATCCCCCGGGATTTCTGGCCGCTCATTAAATAGATCCCTGATTGACGGAAATCACCAGGGCGCACACCCACCTGATCTCCAGCAGCCTCGTGCCGATGATGGCTCTCTCTGCGCTGCCCTGCATCATCCATCGAAGTGTCGTCTCTAGCGACCTCCACCCCAAGCCAGAGAGCCAGTTCATCCCACTTACCCGGAGGGAATATTGGATCACCCAGCGCCGTCAATGCCGCGGCTTGCAACGTGGGCCGAAAATCTCCGAACGGACAAACGCTCAGAGGGAGCAGGGTTGCACCGTCGTTGGGTCCCCAATTGGGAGCATTTCCCGTCACCGGATCCACAACCGCAGCAAGCCAAAGCGTCATTCTGCGCACAGCATCTACGGATGTCTCGGGCAAGGGGTCGCCCTCAAGCTCAGCCAGACGCACAGCCCAGGTCCCCGCTTGCAGAGCAAGCCGGTGATAATTCATCGATTGCTGGATATACCCTCCGTCAAGAAACACCTGCCCCTCGAGCGCCTGCACAATAAATTGCCGTCCAAGGCGTTTCCATTTTGCGGAATCTTTGAATTCCTGGAAAAGCACACCAGTCGTATAAAGCGCGAGCGCTTCGACAAGCAGGTGGTTGTTATCCTGTGCACGGGCATAGAGAAGCGTCACCGGGATGCGATCCGCGTGTATGGCAATCATCATTGCTAGTTCCGCCAGATCATCGCCTCGCTCCCGGAGTGCCTGATTGAAGGCGTAAAACGAAAACACCAGCGCGAGCAAACGGATGGCGATCTCCTGACCCGAGTGCCAGTTCAAGCCTTTGTTTGGGGCATTTGCCTCGCGCCAGGAATGCAGCAGGGCAAAGAAACCATCGACGTAATGCTCGTCTCCCGTCAGCGCATAGGCTCGAGCCAATGAATACGCCCAGCCAAAGCGGGAATTTTCCCAGATGAGTTTGACGTCTTGAGGAAGTTCATTCAGGTCGTACGCGGTCCAGTGGCGCTCAAGACCAACCGTCGTCTTCTCGCTTCCGGATGGGGTTAATGCGAAGGCGCCCCAATTCGGCGGATTACCAAGCGCGATCTCGGGCTGCCCAAACAGACGATATCGTCCGTCGAGGGCCGAGTCGGCTTCTTCCACCGGCGCCCCAACGTCTTCACCCAGAATGGCTTTCAGAGAAACACCTAGGCGCCCTACATCTTGAAAGAAGAATGGTTGTGTGCGCGTCTCGCTGTACCGGGCATATCCTTCAGGATCTGAGGGGACGTGACTTCGCAGCCACATCTCAAGCGGCCTCTCCTCCCAGGCGAAGGTGGGTGTACGCCAACGAAGCCAGCCGCTTCGCTGCACGAATTGATACACAGCGTAGCGCGCCAGCGGTACCAGACCAAGTTCGCGTAGCGCATAGAACGGCTTGAAATGCATGGATGTTTTACTGCTCTGCAATCCGTCCCACATCTCGTGGTTCACCGGAACGCAACGAATCGAGTGCAGTAAATGAAGCAAGCGAGACCGCGAAGATCTGCTCATAGGGGATTGGCGGAGAACCGCCTTGCGTGATCGTCTGCTGGAAGGCATGCCATTCAGCACGATGACCTTTATCCTGACGAAGTTGGGATTTGTGGGTCTTCGTGCGTCCGGATAGGGTCAGCTCCAATTGCTGGAAGTCATCCAGAACCGCTACCCTCCCGCCTCCAAAGACCTCGATTCGCTCTTTAGGGAGTGTCCGGTCACCGTTCGCCAGGTAGCTCACACTGCCGACAGAACCATCCGCGAACTCGAGCGTAATGACGAAGTTATCTTCACGATATCTTCCGTCATCAGGAAGGCCCAGCGTGAACACTCGCACCGGGAGGGAATTCGTCAGGAACGTCAAGAAGTCGATAAAGTGACAGGCCTCACCGATAAGACGCCCTCCACCCATGGCAGGATCATGAAGCCAATGATCCAAGGGTAGAGGCCCGGCGTTTACCCGGTAGTGCATCACCAGTGGTTCGCGGGCTTTATCCAAGAAGTTCTTCATCTTGAGGGCTAATGGGGCAAATCGGCGATTGAACCCGACGCTTAGCAGCTTGTCCTTCGTTTGCAACGCAGCTGCAATCCGTTCCAGTTCCTTGCTCGTGAGCGCGAGTGGTTTTTCGCAGAACACATGCTTATCAGCTTCAAGTGCGGCCGCTACTTGTGAGGCGTGAAGATGGTGCCGGGTGAGGATGGCGATTGTGTTGATGCGCTGATCATTCAGTAATTCTTCCACATCCGTCGTGGCGTAAGCAAACCCAAAACGTTTTCCAACGTGCGCTGCTTTCATCCCGGTTGCCGTCGCCAACCCGACCCATTCTAATCCGTCCACACCTTTCATTGCTGGGAACATGGTGGCGGTGGCGAAGTTTCCCGCGCCGATTGCGCCCAAGCGAACGCTATCCTGCGCCTCAATTGCCGGCTCTCTGAATTCCACCTTACGCTGCGTTGACACGACCTCGGCCTGCTCTTGGGGGTAGGTCAGCAGGACTCCGAGAACCGGCTCTCCCTTACTGTCCGAAATTAAATCGTAAGCTTCGATGGCGCGCTCAATAGGGAAGCGGTGTGTGAGCAGCCGTTGGGTTTCAATTTTGCTTTCTTCGAGGAGTTCTAAAAACGCTTCTAAGTTGCGGCCTTCGGTCCAACGCACATACCCGCGTGGGTAGTCCACGCCGGCCTCTTCGTAGAGAGGGTCATAGCGACCAGGGCCATAGGAGCGCGAAATAACAAAGCGTAGCTCCTTCATATAATAGGGTTTTCGCGGCAGCTCGGTTCCAACTGCGCCGGTTGCCACCACAATTCCCCGATCTCTAGCCAGAACACCGGCGAGCTGGACGGTGTCATGCGAAGTCGTGTCGGCGCAAATTTGTATCAGGTCAAATCCTGCCCCGCCCGTGAACGCCGGTCCTTCGGTTTCGGCAGCATCTCTGTTTACAGCTTCAATGCCCAGTTCTTCGGCTATTTTCACCCGCTCGGGATCTGTGTCGATGCCAAAAACAGCGCAACCCGCCGCTTGAGCGATTTTTGCAGCTAAAAGCCCTAATAACCCGAGACCGATTATCGCTACACGATCACCTAATTGAGGTTCTCCCAGCCTGAACCCGTGAAGGGCGATGGCTCCTAGTGTGGCGAAGGCGCCCGATTCAAAGTCCACGCCCGAGGGGAGTTTTGTGATCAGATTCTGGGGAACAACGGCATATTCGGCATGCACTGCATAACCGCCGCCCGCGCAAGCAACCCGGTCACCCAC
>SOJU01000081.1 GCA_004376465.1 Anaerolineales bacterium | reverse complement strand
CGATGTTGAGATCCCGCTGGATACCGGGGATTTCCGGCTGATGGACCGGCAGGCTGTCGATGCGCTGTCGCAAATGCGCGAGAGGCATCGTTTTCCAAGGGCCATGGCTGCGTGGGTTGGCTTCCGCCAGACCGGAGTGCCATATAAGCGAGCTGCGAGATTCGCTGGAGAGACGAAGTATCCGTTTCGTAAAATGCTGCGCCTGGCGCTCAATGCCATCACGGGTTTTTCCTACTTTCCGCTCCAGATCGCGACCTACCTCGGCTTTTTTGCCGCAGGCGTAAGTATTATCGCCATACCCATAGTAATTGCGTTTAGACTAGTTGGAAGTCCGGCGTTTCTTGGTCAGGCTACAACCTTGATCGCGGTATTATTTCTTGGAGGCGTGCAGCTAATCTCCCTTGGGATCCTCGGGGAATACATCGGTCGGATTTATGATGAGGCTAAAGGCCGACCGCTCTATATCGTGCGGAATCCCATCAGCTTAGAAATAAAAAATTCTTCGGAAGGAAGGTAACACGAAATATTATGATTGATCTCACAATTAATAAAGATAGGCTGGAGCAAACTATCGAGAGAATTCGGGAGCGCAATTTCATCATCCCAACTTTTGCGCAGATGAAAGATCCAAGCATGATCCCTGATTCAATTAGGGGAAAGCTTCGTTCACTCGAGCTTTGGGATGTAACGCCAGAGAATCTCTTTCGTATTACCTGGAAGAATGAACCCACTCCGAAAGGCGGTGGATACGGAGGGGTGAATTATCTGGAGATTCCGAGTTCACTAACCGGTGTGGACGCCCGGATCATCGCCCTGGTTGGAAAATGGATGCCGACGGGATCGCATAAGGTCGGTGCAGCATTCGGCTGCCTTGTGCCACCACTTGTAACGGGTCAGTTCGATCCGACCACTCAGAAAGCGGTCTGGCCCTCGACAGGGAACTACTGTCGCGGAGGGGCATATGATTCTTCCCTGCTGGCTTGTGAGTCGATCGCCATTCTCCCGGAAGGGATGAGCCAGGAACGTTTCGATTGGCTGTCGAATATTGCCGGAGAGGTTATAAAGACCCCCGGTACGGAGTCCAATGTAAAAGAAATCTTTGATAAATGCTGGGAATTGAGGTCATCAGGTGAAGATTTGATGATCTTCAACCAGTTCGACGAATTCGGTAATTACCTCTGGCATTATGACATCACCGGACATGCGATGGAGGAAGTGCTTAACAAAGAGCTTCGCCAAGATGACCACTACGCCGGGGTTGTGCTGACAACAGGGTCGGCAGGAACGATCGCCTGCGGAGATTATTTGAAGCAGATCTTCCCGACAAGCAGGATCGCTGCCGGTGAAGCCTGGCAATGCCCAACCTTACTCGAGAACGGTTTTGGAGAACATCGCATCGAGGGCATCGGCGATAAACACGTTCCCTGGATACACAATGTGAAGAACACAGATATGATCATCGCGTTGGATGATAACGTGATTGTCAACCTGGCCCGTCTTTTTAACGAGCCCGAAGGGCATAAGTACCTGGTTGAAAAAGGGGTACCCGAGGCTTTCATTGAGAACCTGGAGCTGCTTGGCTTCTCCAGCATCGCCAACCTGGCAATGGCGATTAAGTTCGCTAAGTACTATGAACTGGGCGAAAACGACATCGTTCTCACGGTCTTTACCGATTCCATGGAACTCTATCAAAGCCGCTTGAAGGAGATGCATGAGGAACATGGTAAATATCTGGAGAAGGAAGCTGTAGCTCACTTCGCTCGTGATCTGCATGGGCTAAAAACGGACCACATGCTGGAAACTCGCTATACAGACCGGCGCAGGATCCATAACTTGAAATACTACACCTGGGTCGAACAGCAGGGTCGGACCTACGAGGAGATCGTCGCTCAGTGGTACGATCGGGATTATTGGACTTCGATCCAGGCACTTCTGCCAAAGATCGATCAATTGATTATTAAGTTCAACGAGCGTGTTGGTTTGATATAAAGACGCTTATACAAAGGGGAACCTTGTTGAGAAGAAAGGCGGATGTCCCATTCCATCGTCAGAACGGAGTGTGGCATCCGCCTGTTTTTTTCCGAACACGAATGATCATGACATTTTCATGCCATTTTGAAGACGGCTCATTTCCTTATCAATATTGGTTGTGATGGAAGAAATCTATCCAGAAGACCTCATCCTGGTAGCGGTGATGAAGGACCCGCGTGATCTGGAGATTGCCAGGGTTTTAGGCTGGTATCGGATCCCTCTTCAAACCGCACCGAAAACCGTTCGTGTCGATTGGGTTATCTTTTTTCTCACCTCGGCTTTTGGCGAGGAGAGGTGGTCTGTGAGGTATATTGCCAAGGTTCTGGGGCATGAGTTGTTGACGAGAGGAGAACTTCTACGGGAAGAAAGTGATCATCCCAGAGCGGATGAACCGTACTTCAAAATTCTATTGGGTCCACTGCTCGAACTTCCCAGACCCATACCGGCAGAAAAATGGCGTCGTTTTACGTTCCTTTATACGACCGGCGAGCGCTTGACGCAGGCGAACGATGTTCGTGATTTGCGAGTCCCACCATCCGATGAGCGTGATCGATTGTGGAAGCTCATCCGTGAACGATCGGAGAATGGTGGTGGTTTCTCCGTATCAACGATGCAAGATGGTAATGGAAAATAAAGAAACTCAATCGAGATGCCAGAAACTTTGATTCATCCCACCAGGAACAGAGAGGAAGATCAATGACAGCGATAATCATTCGGTCTGGAACGCTAGTCACCGCCAGTGAAGTAATTCGAGCGGATTTGCTCATACGCGATGAGCGGATCGCAGCAATTGGGGAAGACATCGCCGCAGATGATGCCGAAATCATCGACGCAGAGGGAAAGCTCATTTTTCCCGGAGGCGTCGACCCACACACGCATCTCGACCTGCCGATGTTCGATACGGTTTCCTCCGATGATCACTACACAGGGCACAAGGCGGCAGCATTCGGCGGGACGACGACCGTGATGGATTTTATACCGCAAGATCAACCCACGCTGCGGAAGGCAATCGAAAATTGGCACCGCAAAGCGGATGAAAAGGCGGCGGTCGATTTCGGCTTTCATATGAACATCACCAGCTTGGATGAGGACGTCATGGCGGAAATCCCTGCGCTACTCGACGAAGGGATCACGACATTAAAGGTCTTCACGGCCTATAACGGGCGTCTCCGGCTCCAAGATGGAGAGATCTTCCGGGTGATGCGGCTGGGGGCTGAGCAGGGGATGCTCACGATGCTGCATGCCGAAAATGGAGATGTGATCGAGATTCTAACCGCTGAGGCGCTTGCGGCAGGGCATACCTCGCCTGAATGGCACGCGCTCACCCGACCTTCTTGGGGCGCCGTCGAATCGGTCTTGCGGGGGATCGCGCTGGCAGAGCAAGCCGGATCGCCTATCTATATCGTGCATGTCAATACGGCTGGTGGACTGGATCAGATTCGCTACGCACGCCAACGCGGCACTCCTGTGATGGGGGAGACCTGCCCTCCCTATCTCTTCTTCACAATTGAGAATCTGCGCGGAGATGAAGGCGCTAAATGGATTTGCTCTCCCCCGATGCGGACGGGGCAAGATAATGCAGCTCTATGGAACGGGCTTGCGGATGGTGGATTGCAAACCATCGGGACGGATCATTGTCCTTTTTTCTTTGATGGGACCAAACCAATTGAGTACGAGGGGCAGAGTGTTAAGATCCCTGGGAAGGAACTGGGCGCAGATGACTTCACGAAAATCCCGAATGGTCTTCCAGGTGTTGGAGATCGAATGCCGATTCTCTGGTCGTATGGAGTCGGTCAAGGGAGAATCACCCCCAACCAGTTCGTCGCGTTAACAAGCACGAACGCAGCGAAGATCTTCGGGCTGTATCCGCAGAAGGGGGCACTCTTGCCTGGATCGGATGCTGACATCGTGATCTGGGACCCGGCACGTGAAATAACCTACGGTGTGGAATTCGCCCAGCATCGTACGGATTACAATCTCTACGAAGGATGGCAATTGAAGGGGTACCCGGAGAAGGTGTTCCTGCGCGGACAACTAATTGTAGATGAAGGCAAATGGCAGGGTAAGGCGGGGATGGGGCGTTATCTCCATCGCCGTCCGGGCGGCGAGATTCTTTGAGGGTCTTGAAACGCGACCTGCCAGGTGCTAGAATCAGTGAACCTCGGATTGGTGGTCGTACACAGAGTGGATCTGTGACCGGCGTTAAGCAGCCTCGCTAACCGTAAAGTGCCACCGGATCCTCAACCCACTCAGTAGAAGCGAATATGGCTCTTTGGAAAAAGTATTTGCAACCCTCAACCGTCGAAGATGCATTGGTAGAGCTGGGCGTTGAACCCGATCGCTCCGCTGTCGTCGCCGGTGGTACAGATCTTTTACTCGATCTCCAGCAAGGCCGGCATTCAGCGGTTAATACATTGGTTGACGTAACCCAAATTCCTGAAATGACGGTGATTCAAATACAGGATGATTTCCTTCACATCGGTGCAGCTGTGCCACTGGCTGAAATTATTCAGGACGTCAGGGTCCAGACACACGCTCAAGGACTCACCGAAGCGTGTGGGCTCATCGGAGGCACCCAGATCCGAAATGTGGCAACGCTTGGAGGCAATGTGGGGCATGCGCTTCCAGCGGGTGATGGGACGATCGCACTTATCAGCATGCGGGCGGAAGCCCAAGTTGCTTCTGCGGAGGGGCGAAGGTGGGTTCCTGTTAGGACGCTCTTCGAGGGACCAGGTCGACCGAGCTTTGACCGTTCACGAGAGATACTCGTCACTTTTCGCGTTCCGCTGTCCGGCGAAGGAGAAGGCTCGGCGTTTAAGCGAGTCATGCGCCCTCAAGGTGTGGCTATTGCGATATTGAATATGGGAATCTGGGTGCGGCGAGGAAGCAGCGGAAAAGTTGAGGAAATTCAAATTGCTGTTGGACCTGCTGGGCCGCGGCCGCTGCGGGCGCTGAAGGCTGAGGCGGTCTTACGTGGTCAGCCTTTTGATTCCGGGAGTATTCATAGAGCGGTTCAACAGCTGCTACAAGAGGTGAAATTACGAACAAGCCCACATAGATCGACAAAGGCTTATCGGGAACATATCCTGCCGACGCTGTTCCATCGCACGATAACGGAAGCCTGGGAACGGGCTGCGAGAAAATAGGGTTGAAATCTAAGCCCTGAACAATATCGGGGAAAGTAATACGATGAGATTCTGGATAAACGGAGTGGAAAAGGAGATCGATGTTCTCCCCGGGGAGATGCTCTCTGATCTTCTCCGGACCCGTCTGGGGATAACTGGCACGAAGATCGGGTGCGGTGAAGCGGAGTGCGGCGCCTGTACGGTTTTAATCGACGATGCTCCGATTCTCTCCTGCGTTTATCCGGCAGAGCGGGCGGCTGGACGGAAGATCATAACGATCGAAGGACTGGCGCAGGAGGGTAGTTTGCACCCGCTGCAGGAGGCTTTCGTCCAATATGGTGCCTTGCAGTGTGGCTTCTGTATGCCGGGACAAATCATGACCGCCGCTGCTCTATTAAAGAAGAACCCAAACCCCGGTGAAATGGAGATCCGGGCTGCCTTGAAGGATACGCTCTGCCGCTGTGCAGGATATCCGACGATTATCCAGGCCGTCCAGGCAGCCGCCAGAACAATTCGCACAGGTGATCCTATCCCTCCGTTGGCGTTGGAAGAATCGGAGGGTACAAATGCAGTCGGTCATATACAGCCGCGGCCGGATTCTTTGGAGAAGGTAACCGGGACGGCTCCATTTGCTGATGACCTTCAATTCCCTGGAATGCTTGTTGGACGAGTATTGAGGGCGGGAGTACCTCACGCAATCCTAAAACGGTTAGACATCCAGGCGGCGGTCGATAGCGCAGGTGTCGTGGCTGTGCTCGTTGCGGAGGACATCCCCGGGGAACGCAATCATGGCCTGGTTATTAAGGATTGGCCCATCCTCGTCGGCGTAGGCGAAAAGGTGCGCTATGTTGGTGATGCCATGGCGCTCATCGCTGCGGAGACACTTGAGGATGCGGAGAGGGCTTTATCGTTGATCGAGATGGAATTTGATCCGCTGCCGGTCGTGGTGGATCCGGTCTCTGCGAATGAAGCCTCAGCAGAGAAAGTCCACGATAGCGGTAACCTGCTAAAACATATCGAGGTTCGGAAGGGTGATGTGGACATTGGGTTTGAAGGCGCGGATATCAGCATCGAAGGAGTATTTAACACACCGCCTAACGACCATGTCTTCCTCGAGCCGGAATGCAGTATTGCTGTTCCATCAACAGACGGGCGGATGGAGATTTATGTTGGTTCGCAGATTCCCTATGCTGATCGAGAACAAGTGGCTCGCAGCCTGGGCTTGCCGGATGAGCATGTACGCGTGATCGGAACGCCGATAGGGGGTGGATTCGGCGGCAAGGAAGATATCGCCGGGCAGATCCATGCAGCTTTGCTTGCGAAAACCTGTGATCGACCTGTGAAGATTCTTTTCAACCGGCAGGAAAGTCTGCTTGTGCATCCCAAGCGGCACGCAACGCAGATTCGCATTCGTATTGGAGCCAGACAGGATGGCACGTTGACGGCAGTCGAGACCGAGTTGTTCGGAGACACAGGAGCCTATGCCTCCCTCGGGGAGAAAGTGATGACCCGGGCGACGACTCACTCAACAGGTCCATATGACATCCCCCATGTTCGGGCGGATTGCTTCGCCATGTATACCAATAATCCCCCGGCAGGGGCATTCCGGGGTTTCGGTGTAACGCAGTCATGCTTCGCAGTTGAGTCACTCATGGATGAGCTGGCGCACACACTTGAAATCGATCCCATTGAACTCCGGCGCATGAACGCATTGCGAGTGGGTCACGTCACCAATACAGGTCAATTACTGGTTGAAAGCGTTGGGTTGTTGGAGTGCATCGACCGGGTTGAAGACGAGCTTCACAGGATCTCTCCGGAGAGCAATCCATTCGAGGTAAAAATTGTTTCGGGACAACCCAACCGCCGCCGGGCCTGGGGCATCGCCGCCGCCTTTAAGAATACAGGGCTTGGCGGCGGGGCACCCGATAAAGCGTCTGCAGAGGTGGAACTCTATCCCGATGGGACGGCGCAAGTGCGCACCTCCTCGGCGGATATGGGGCAGGGGTTAATGACCGTCCTCCAGCTGATCGCCGCGGAGGAACTTACCCTTCCTCCTGATAAGGTTCGTGTCTTACTCTCCGATACCGGTCTAACACCGGATGGCGGACCCACGACCGCCTCACGCCAAACCTATGTGACAGGAAATGCCGTTCGGTACGCTTCCGCAACCATCCTCCAGGCGGTTCGCTCAACGCTGGCCGAACGCTTCGATGTGCCGCCGGCGACGATTAAATTCATCGAAGGGCTGGCCCACATCGATGGAAAGCAGATCGAACTGGCCGAATCTATAGAGATAATGAAGGCTGCAGGACAGGAGCCGAAGGCACTTTATGAGTACTGGGCACCAGAGACCCAGCCGCTCGGGACGGGCGGGGATATGCATTTCGCTTACTCATTTGCTGTGCAGGCGGCCGAGGTCGAGGTCGATCTTGACACAGGTGAGGTGCAAGTCCTGCGCGTCATTGCTGCTAACGATGTTGGACGCGTGATCAACCCGCTGGGATTGAGAGGCCAGATCGAAGGTGGAGTAATGATGGGGCTCGGGAACGCACTCATCGAGGAATTCATCGTTGAGGGTGGTTATGTGTTCACCGATCGTATGGCTCGCTATCGCATACCGTCGATAGTTCAAGCGCCGGAGATCATCCCCATCGTTGTGGAACACCCCACTTCTGAAGGACCATACGGGGCAAAAGGGGTGGGGGAAGTGTCGAGCATCCCGACAACGCCGGCGATAACAAATGCGATCAACAATGCTTGCGGCATACGAATTCGTTCACTTCCTGTCGATCAGGATTGGCTTGCCTTGGAGCTGGCGAAGGTGGGAGGCGCGAATCGTGAGTGAAACATTGAAATGGTTGGACTGGGCGCGCGAGATACAAGCCCTCGCGCACACAAGTTTGCACTATGCTCAGAACCCATTTGAGGTGTCACGCTCTCAGCGGTTATTGGAAATCGCATCAGAGATCGTGGCCGCGAATAGCGAGATGGAAGCCCAAGAGGTGTTGGTAGCGTTCACGGCGCAACCCGGTTACATTACACCGAAAGTTGACGTCCGCGCTGCGGTGTTCCGGGATGGAGAACTGCTGCTAGTGCGTGAAGCAATGGATGGCAGATGGACCTTACCCGGCGGTTGGGCTGATGTAGGTGAGACGCCCAGCCTGGCGGTAGAGCGGGAGGTTCAGGAAGAAACCGGGCTGACGGTTCAGGCCAACCGCATCGTAGGTGTGTACGATGCGAACCGTTTACCGGGGGAACTGCCGCTCTATCACGCTTATAAGCTGTTATTTCTCTGTGAACCGGGCGATGGGGATCTGAGGCCGAGTGAGGAGACCTCTGAGGTTGCTTTCTTCCCGATTGAAGAACTTCCTTCTCCACTGTCAAGCTTTCGGACGGCGCCGCGGCACATTCAGGATGCGATCGCAGCTAGCAATGACCCAGATGTTTCAGTAGTCTTCGATTAGGGTGGAGGCGATGATGCTAATTAAGAACGCAAGAGTAGTCACATGGGATGAACCGAATGAGATTCTCGAAGATCATGCCGTTTGGATTGACTCTGGTTTTATAGCAGAGATCGGCCCTTCGACGGAACTCACTTCAAGGCACTCGGACGATGAAATTCTGGACGCCCACGGTCAGTTGCTCATGCCGGGAAACATCTGCGCGCATACACACTTCTATGGCGCTTTTGCGCGCGGGATGGCGATCCCGGGGCACCCCCCCAAGGATTTTCCCGAGATCCTGCGCAAGCTTTGGTGGCCGCTGGACAAATCACTGACTGAGGAGGATGTACGCTATTCTGCCCTCGTTTGCCTCGTTGACGCTATCAAGCACGGCACAACCGCATTAATCGACCACCATGCTTCCCCGAACTTCATCGATGGCTCGTTGGATGTGATCTCAGAAGCATTGACAGAATCCGGGATGCGAGGTGTCCTCTGCTATGAGGTCACAGATCGCGATGGGGAGGAGAAAGCTCAAGCTGGGATTGAGGAAAACGTTCGCTTTATCGAACGTTGCCGGGACGAGCGGGTTGCAGGGGGGAGAGTTGCAGCCACCTTTGGATTGCACGCCAGCCTTACGCTTTCAGAGCGCACCCTGGAACTATGCCGGTCAGCCGCAACGGAGGGCACCGGTTTTCACATTCATGTCGCCGAGCATGAGGTGGATGAAGTCGACAGTCTCGAGAAATCCGGCAAGCGAGTGGTCAATCGTTTGAATGATCATGGTATTCTGGGGGAGAAGACGATCGTCGCCCATGCGATTCATGTTGATGAGCGCGAGGTGGAATTATTGGCCGAGAGCGGGACGTGGGTCACGCACCAACCCCGTTCGAATATGAACAACGGAGTTGGAGTCGCAGATGTCGAATCCTTAATGCGGGCGGGTGTGAAGGTTTGCCTGGGAAACGATGGTTTTTCAAACGCGATGTGGGAGGAATGGAAGGCAGCATATCTCCTCCATAAAGTCTGGAACAGGGATCCGCGGAGAATGCCAGGAGATGTTTTGACCAGGATGGCAGTGCGTCACAACGCCGAATTAGCGCAGCAATTCTTCCCAGAAGGTGCCCTGGGGAAGATCGTATCTGGAGCGCACGCCGATCTGATCTTGGTGGATTACCATCCAACCACGCCACTCTCGGGTGGCAACTTGCCATGGCACATTCTCTTCGGGTTTAACGAATCCATGGTTACCAGCACTATTGTTGCGGGGAAGATTCTCATGCGAGAACGGGAGCTTCTAACGCTTGATGAAGAACAGATCACCGCTCGATCGCGTGAATTAGCATCCACCGTTTGGGAGCGATACCAGACTTATGTACCGAAAGATTAGCACTCCTTCCAGATGCATTTTGATGGATTACGAAGGTAGGATATTTGTTGTTGGATTGCCATCCAATTCAGGTGGGTGGGGAACAAGGAACCGGCGTTATTTCTTAAGGGAGGTTACATGTCCGAGAAAATGATCCTTACACTGGCAATCATCGGCGGTACCGGAAAGCTTGGCCCGGGACTGGCGGCGCGCTGGGCAGGCGTGGGATATCGCGTGGTTATCGGTTCGCGCAAGGCTGATAAGGCTCAGCGGATCGCGAGTGAATTGAACGAGAAACTCGGGATTGAGACGATTTTGGGCTTGGAGAATACAGAAGCGGCATCCCTGGCGGATATCTGCATCCTCACCGTGAAAGCAAGCGCGCATGAAGCCATCGTCGACCAACTTAAGGGGGTCTTGGATGGAAAAATCGTCGTCGATACAACAGCCCGGGTCGATTTCAAGGATCCTCAACCGCCTGCACCTCCGGCAGCAGCGAGATTGGCGCAGGAGAAATTCGGATCGGAAGTACGCGTCGTGGCAGCATTCCAAACGGTCCCGGCTCATCGGTTGAGCGAGGACCTGGATCAGCCGCTGGATCTGGACGTACTCGTTTGTTCCGACGACTTGGAAGCTGCGCAAGAGGTGATCAAGCTCGCCGAAGGGGCGGAGATGAACGCTTTTTATGCCGGCGGGTTGGATAATGCCATTACCCTGGAGGGCATCTCGGCTCTGTTGATCAATCTGAATAAACATCACGATGTCAACACGGCGACGTTCAAGGTCTCGGGGTTGAACGCTGGATGAGTCAGCAGCAGCTGACCTTCACAGGACTGCCGAATATCCCTCTCATCCGACCGGGTGACGACCTCGTCGCGATCACTCTCGCGGGGTTGAGTGTCGCCGGTGTGACGCTGGACGATGGTGACGTGCTCGTGGTCGGGCAGAAGATCATCTCAAAGGCGGAGGGTCGTTTTGTAGACCTGAACCAGATCCACCCCTCGCCAGAGGCAGATGCGCTTGCGGATGAGACCGGCAAGGACCCGCGAATGGTGGAGCTCATCCTGCGCGAGAGCGTGGAAATCCTGCGGAAGCGGGAGGGTTTGATCATCGTCGAGCATAAACTTGGGTTCGTGTGCGCTAATGCGGGGATCGACCGTTCCAACGTCAAGAACGAGGAGGGCGGCGAATGGGTCCTCCTGCTTCCGGAAGACCCTGAGATGTCGGCTAGAGAACTGCGCGATGGACTTCAGATGGCAAGCGAGGTGGAGATCGGTGTCTTAATTAACGACTCACACGGTCGGGCCTGGCGCATGGGGACGGTGGGGGTTTGCATAGGTGTGGCCGGGTTTCCAGCAGTAGTCGATCTGCGCGGGCAGAAGGACCTCTTTGGTTATACCTTACAAAGCACTGTGATTGGGCTTGCGGATGAAATCGCAGCGGGCGCATCCGCGCTTATGGGGCAGGCGCAGGAGAAACTCCCGATGATTCACGCCCGTGGTCTGCCATACCCCTTGCGAGAGGGGTCCCTAGCGGAAATTCTCCGGGAGAAGGAATTGGATTTGTTTCGATAGGTCAATTGGATGGAAAACGGAAAAGGAGCAGTTAATTTGAACGCAATCCCCGAATCGCACCGTGATTTGGTCACGGATGAGAAGAGAGCATTTGCATCCCTTGCTACGTTGATGGACGACGGCAGCCCTCAAGTGACGCCAGTCTGGTTCGATGTAGAAGGGGATCTTCTGCGAATAAACACCGTCAGAGGGCGTGTCAAAGATAGGAATATGGCTTCGCGAAAGGAAGTAGCGCTTCTGATCATGGATCCTGAGGATCCTTATCGATATATTCAAATCCGCGGGACCGTTGCCGCTGAACGCGAGGAAGATGCTGTTGAACATACACATTTACTCGCAAGGAAATACTTGGGTGTTGATAAGAATCCATGGCATGAGGGACAATCTCGAGTCATCTTCCTTATTCGGCCAGACACTGTGAGCACGATGGGATGAGCGAAGCAACTTCGACGCTCTACCGCATTATCCAGGAGCGTCGCTCGATCCGCCGGTTTGATGGCTCTGCGATCCCGTCCGAAACTCTCCAGCGCGTATTGGAGGCGGCAACCATGGCGCCTTCTGCTCACAACCGTCAACCATGGCGTTTCGTGATCCTCACTGCTTTGGAGGATAAGCGCTCCCTTGCAAACGCGTTGGGTGAAGAGTTGCGCCAGGACAGGCTGGCCGACGGCGATGACCCCGGCCAGATCGAGAAAGATGTGACTCAATCGATAGAGCGGATTACCAAAGCTCCGGTCGTGGTGATCGCCTGCTTATCTATGGAAGCTATGGATGTTTACCCTGATGAACGGAGGAAGACAGCAGAATATATTATGGCGGTTCAAGGTGTATCCATGGCTGCCCAGAATCTGCTTCTTGCAGCCCATGCTGAGGGGCTGGGTGCATGCTGGCTGTGCGCACCACTCTTTACAAAAGATGAAGTTCGAGAGGAGTTGAGCCTTCCCGATGGATGGGATCCACAAGGGTTGATCATCCTCGGATATCCTGCGGAGGCGGGAAAGGAACGCCCGCGCCGCCCATTGGAAGAGGTGTCACGATGGCGATAAAGATCACAGCGCTCGCTGGTGGAACAGGTGGAGCGAAACTCGTCGATGGGCTAGCTACCTTGTTGGAACCGGATAAATTGACCCTCATTGTCAACACCGGAGATGATTTCGAACATTTGGGACTCGCCATTTCCCCCGATCTTGATACCGTGACGTACACATTGGCTGGTCTCGCTAATCCCCAGTCAGGGTGGGGGCGGACGGATGAGACCTGGAATTTCCTGCAAACACTGAAAGAATTTGGAAGCCCAGTCTGGTTCCGATTGGGGGATCGAGATTTGGCACTTCATGTCGAGCGAACACGGAGGATGAAAGCCGGGCAACCCTTGAGTGAGATAACCAGGATGTTATGCCGCACCTTTGGTATTGATCACGTTATTTTGCCCATGACCGATGACCCAGTGCGAACGATCGTTGAGACGGAGGATGGGGATCTTCCCTTTCAGGAATATTTTGTTAAGCACTCACATGAACCGCAGGTGCGGGGATTTCGGTTTGAAGGCATTGAGAACGCAATGCCAGCGCCGGGATTCCTGCAGGCGATAGAGGATTCCGATGCGGTGATCCTCTGTCCTTCCAACCCTTGGGTTAGCATCGATCCGATCCTCGCTTTAAGCGGGGTTCGCAAAGTGCTCGAGGGGGAAATAACGGTGGGTGTCTCCCCAATAATTGGGGGCCAGGCTGTTCGTGGTCCAGCCGCGAAGATGTTTACAGCTATGGGAATCGAACCCTCCGCCTGCGCCGTCGCTGAGCACTACCGGCAGATACTGTCGGGGATTTTGATCGACGAAGTCGATGCAGAGCTCGCTCCGGAAATCGAAGCCCTTGGGATTAGAACCAAAGTAACGCAAACAATGATGAGGACTCAACCCGATCGTAAAACATTGGCGGAGGAAGTGTTGACGTTTACAGAAGAGCTGGTCGAAGCGGAGTCACGGCGATGACCCTTTGGGCGATTGTCCCAGTGAAACCTCTGCGGACGGCGAAGTCTCGTTTGTCCGCTGTGTTGACCAGGGATGAGCGTGAGATCTTAAGTCAACAAATGCTGATTAACACTCTCGACCTGCTTCGAGAGGTAAAAGAAATCGAGCGAACGCTTGTTGTCAGCCGCGATACTAAAGCGCTCTCGATCGCTCGGAAACATGGTGCACGGACGGTAACAGAGAATGGTGCACCGGAATTGAACAATGCGTTAGCTCGGGCTACGGTTGTCGCCCAGCAGTACGACATAAGCGGGGTATTGGTCATCCCGGCTGATCTACCTTTAATGAGAATAGACGATGTTGAGAATTTGATCAGCAAAGCCACAGATCCCCCTGTCGTGGTTATCGCCCCTGATCGTCATGGCCGCGGGACCAATGCATTGCTTTCTTCCCCGCCCAGTTTGATCGAGTATGATTTTGGCATAGACAGTTTCGAGCGGCATGTTGCCCGCGCGAAGGCGTCAAGTGTACGAATTGTTATTTGTAAAAACCCATCCATCGGGCTTGACGTTGACCTTCCGGAGGATCTTGAATATCTGCGCGAAGGCTATAATTTCGAATTCATGCAAGACCTAGAGGAGAGCCATTCATGAGTCTGAAACGCGTTGCTTTATATCTGCAAGATGCCCACGATCTTCGGGACGGATTGGACATCGTCCGTTACGCCGAGCAGAAGGGGTTTGAAGCGGTCTGGCAGGCGGAATCACGCTTGGTGCGAGATGCGATCGTCCCCATGGCAGCCTATGCTGCCGTCACCGAGCGGATAAAAGTCGGTTCGGGGGTGATCAACAATTGGACACGAAACATCGGTCTTCTGGCGGCAACGCTTCTCACGCTCGACGATCTGGCGCCGGATCGGATCATCTGCGGCATCGGCGCGTGGTGGGACCCTCTGGCGAAGAATGTCGGCATCGAGCGGAGAAAGCCACTCAAGGCGATGCGTGAGACCGTCGAGGTCCTACGGCGCTTGCTGAACATGGAGCGGGTGACCTTCCACGGGGAGTTCCACAATGTGGATGAGATCGAGCTTGACGTCGTCCATGGGCGCCGCGAGCCTCGCAACGTTCCGATCTACATTGGCGCCACAGGGCCGAAGATGATGGAGCTGACGGGGGAGATCTCCGACGGCGCTGTGCTGAACTACTGCGTCCCTCCTGAGTACAACGATAGAGCGATGGAGATGCTTGAGAGCGGGGTGAAGAAGGCGGGCCGGAAGATGGAAGATCTCGACCGCCCACAGTTGATTGTGTGTTCGATCGACCAGGATGAAAACAAGGCGTTTGATCGAAGCCGCGAATTGCTCACGCAGTACCTCGCCCAACAGCCGCATATCGCTAAGGCGAGCGGTGTGGCGCAGGAGGTGGTGGATGAGATTCAATCGATATTGGGTTGGCCGGCCACCCACGAGCAGATTCAACAGGCAAAACACCTCGTTCCGGATGAACTCGTCGCCCGCATCACCGCATCAGGTACACCCGAGCAAGCACAAGCGAAGGTTCAGGAGTACATCGACCATGGCGCAACATGCCCGATACTTTATTCCGTCGGCGGCGATGTCAACCTGCTAATCGATACCTTCAGCCCTCAAGAGTAAGAGCGGTGGAGACCCAAAGAATTTATTTAAGGATGAATAAATGATGGACAACGCTGAGATTGGGATTGAAAAGGGTGTTCACAACAAACAGCCGAATTCGGCAAACTGCTTCGTTTGCGGCAGGGACAATGTAAATGGGCTGGGACTTTCTTTCTATGAGGTGGGTCCGGATGAAGTGGCGGCGGAGGTCGTGATCCCGAGCCATTTCGAGGGGTACCCCGGCATTGTCCACGGGGGGATTGTCGCCTCGATGCTGGATGAGATCGCCGGCCGGGCTGTTCTTGTCGGCGATCATGAACACTTTCGGCTTACGGCCAAGCTCGAAATCCGTTACCGTAAGCCCGTTCCAAGTGGTGAGTTGCTTCGATTGCGGGGCGTTGTGGAGCGGAGAAGAGGGAGCGTCGCCTTCGCCCATACCGAACTGAATCTTCCAGATGGCACGATAGCTGCTGAAGCGAACGCGGCACTCGTCGATTTTCCTGGTTTGCCCGTCGATGAAGAGGAGCTGAAATCGTTGGGCTGGAAGGTGGATCCAGATTGAGCGCGATACGAAAAGAGGGAAGCAGATGGGGTCGTTGAACTATCATCGCCCGAAAACGATTAAAGAGACGCTCGCATTGATGGAGAAAGGGGTGCCGCTCGCCGGTGGGACTGCGTTGACTCCACAGCGCTACGATGTAGCCGCTGTCATTGACCTACAGGATCTCAAGCTTGACGAGCTTAAAGTCGGGAAGTCTAAGATCCGTATTGGCGCAACCGTAAAACTCCAGGCTCTCCTCAAAGCGCAGGAAGAGATTCCTCAGGCTCTTGCACACACCTGCCGTCAGGAAGCCGCGCTCAACATCCGCAATGCTGCCACAATCGGTGGCGCCGTGATGACAGGTGACGGCCGTTCACCTTTGCTGACTGCGCTGCTCTCGTTGGATGCTTCCGTAATAACCGAGCCAGGGAATAATTCAGAGCCGCTGGAGAAAATGCTGGAGAAACGAGACGGTAGGCGTAAGCCTCGCCTGATTGTTGCTCTAGAAATGATGCGTCCAAAGCGGATGGTATACGAACAAGTTTCGCGTTCACCCGCAGATCGACCGCTTGTATGCCTTGCGGTCGCTGAGCACCTGGCATCTAAAGGAAAGAGTCATGTGATCGCGGCTCTTGGAGGCTACGGTGAACGACCCATACGGTTGACCAAGATGGAAGAAGCGCTCGAAAAAGGAGCGAGCCTCGCGGAGGCTGCTGTGCTTGCGAGAAAAGCATACTCCGATGCTGGTGATGCCTTCGCCAGTGCGGCGTACCGCGCTGAGATTGCTGGTGTCCTCGCAAGGCGACTCTTTACGGAGGTGAAGGGTTGATGATGATTTGTTTCACTCTCAATGGAACTCCGATCGAGATCGATGTACCGCCAGAAACAACCTTGCTCACGGCTTTGCGCGAGGAGCTGGGTATGTTCGGTGTCAAACACGGATGTGAAACTGGCGAATGCGGCGCCTGTACCGTGCTCTTTAATGGAGAACCTGTGAATAGCTGCGTCATGCTTGCAGTCCAAGCAGATGGGCATGAGC
>SOJU01000266.1 GCA_004376465.1 Anaerolineales bacterium | reverse complement strand
CGAAAGTATGGGAACTTGTCTTGATTCTAACTGATCTCAAAGGTTGATTAATTCATGTTACCCATACAAAATAGCGAGGAACCATTTTACTAAAGGTCATTTCAGGTTAACGTTGATTCAACTTACAAATGCAATGGATAACGTTGGAAGAAAATCAAACCTTTTAATTATTTTGGTATTCCTCCCACCAATGGTTTTTTCGTCGACTTTGTAAACAGGCTGGCGATCACGAAGTCGATCGTAGAAAATCATGGCGGTCGCATCTGGGCGGAGAGCCCCAGTGATTCTGGGACGACATTCGTCATCATGCTCCCAATATCTGGCACAGATCTGCCTTTAGACCAGTAATCACAGCGAGCCGTAGTAAACTGCGAACTTCTTTCCCCACCCTCCCTTCAGGAGGCCGCCGAGGATGGCCATCCTCGGCCCTTTACTTATGCGGTCAATGCCCCTGACTAATATATTCTGTTACCTGTTTGTTACCGCTCTGCAACCCGGTTTGTTACCGCAATACGTTAACTTAAGGGCAAACGGTAATTCGTTTTATATGGGCGAACGCGTCAGGTGATCGCGACGCCCACAACTGAATATGTTCCCGCTGTCGCCAAATAGGTCTGCAATTAGACTGCGCGGGGGACCCAGCAATTGGGGTGTATCTCGCTTCTGCGAGAAGGGCACCTTCCTGCCCTAATCCGTCAGCTAACCCCGCCGGCATTGGAAGGGACGAATCTTTCATTGAGAAGACCTCATATCTATTTGTGGTCTTCTTGTTGCTATAGGGAGTGTGGAGATCATGAAGAAGCAATATTTGTGCGCCATCCTGATCTGCCTACTGGTTGCGGTCTCAATTATTCCTGCTTGTAAACCGCTACCAGAGAACGGTCAGCAAGAAGGTGCACTACAGGGGACAATCACTGTCTCTGGAGCTTGGGCTCTATACCCGTTAATGATTCGCTGGGCCGAGGAATTCTCGCTTCTATATCCGGGCGTCAGGTTCAATATCTCAGCCGGCGGCGCAGGCAAGGGAATGACAGACGCCTTAGCAAATGCGGTCGATATTGGCATGGTCTCCCGTGAGATCTACCCCGAGGAAATCGAGAAGGGAGCTTTCGGGGTCCCGGTCGCCAAAGATGCCGTATTCCTCACCGTCAATGAGACCAACCCCGTCATAGAAGACCTTCGAATGAAGGGGGTTACTCGAGATACACTCATTGGAATCTACATCACCGGCGAGGTTACGACCTGGGGGCAGGTCATTGGTAGGCCTGAGAACATGGACCCAATTCACGTCTTTACTCGATCCGACGCGGCTGGTGCACCAGCTACCTGGGCGGCATATCTTGGCAAGGCACAGGAGGACTTGCTTGGGATAGGTGTATACGGCGACCCTGGAGTATTGGAGGCGGTTATCAAAGACCCCCTGGGCGTGGGTTTCAATAACCTGAATTTCGCCTTCGACTTATTTACTGGTGAGCCAGTCACTGGGGCTTTCGTGGTCCCTATAGATATTAATGAAAACGGAATGGTCGACTCAGATGAGGAGATCTACTCCAAAGAGCAAGCATTACAAGCGGTCTCCACGGGCAATTACCCTTCGCCCCCTGCTCGCGATCTTTATTTGGTCACCCGGGGAAAACCAACGGGGTTGACGGGCATCTTCATAAGATGGACCTTAACCGATGGTCAGCAGTACGTGGGAGATGTCGGATACATATCCATAACGAAGGAGAAACTGGAGGAAGCGCTGCGCGCGTTGGAATGAAATCGAGTGCCACGGAAATGATCCTCGGATTCTTACTCGCAAAGACCCCGGACAAGCAAATGGGGCAGCGCTCTAGGCCAAACCGGCTTTTTATGGATCGACACGCCGGCAGGTTAATGGGTTCACTGGCACTCGCGATCGGGCTTTTGGTCCTTCTAATTGCATTTGCCCTTTTCTTACGCGCTTATCCAATCCTGACCTATATGTCTGTTGGCGAGTTATTGACCGGCACATCTTGGCATCCCCTCAAGGGCGATTTTGGCTTCTACCCTTTCATCATGGGCACCCTATGGGTAACGTCAGTGGGCATGATCGTTGCTGTTCCCCCATCACTATTAACCGCGATATACCTCGCCGAGTACGCGTCCTTGAGGGTTCGTTCACTTGTAAAACCTCTCATCGACCTATTGGCCGGAATCCCCTCCGTGGTTTATGGCATTTGGGGAGTATTGACGATTGTGCCTCTTATTCGCAACTTCGTTGCACCCGCTCTACATCGTTGGTTGGGGTTTTTTCCATTGTTCCGCAGCGATAATCCAACTGGCTATAGTGTACTTGCCGGTGGAATTGTCCTGGCGGTGATGGTCTTCCCAATTATCATTGCAGTCGCCGAGGAAGTGATCCGCGCGGTTCCCGGCGGTCTACGCGAGGCTTCATTGGCTCTGGGAGCCACTCGATGGCAGACAATCAAACATGTGGTGCTGCGTCGTGCTGTGCCGGGGGTCTTGGCTTCTGTGATGCTTGGGTTCTCGCGCGCATTCGGCGAGACGATGGCTGTCATGATGGTAGTGGGAAACCTCCCCAAAGCTCCCCACTCGATCTTCGATGCAGCATATCCCCTTACAGCCCTCATCGCGAACAACTACGGTGAGGTGATGTCCGTTCCCTTATACGATTCTGCGCTGCTTGGGGCTGCCTTTATTTTGTTGTTGGTTGTGCTGGTTTTTAACATCGCCTCACGGTTGGTCCTTGTCCGTATCGTCCAAGGCGGATAGGAGTACTGAACATGAATAGACGCAAGATAGAGGAGTGGTTCTTCAAAGGTCTCATGATTGGCTCCGCAGTGATGGTGCTCGGCAGCCTTGTTCTTATCCTGTGCACTGTGGTTTGGCGCGGGTTGCCTGCTTTGAATCTCGAAATGATTACCCAAACTCCGAAAGGTGGTTATTACTTGGGCGGCGCAGGGGGTATCTTAAACGCTATTGTAGGTTCTTTATACCTTGCCGGAGGAGCGACTGTACTTGCTATGGCGATCAGCTTGCCAATAGCACTCTATTTGCATTTCTATGTGACTCGCTCCCGCCACGCTGCGATGATTCGCCTGGCATTAGATGTGCTGTGGGGAATACCCAGTATTGTCTATGGCGTCTTTGCGTTCATTCTGATGCTCTTGCTCGGATTGAGAGCTTCGCTGTTGGGGGGCATCATCGCCTTGACACTGCTTGAATTGCCGATCATGACCAGGGGAATGGACGAGGCCCTCGCCATGGTGCCGCCCGCTTTGAAAGAGGCTTCGTATTCCTTGGGAGCCACCCGCTTGGAGACAGCGCTGAAAGTTGCGGTTAGACAATCGATGCCGGGGTTGTTGACTGCAATCCTTTTAGCATTTGGCAGAGGTATCGGAGATGCGGCTTCTGTGCTGTTCACGGCCGGATTCACGGATCACATCCCTGGTTCCCTCCTGGAGCCCGCTGCGTCGCTGCCGCTTGCTATCTTCTTTCAACTGAACACTCCCTTTCCCGTCGTGCAGGATCGAGCATATGCATCAGCTTTGATATTGACGGTCATCGTTCTTGGCTTGAGTATGATATCTCGTCGATTGACCGGGAAACTGACAGAACACGTCATCCGGTAGGAGAATAATCATGGGAGGTTCTCATATACGGATCAAGGATCTATGCGTCCTGCACGAACAACACAAGATCCTGACAAATATTACCGTCGATATACCACCCAAGGGTGTGACCGCAATTATCGGTCCCTCGGGCTGCGGTAAAACAACGCTCCTCAGATGCATGAACCGCCTCATAGACGAAACCGAGGGGATGCAGGTCAAAGGTGAAGTTTGGTTAGACAATGTAAATATATATGGGCCCGGCGTGGATGTTACTGAAATCCGGACCCGTGTGGGTCTTCTCGCCCCTAAGCCTTTCCCTCTCCCCATGTCTATCTACGAAAACGTGGCTTATGGGCCTCGAATTCACGGCTGGAAACTCGATCGAAAGGAAAACAATAGCCTGGGCTTGGATCAGATCGTGGAGCGTCACTTAAGGGAAGCTGGGCTCTGGGAGGAGGTAAAGGACAGACTTAGATCCTCTGCTTCAAGGCTTTCCACCGGACAGCAGCAAAGGCTCTGCCTGGCGAGAGCTCTCGCCATAGAGCCGGATGTGCTGCTCTGTGATGAGCCCACATCGGCGCTTGATCCGAAAGCCGCTCAGCGAATCGAGTCTCAGCTTCGCGAGTTGAAAGAGACGAGAACCATTGTCGTTGTCACTCACTTGCTGCGGCAGGCTCGACGTCTCGCCGACCATATTGTCTTCCTTTGGCTGGGGGAGCTGGTTGAATCTGGTCCTGCTTCTCAGGTATTTGGCGCACCGCGTGACGAGCGAACTCGCGCTTATCTTGCCGGCGATATCGGTTAAGGGAAGTGAAGTAACAACTCGCAGATTCAACTACCAAGCGCAACATGATCAAGAAATGGGATTCCAAACCACAGGGTTACGAGACTACCTTCTCTTCTTCAATGGCCTGATGCATATTACAGAAAATAGAGAATCGGAAAAGCTAGACGGTCTACGTTTCGTCCGGGGGGCCGATATTTGGAGATCAAGAGCCAGGCTGATAACCCCCAGGATACGGGTTCGAACCCTAAACAAGGGGGCTTGGAAGGAAAAAGGCACCCTTTCAGGTGCCTTAAGGTAG
>SOJU01000262.1 GCA_004376465.1 Anaerolineales bacterium | reverse complement strand
GTTGCGTTGGGAAACCAGCAATTGCCCAAGGTGTGGTCGGAGTGATAGTGAGTGTTGATGACATAGCGGACCGGTTTGGACAATCGCCCTTCAAGAAAATCCCGAATTTCTCTGCTTTCTTCGGGGTAAGCAAGCGTATCGATGAGGATGGACCAATCCTGGCCAACAATGGCCCCTGCATTCACCTGCGCATAAAGCTGGCTGGTGAATACATAGACATCCTCAGCTACTCGCTCTCGAATCATGCTTGCTCCGGTGTGACTGCAGGTTGAAAGGATAGCATAGGGAGCAAATCGATGTCAAGTAGACTTAACATAATTGCTGTTTTTTCGCAGATTTAGGGTTCTCCTTCAGGCGCCTGGGAAGGGTCCTCACGAATAACTGTCATTTCGAGCGAAGCGAGAAATCCCTATGATGTCGCTTTTGCTGGCTCCATCTCTGAAACTGAATGTGGCCCCTTACTGTCATTGCGAGCGAAGCGAAGCAATCTCCTCGTTACTTGATTGGAAATTGCCACGTCGCCCTATTGGGCTCCTCGCTATGACAGGCGAGAGAAGGACCCTCACGAATAACTGTCATTTCTAGCGAACCGTGAAACGGTGAAGAAATGGCCGCATACAGGAACCTGTCAAGCAGAACAAAGTGAAGCATCTCGTTCTTTGAGTTGAGCCTGGATGGGTGAAGAGGATTACCCGGTTGTGGGCGTAGGGACTGCAGTACTTGATGGAATAGGGGTGGGCGTCCGCCAACGCCACCACCAAGAAGTCGGTGTAGGTTTCGGTGTGCGCGTAGGCGTCGGGGTAGGTGTCATGAAGGGAGTGGGCGTGATGATGGCTGAATTGGGGTAAAGCTCGAGCATCGCTTCCATCCAATTTCGATGATCTCGAAACACAAATTCGTTGAACCTCGCTCCATGATAGTAGGTTCGCCAATTCGGCAATGCTGGAACACGCTCGAAGCCGTAATCCGCGGCCAGCTGGGTGAAATCAACGTAGAATCCCGGAGGAATATTCTCTTTGATTCTCCCGCCCTGGTCATAGAACTGAGGGGCACCTGCATAACGGACCTGGAAATCCCAACTGGGCGTCCGCAGCGGCTCACCCTGAGAACCATCCTGCTCTGCAGTGCGAACATAGACTCTCCAGTACGTCTGTCCACCAAAATCCTCACGCACCATCTCGATCCATCCGGCTTGGACCGCGGCCTGGCTGAAGGCGAAAGCCCGTCCGGTGAAGAGCCAATCGTCATAAGATAAACCAGGTGGAAGCGGGTCATTTATTCCTACGAAAGCATGCTCCAAAGTGGATAGAAAATCCCATCCGAGATCGGCGGCCACGCGTGCACGCAGAGCATTGAAGGCCTCATCGACTGCATCGGAGAGAGATGCTTTGGGCGCGGTCACCCCTGGAAGGGGAGCAAGCGATAGACGGTCGATCGTTGCGTTCGAAGAAGTTAGTTCGATCACATAAAGAGGGGGGTTCTCTGCCTCATCTTCTCCAAATTGATATGCCGCTGCAGATAGACCCTCCGCCGTCCAAAAAAGATCCTCAATATTAAAATGAATCGGGAGTCCCGGCGGCTGCCCTCCATCATGGGCATAGGCCACCAACCATCGTTCAAAGGGATCCTCAAGAACCGCAATCAGCGCCTTTGCATCAGGCGACCAGCGAACACCATGTCCTTGTCCATTGGGTGAAGGCGGGTGTTCATCTTCAATTTCCTTGATCAAGATCTCCTCAAAGCCCATCCTTTCGATCGAGTAAGCCAACAGGTTACCCAGCGGACTATAAGCAGGGTCGCTCTCGGTCAATTCGATCGTGTGCGTTAGATTTACAAAGCGTTCATCCGGCTGATCCAATTTGGCGATGAACACATCTGGCGAGCCATCACGATCCGAAATGAAAGCGATCCGACGGCCACCTGCATCCCAATCGGGAGAATTATCGTTCGCAGGATGATTTGTTAACTGGATCACTTCTTCATCACCCATTACCGGCAAGATGTAAATGTCAAAATCGCCATCGTAATTCGCCTCGTAGGCGATCCAACGACCATCCGGTGACCAGGTTGGGCTGCCTTCGAATCCCGGGGTTTCCGTTAACTGTCGTAAATTCCCGGAGTTTAGATCCAGCAAATAGAGATCCCAGTAGAGACCGCGGTTTGAAGTGAAAGCAAGAAGACCATCATCCGCATTGAACGCTGGGTTGCGATCGTCCCATTCGCCAGATGTGATCTGGACCGGCTCGGCATCTCCAATAACATATGCCCATATATGGCTGTGCGCCTGCGCTCGAGCTGTGAAAAAGACCGTGCCCTGCGCTCCGTTATCTGTTGAGCTTGCAGTGGATGCAACTGATGGGGATTCCTGGATAGTCCCTGAGTTCGTTGTGGTCGCGACTGCCAGCGAATTGGTCAGTGCGGAAAGTGTAGGCTCCGGTAGATCAGGCTGTCCGGGCTGGCGAAGTTGCAGACTATACCATCCCAGAAACACAATGGCGACGACAACGACTACTAAGAAAATCCGGTAAATCCAGATTCTCGCCGGCTGACGTTTTCCGTTATTCTCTGTGGGTTGGTTTGGGTCGTCAGACATGCCAACGTACCTCATAATTGGAACCGATCATAACATCACGCGCACGTGTTCACCAAGCGTGCAAGCTGGATGCCAGAGTGTATAACCGCGAAAGTGATTATCGGCAAATGCGGAAAATGGGCTAAAAAAACCTGGGAGCCGGCTTAACGTCGGCTCCCAGTGCTTACCCCCCTCCTATCCCCCTGTTGAGAGAGGTTCAATCAGCCCAGCGAACGGCAGCAATCTGCGGTGGAATTTGGAACCTATCTGCGAAACCTCGTTTTTTACCACCGTTCACTCGATATGCGTCGAGCAAGGCTTCTGGAATAAGGAGATGGCGGGCGAAATACTCTGCTGATTCACGCAAGTTTGGCAGAAGGAGATCAGGTAACCCTAACGCACGACCGTGTTTGCTGGTGATCAATGCACTCAGCATTTCACGTGCTAGAGCAAATCGCCTTTCGTCCTGTTCCAGATCGATCCGTACGAAGATGCTGCCGCGCCTACTCGGTGGGCGGGCGAATGTCGCATCCCACATATTAGAGTACATATTCACGACGCCGAAGTCCGCATCGTAGATGGGAGGTGGCTGCTTCAGCATGTCCTCCACCTGGACAGGTGGCTCGGCCACGCTGAAATAGTCCAGCAACCCTTTTGCGAGGTTGCGCAAGAACCATTCGCGCTCTTCTCGAGAGAATGGGATCACGCTACATGCTCTCTATCAGACTGATCTTGATCGCCAAACAGACCTTCGACCGGGGAAGGCAGCTCGATGCTGCGCACCGGCACTTCGGCGGCTGTCACCACACGGTAAGCCAGAAGCGTGAACTCAGCAAAGGAGTTCGCTTCAAGGCCGCCCAGGTGCTTTCGCACTTCGGGTGCAAATTCAAAATCGGCGATGACGTCGTCAATTTGACCTGCGGCGTGTGATTTGACGATATTCGGGTCGATGATCGATCGTGCTACTAGCTGATTCAGTGCTTGCATACTCATGTTGATCTCCTTCTGTGTGTGTCTTTCCGATTTCTGCCAATATAAATTAAAAAGCAGGAGGCCCAGTGCCTCGCTGCCTGGTTAGAAAAGTGGCAATATTAGACGTAATGAACTACGTAAGCAATTGGGGGAAGGCTAGATTACGTGCCTCCGCCACCTACCATTGGGCAACGAGCCATGATAGTGGTGACCTCCTTCTAAGATTTGTAATCCCTCAGGATTACCCTACTGCATTGCTCTCAACGGATTCTTAACGAAAAAACCCGATCTAGCTAGTAGGGTCATAGGAACTCAGGACTATGGAATGCAACGGTGATCCAGGCGAATTCCAGGGCTATTTAGCTGATGAGTCGCGTGTAAAGCTCTCGTACTTCATCCGGTGGATCCAAACCCAGTTCGTCAGATAGAAGGCGAATATAGCGCTGGTAGTGCTCAACGACCTCGCTCCTCCGACCCAACCTCCCTAGTGCTTCGAGGAAGTGCATGTTGGTGTCGTCTCGGTAGGGGTCGATTTCCAGCGCTTGACGCAGCGTTTGCAGCGCTCTTGCCGGTTGATCCCTCATCATCGCTTCCTGCGCGTTCTGCGCCAGGAGATCCAGGTACCGCAGCTCCAACGCCCTCCGCTTTTCAAGGACCCAGTCCGAGGAGAATTCCGGTAGCAGAGGTCCGCCATAGGAATTGATCGCCTCGGTGAGAGCGAACATCCGCCGCGGGTCGCCCAGCGGCAGCCCCGCAGCAACATCGGCTGCACGTTCAAACCGCTCAACGTCATACTTGAGCGGGATTTCTAGATTGACCGAATAAGCCGTGCCCTCGTGCAGGATGGCATCCTTGCCAAACATCCTGCGCAAACTGTAGATCGCCGTATGTAAGTTGGCGACCTGACGCCCCGGCGGGTGGTGCGGCCAGAAGCTCTCGAGCATGACATCGCGCTCCACTTGGCCACAATCGACGATGAAGAAAAGTACTTCGCGCGCCAGAGGTTTGAGATCCGCAGCATCTTCTCCTCCGCCAAGCACGCGGGTTTGTCCTAAGCCCAGCATGGTTAGCGTATCTGGAGGAGCGACATCCTCAATCGTCTCCTGATACTGCTGAGAGACGACTCTCATCGCCTCGATGCGGCGCAGGATCA
>SOJU01000014.1 GCA_004376465.1 Anaerolineales bacterium | reverse complement strand
TGATCATCCCCTCCAGGAGGAACCCCGCGCTCATGAGAAGCATCATCATCAAGGCCATTCCCACAAAGAAAGGCAACACAGATTGGAATGTAGGTCCGGAGGAGGGAAACGAACGCCTGCCGTCCGGCGTGCGTGTCAGAAACTCGGTTCCGTCAGCAATCCTAGCCTGGATCTCAGGCTCAACATCGCTCAGTAAGTTGACCCGCAGTAAATCGTAGAATTGTCTGGTGGCCTTCGATGCCGGCTCCTCGACATAGATCAGCTTGATTTCCCTAGTCGACAGATATTCTGACGACAGAACGTAAAAAGCCTGTAACTCCTCCGCCAAGAGAGCTTCTTGGGCTCCATCTTCCGAACCAAAAGCAAGAAACTGGACAGGGTCATTGGTGACATCAGCGGGTAATTCATCGACCAATATGACACCGGCGTAGTCGACGTACCCAATAGGTCGGAGGTCTGTCTCTAGATGGTTCATCAGTAGAACTATGCCGATATTCAATCCAATCATCAGAGGAAGACTGAGCAGCACCAGGATGAAGCTTTTTCGAAACGCGTTGCGTCTGAATTCCTCGCGGGCGATGCGCCAGACATTAGACGTCATCAATCCACTCCTTCCTGAACGACCTTAATAAAAATCTCATCCAGCGTAGGAACGGCAATTTCAAACTTACTCAAGCTTAAACCGTGGGCCAGCAGTTCTCGCAAAACCGATTGTGGATCGGTTTTCTCCTCCAGGAGAAGCTTAACCTCATGGTTGGTCCGATCAGCCCGTAGAACGCCTGAAAGGTCAGGTAAATCGCCATCAGCCTGGACAACGATTGCATGCCCCGAGAATCGTTCACGGATCGCGGTCAGGGTCCCATACAACACATCGACGCCTTCATCAATGAGAACGATGCGGTCGCAGAGCTCTTCGACCTGATGCATTTGATGGGTGGACATCAGGATCGTCGTCCCTTCATCGCGCAGCTCTCGTATCACATCCTTGACTAAACGAGTGTTGATCGGATCCAGAGCGGCGAAGGGCTCATCAATGATCACCAACTCGGGCTTGTGCAGGATGGTAAGGATGATCTGCGCCTTCTGCTGCATGCCTTTGCTGAGCTCGCCTACCTTCTTCTGCGTATGGTCAGCCAGATCGAAGCGTTCCAGGTAGGTATCCAACCCTTGACGTGCTTCGGCAGGTGAGAGCCCCTTGAGCGTGGCGAGATAAACAAGACAGCGCATGAGCGGCACATCCTGGTATAAACCTCGCTCCTCAGGCATGTAGCCGATGCGGTGTTTCTTCTCCTCAGTCATCGGACCGCCGAGCACAGCAACGGTCCCCGCGTCAGCTTTGAACAGGTCGAGCAAGATTCGAATCGTCGTTGTCTTGCCTGCACCGTTCGGCCCCAGCAAGCCAAAGATCTCTCCTTTTCCCACTGTGAAGGTGACGTCCCTCACGGCTTTTACCTCACCGAAGGATTTTGCCAGGTTATTGACCTCAACTGTGTTCACTTTTTCTTTTCCTTTCATTACGCAAAATGGCAATACGAGAATATTATTAAGAATCGATGATTGATACTAGTAACCAACTTCCTTCGTTCAGGCGGGTTATTTACCTTGATTGCATCTGCCAAAGCCGAAAACGAAAAGCCTTGTCTCCCGGTAAATACTCAGTCCCCAATCTCAACTTATGTTAGCTCAGGGCCACGGCAGGTTCATGAAGATTACCTGACAGCAACCCGATGAAAAAAAAGGTTTGTGAACCATTCGCGCTTAAAACCGAAGATGCTGACCCTATAAGTCGGAATGAGTAGAAGAAAGGACAGGTTCTTCGTTGACGCTACTTTAGCGTGTCTATATGGGGTTCGTCATCCCCCAAATGAGGGGATTCGATAGGTGATTTTCCTGTCGAAGGAATCAACATGACATCAAGGTGCGGGCTTCATTGCCTAGGAATCGTGTTCATTCTATAGAGGGAACTCTCAAGAGATTCATCACAGGGGTTTCTCGCTTCGCTCGAAATGACAACTTTTCGAACCAGAAAGAATGCGAAGAGATCCCTCGGCAATCGTAACTACCAGTCGTAATACTCCAGCGTCGGGGCGTGATCTGAAAGAGGGATCAAAGGCTGCACATCCTCACCCAAAACATCAAAAAGAAGCAATTGGTGGTCTGCACCGGTGATACGGTCACCATCGGTAATGAATTCAAAATAAAGATAGAGGATACCGGAACCATCGTCGGCGAAGACGGGAAGACCCGCAGCTCCAACTCCATCTGTTATGGCCTCGACCTTTCCGGACAAATCCACCGTGTAAATATTCCAGGGCATGAGCTCCCGCCAGTGCTCGAGGAGAATATCCACGTTGGCAATGTCAGTCCATCGCCGTTCACCCTCAAACCTGCTGAAGGCGATCGTGCTACTATCCGGGCTCCAACTAGGATCGTGGTCCGACTGCCAGCTCGATGTGGTGGTGAGCCTTTGAACCTGCGACCCATCTGCATTCATCACGAAAATCTCCTCTCGTGCGTGTTCCTGCGTCAGTCGCGTGGATTTAAAGGCGATCTTCGTCCCATCAGGGGACCACTCGGGATCGTTATCCTCCCAGGGAGAATCGGTCAGGCGCGTGAAACCAGTTCCATCAAGTGATATAACCACGATATCGGCGGCGCCCGCAGGGTTTCCATCCGCGTCACTGAAAGACCCATAGACGAGCCTGCTGCCATCCGGAGACCAATCGGGATGACCATCCAGGACACGGTTATCGGTGATCTGAATCTCTTCACCAGTCACCAGATCGAGCACGACTATTTCCCATGTAAGCATGTCCAATGGATCTCCTGCATGGAAGGCGACCTTTGTGCTATCCGGGGATAGCGCGGGGTTGTTTTCGTGACGGTCGTTGTAGGTCAGGCGTGTGATCGAGCTATCTTTCTCCAGGAGGTATAACTCACCCTCGGGAGCATCAGATTTCGACATAAACACGAGGACAGGGTTTGGCTGCAGGTGCCATAAAGGGATTGCATCTTCCGGTTGAACATCAATGGGTTCGCTGCACCCACTGATCATTGCGAAAATTAATAGGAGAGCCATCCGCCGAAAAATGATCACTCCATCCTCCATCAATTTGAGATGCACGCCTTTATCGCTGGACCCAATCTTCCGCTCCTGTTGCCAGAATCAATATCCAGAAACGATTTCCCGCGTCCTGGAGGGCTGCAGCAGCTTCCCAGAACTTCAGCACTGCGGGTATCTTGTACAACTGCTTACCTGTCTGGCAGAACGCTTCCACATTATCTAGTGCCTCAATCCAGGCATCTCCACTCTGACAAACCAGGTCGTGAACCACGCTTGCATCCTGCGGAGGCTTAATCGCACGCACTTCCTTGATAATCTTCTGCATAGAAACGTTATCAGCCGCCAGTCTCCCATCGCATAACACGGCGTCGTTCCCATCCTCAGAAGCCTTGAGGATCTCGCCGTCCCGCTCCAGTATTGCGCCAGCATCAACGAACAGAGGCTGCATTGAATTGGCATATACGACGATGGCTGCAAGATCACCATCCTTCGGAGGGGCTTGTGGCATAAATTCCAGCGGCGGAGGTGTAGGAAATGCTGTTACAGTGGGCTGCGGAGCAGATTGTGGTTGGATCTCGTCTATTTCATCATCTTCGGGTTGCGGCGAGCGAACACTCCCGCCGCAAGCTAAAGCGCCAAGCAGGAGAGCGCCGAGGCAGATGGTGAAAACAAATACCTTTCTCATCTCCAATCTCCTATCCATCCCACAGGATTAATTATCAAAGACTCCTAAACTTCATCCATCGTACAATAGGATACCTGTTCTTAGCGGGGTTCGATTCTCCTACTAAGAAATACAACGTGGCTTAGGCAAAGGTTGCATAGGAAATTGTGATTTCATGATTCCTTCCGCCAACGTTCGCACTTCGCTTGAAGTGAGTAAACTGTTGAACGGTGCCAAAAGTGTGATCTGGCATGAACGAAGCCGTCCATGCAAGCTCGATTTTTCACACAAATATGAATTTGGCTCATTATCAGGTTCTTGGTGATCAGGCACAATTGTGCAACAATGGATTCACAGTTTCGTAATGGATCACCCGATGTGTCAGAACCCTTAGGAGGAGACCATGGCGAAAAACATAACCATCCATTTAGATGACCATCCAGGTGCGTTAGCGGAGATGGGCGAGGCGTTGGGAAAGTCCGTTGTGAACATCGATGGCATCTGCGGAGTCTCCTGCGAAGGTGTGGGAGTCCTCAATATATTGGTTGAAGACGCCGCAGCCGCACGCAGCGCCGTCGAGCATGCAGGCTTTGAAGTTCAGGCTGAGCGTGACGTCCTCGTTGTGAACATCGTCGACCGTCCAGGAGAGCTGGGCAATATCGCCCGAAAGCTAGCCGACGCCGGGATCAACCTTGACCTACTTTATCTGACCGCGAATTTGGATCTCGTCATCGGCGTCGACGATCTGGAGAAAGCACAATCAGCGTTGTAGGGATGCCCAAGAACCAGGATGATGAGAATGGTTACCGACCGTTTAACAAGTTGAGAGTGCAAATGACGCATCAATATAAGATCATCCTCAATCCTCATGCCGGATCTGGGCGCGGTCAACGAGAACTCCCAAAAATCCAACATCTCCTGAATCACCACAGCCTGGACTACGACCTGACTTGTACTGAGAACACCTGGCATGCCGCTGAGCTTGCCTCCGAGGCAGC
>SOJU01000037.1 GCA_004376465.1 Anaerolineales bacterium | reverse complement strand
GCTCAAGCGCAAACGCCGCCTCATAGGCGCGATGAGCGGCGTCGAACTCGAAGTTTGTTTGATACACCAATCCAAGCTTCAACCAGGTTGCTCTGGCGCGCTGATCATCCCCAAGCGGCTCGAGTATGTTCAAGGCACGCTGGTAATAGTCGGCCGCCTCGATGTGAGCATCCTCGTGCCGTGTCTTGTCTCCGGCTTGTATCAGGTATGCGAGAGCTTTTTCATGGTCTTCAGCAGCTTCGAAATGATGCGCCAATAGGCCATAGAATTCCTCTTCTCGATCGGTAAATATACCGCTCAAAGCCTGGCCAACCCTCTGGTGTAATTCTCTCCTTCTTTCATGAAGCAGCGTGCTGTAGGCGGCCTCTTGTGTGAGTGAATGCTTGAAGATGTATTCTAGTTCGGGCAACCGGGCTTTCTCCCACACAAGGCCCACGCGTTGAAGCTGCGAGAGATGCCCATCGAGGTCAATGTCACCATCCGAGATCGCCTCCAGGAGACGGTATTGGAAGCTCTTGCCAATGACAGAGGCCATTTGAAGCGTACTCCGCACAGATCCTTCAAGCCGGTCGATCCGGGCAAGAAGCACCCCATGCAGCGAGTCGGGAATGCCGAGGTCCCCACTCGCCCCTGTCGTTTGCCATATCCCATTCTCCTGGATGATCGAGCCCTGCTCGATCAAATGCCGGACCACTTCTTCCAGGTAGAATGGATTGCCCTCCGAACGAGAAAGGATGACCTCCAGGATCTCTTCAGGCAGAGCTTGGCTCCTGAGCAGTTGCCCGACAAACTCAGTGGCGTCAGTCGTTGGAAGTTGCCGCATATGGATTTCGGTGTAGCGATGGGGGAAGTCGGTTTCAGCCTTCAACTTGATCCCCCAGGAACCGTGATTGGGGTTGATCCGCATCAGCAAGAGGATCATCAAAGGGGCTCGGTCGGTCAGGGCGAGCATCTCCTCGATGGCTCTCAGGCTGGACGGGTCCGCCCAATGAACGTCCTCCAGCACCAGAACTGTGGGCTGTACCTGGGCAACCTTGCTGAAGTAGTTGCTTAGCGACTGCAAGGTCTGATGTTTCAGTGTCTCACTGCTGAGGGATTGGATTGGATTTGGCCCATCCTCACCCGGGGCTAGATCCAGATCTAGCAACTGGCTTAGGTAAGGTAGAATTTCCGCCGCTGCCTCCCCAAAGAGAGCCGTCACCCGCCGCCGAAGGGCTACTTTGAGCTTCACCTTGGGGATCTGTGCCGACAGCCCCAGGTCGGCGAACAACAGTTGCGAGATCATCCAGTATGACAGCGCACCGCCAAAGGAAAGTGCCCGCCCATCGAGCCAATGGATGCTGGCCGGGGGATAAGGGGTGTCTTCAGCTATTATCTTGGTCAACTGGTCGCGGACATGTTCCAGTAAACGGGATTTGCCGATCCCGGCTTCACCCAAGATGGTCACGATCTGGCCTTGTCCCCTACACAATGAGAGAAGGCTAGCCCCCAGGTTCTTGATCTCATCAACCCGGCCCACATAGGACGACCGCTCCCCCGAAAGACCCTGGATCAGACTAGACTCCACCTTTATCTTCAGAAGGGCGTAGACACGTAGGGGATCGGTTTTACCTTTCGCTGCAAATTCCCCCAGATCCTGCAATTCGATTGTTGCCGAGATCCTCTGGGCAATGTTTTCTGACACCACGATCTGGCCTGGTTCGGCAAGCCCCTCCAAGCGCGAGGCTATGTTGACCGCATCCCCAATCGCCAGATATTCGGTGTGTTCACCCGCGCCAATCTCGCCTAGAACCACTTCGCCGCTGTGGATTCCCACCCGCATTTTGAACTCTTGCACGAGTCCCAAGAGCTCGCGCTGGTATTCGATCATACTGGCCTGAATGTCCAACGCTGCCCTGGCGGCTCGCTCGGGATCGTCCTCGTGGGTGTGCGGCGCACCGAAAAATGCCAGTACACCGTCGCCCAATAATTGGGCTATCATGCCATCATAGCGCGAGATCGCCGCGGTCACCCGGCGATGCGCACCCTGGATCACTTCCTTCCATTCCTCTGGGTCTAGCTTCTCGGCGATGGCAGTTGAGCCAACGATGTCGGTGAAGAGGATCGTGACTGGTTTACGTTCACCCTCGATCTCGCGGTTGGGACCAGGAAAATTTTCTTGATTGCCGCTAGAGGCCGATCGGCGAAGTGAATGGAGGTTGACCTCCTCTTTAGAGCTGTCGACCCTAACCAGTTTTTGGCCGCAGTGTTTACAGAAGATGGAGTCTGTAGCGTTGGTAGTTTGACAATTACCACAAATCAGTTGATGCATCTTAAACCACCGCCCTGTGGGGGTTTAACCCTGTGACTTTGGAAAGTGCATTTTCAAAGTTATGAGCTGTCAATTGCTTAACTCCATATTTTTACAGAGAAAACATGGTGCATATGGGGAATACTGATGGGGAACTTGAGGGTGCCCCGCGAATCAGTGGCGATAACCTTGAGCAGTGACAGGACTTGTGCTCAACACATGGGAGGAACCTTACCCTTTTGGTCTTATTATGCCACAGGTACACGTATTCAGATAACTACTGCGATTTATTATGTCCGGGATGATGCAGGGCCAACAATGTACTCGACTTTGGCTGGCTGATAATACATAATCGAGGAAATGGACGGTGAATTAAACATACCTTGGGGGCAAAAACCCCCATTTGTATACAGCGCCCCGTGTGTCGTCTTCCATGCCTTCCGAGTGGCCGAAGGCCTCGCGCATGATCCGCCGCTGCTCGGCTAGAAGATCGACGTAGGCATCACCCAGATGTGCCAACAGCCTGGTCGAGCCCTCGATATCCGTGAAGAGGAAGGTGACGGTGCCAATAGGTAGCTCACCCTGGTGGTTTTGGATCGGAGTTTCAGCGCTCAATTGAAAGCACCTTTCAACAGACAACCCTGACAGACGAAATAGGCATAGGGTCTCTGTGATCTTAGCGCGCCAGCAAAGGATTTGTTCGCCTCTTGCATCGTTTCATTCCTCTGTGATCATGAGTTCGATCGCTTGCTCGACGGATAACAATGCCCCCTCTGCTCTCGCCGACTCATAGGCCGATTCGCCTAGACTGGAAAGGGCCATCTCGTTCCATGTCTGATTTTCTGCTGCTAATACATCGGGCAAACGGATCCCTACGGAGTCTCGCAATGTCTCTGCAGCCGAAAAAAGTTTTGCAGATCGATCGTAATCAGCGTGGGCTGTTGCCACGCTCGCCAATCCATCCATGATTTCAGCAATATCCTGGCGATGGCCCAGTTCTTGGGCGACGTGCAGGCTTTCGATAAAATGTGCCCGTGCAGATTCAAGATTTCCTTGAGCGAGGTCACATTTCCCCAGCAATCTCAGCGCTTTGGCTTCCGCGGGTTTGAAACCAATCTCCCGTGACAAATTCAGACACTCAAGAATCAACGCAGTCGCGCCTGTGAGATCTTCTTGGTCCATGACCACTCCCGCCAGACCAACAAGGGAACTCGAAGTGCATCTTGTGTCTTCCAAAGAACGAAAACTCGTCAACGCCTCTTCGTATAAAGCCCGAGCCCTGATCGTGTTACCTTGATATGCTTCCACCTCTGCCAAGGACCTCTGCTGCGTTGCTACACCATGGAGATCCTTCAACTCCTCATAGTTCACTCGGCTCTCGCTATACATTTGTATTGCTTGTTTATAGTGCCCCATCACGACTGCAATCTGGCCAAGATTCCAAAGAGCACCTGCGATTTCACGTTTATCTTGGACTTCTCTGAATAAGGATAAACTCTCTTCAAAAAGCAGGTTAGCTTGTACGAAATCATTCGCTGACGCAGCGCGATGCGCCTGTGGTCCTAGAGCGGTCGCAATCCCCCGCTTATCCCCCACCTCTCGCCATAATGCAAGGCTATCAGCGTAGTGCGACTTAACCAATTCGTCATCCGCGCCTTGATATTCTAATAAGAAACCCAGGCCCCCATGCACTTCGGCTCTTCCCGCCTTGTAATCAATCTCGCGTGCAATCGTTAATCCCTGCTCATACAACTGAAGTGCTTCGGCGATATCTGACTGGCGCCTTGCGAGCATCGCCGCACCATTTAGAGCATCCACTCGCGCATTGGTTGGCGTGCCGCTCAATTCAATCATCTTCCGCAGCCATTCTCGACCTTCGCTAATAAACCCGTGAGTATCCCAGAACCCCCACAGCGCACCTGCCATTCGTACTCCCGATTCAGCACTGACTTCATCACCCTCCTCAGCTCGTTGTACAAACCACTTTAGTGCGGAGCGCAAATTGTTGTGTTCCTCTTCCAATCGCTCTAGCCACACCTTCTGCTCTGATCCTTTCAGTTTGGGCGCTGCCTCGTGCACCAGATCAAGGAAGAAATTGGCATGCCTCTCTCTGATCAAACTCTCTCGACTGCTCTCCTTCAATTTTTCCCAAGCATAATCACGGATCAGTTCAAGCATATTGAACCGCGGCTGATCATCTGCCCTCTCTTCCTGACGAATTAGACTTTTGTCCAGCAAGGATGCAAGTCCCTCAAGTACATCCACCGCCGGGATTTCCTCTTGTCCTGAAACCAGTTTGGCGTCTGAAAGACAACACACAGCCTCGGCTGCAGCAAAGGTGAACCCGCCGGCGAAAACAGATAAAAGCTGGATCAGTCTTTGCTCCTCATGGTCCAGCAATTCATAACTCCAATCTATTGCCGCCCGTAAAGTGCGATGGCGTTCGGGTGCATCACGAGGTCCTTGCCCGAGCAGGTGCAACGACGAACGACCGTTAACATCCAAGAGTTGTCTGAGCAGTGCTTTTGGTGAAAACAATTTTACGCGTGCCGCTGCCAACTCGATCGCTAATGGCAGACCATCCAACCGGGCACAGATCTCTGCGACCGATTTTGCGTTCTCATCTGTAAGATGAAAATCAGGATGTACTGCCTGCGCGCGCTGGGAGAACAAGTCGACCGCGGGGCTCTTGGAAACAAGCTCCCGCGTAGATACGTGGGATAGGTCTGGAAGCGATAAAGGAGGTACATAGAACTCAAACTCGCCCCTGACATGCAATGCCTCACGACTGGAGATCAGAATCGTGATGTGCGGGCACATTTCAAGCAGCCGCGATACGTCCGGGGCTGCTTCACTTAGGTGCTCAAAATTATCCAGGAACAGCAACATTTGCTTGTGCTGTAGATATTCTACCAGCGCATCAAGGATGGGTTGGGCTCCACTGTCACGTACACCCAGCGTTTGGGCAACCGTCGAAATGACGAGCTTGGGATCTATAATGGGCGCCAGGGGTATTAAAAAAACGCCATCTGCAAATTCATCCAATAGGTCGGCAGCTAACTGCAGCCCGAGTCGAGTTTTACCCGTCCCCCCAGCACCGGATAAGGTGAGTAGGCGCACATCTGGCCGAGACAGGAGCGCCCGTGCAGATTCAAGATCCGCATCCCGCCCTACCAGGCTCGTTGGTTGGATCGGTAAGTTGTTGGGCTGGGACTCCAGCGATCTCAAAGCAGGAAAGTCGCTAGGTAATTCCGCAACGATTAATTGGAAAACGCGTTCTGGGCGGCGTAAATCCTTCAGGCGGTGATCACCAAGATCGCGTAATCCCACCCCATCAGCCAGGTCATCCATGACCAGGGGCTTGGTAGTCTCCGAGAGCAGGACTTGCCCCCCATGCCCCACGTGCGCAATGCGTGCTGCTCGGTGGACGTCGATGCCTAAATAACCCTCTTCCCAGGTTAAGGGCTCACCCGTGTGTAGTCCCATACGAATGAGAACATCCACGTCTTCAGGCCAGTCGTGGGCATAAATAGCTTGCTGCGCTTCGACCGCCGCAGACACAGCCTCCGTTGCCCGTGGGAAGGAGTAGAAAAAAGCATCTCCCTGCGTGTCGACCTCCTGGCCGTCGTGGCGCGAGAAAATCTCACGCAGGATGCGTCGCTGATCCGCCAGCAGGTCGGCGTAGCGATCCCCCAGTTGTTTGAGGAGTGCCGTCGAACCTTCGATGTCGGTGAAGAGGAAGGTGACCGTGCCGGAGGGAAGCTCTGTGCTATTCAATGGCAGTGCCTAACGCTTGGTTTCGCATGTAAAGTCATTTTACGCCTCGTCCGATCTCATGGAAACCACCACACTGAATCCGGATATTTTCACAGATCTCAGATGTCCCCATGGCGCGATGACCGACAACAACATCTAATCGGTATTTTCCAACCGCGACTGCGAGGTCTTAATTTGCCGTACAAGCTGCGATGACAGGAACGATTCTCTCAGTTCTTGATCCTCTAATTGATCGGCAAGCGATTCTACGATTCCCATGGCTTGCTCATAAGCCTTACTCGCTCCCTTAAGATCACCTGCCGGTATGAGCGCTCTTCCCAACCCATTCAGTGCTCGAGCCTGATCATAAGGCCGTTCGACCAACTCCCAGATCTTCACCGCTTCGCGGAAATGTTCGGATGCCTGATCGGGGCGTTCCTTGGCTAATGCCAGGCACCCCCGGGCTTCTGAGAGAGCTCCTTTTGTCACAGGTAAGTCTAATTGCTGGCACGCTTCCTTGATACGGGAAACGCAGGCCTCCCCATTTTTCAGCGCAACATTCTTGCGGTGTATAAGAGTCCAATAGCAGGCAGACAAAAGGGGCATGACGCTACCACTGTCGTAGAACGGCGTGGAGCCGATGTGGCGGATTAACATCTCCACATATTCATCATTTTTTGAATCCGGCCCAAGGGCTGTGGAGGACCGTATGAGTTCGCCGATGTAAGGAGACACGGTTTGGATCTCGCCTGTTTTTAAAGCAGCCTCGAACATTCGATCCAAGCGTTCCCGCGCTTCGCCAATACGGCCCAAATCATTGTCGACCCTCCCCAGTTCATAGTTCGCCCAGATCTGCCAAATTCCGAAATCCAATCTTTCAATTTCCGGAAGGTAGCCGAGCGCTGTCGTCCAATTACCCCCGAGCCAATCGATGGGAAGAAGCTTCAGAAAGGATAAGGACTCTACATAATGATTTCCGAGCTTTTTCGCATATCGAACGTAGTCTTGGGCGAGTTCTCTGGCCTCTCGGTTCCGGCTGTGTTTCATCAAATTTTCCACCAAATTGAAATAGGCTCGATTGATCAATGGAGGGTCGTTCAGCTCAAGCGACAGTTGTAGACTCTTGAATAAGTACAAAAAGCCCCGCTCCTTGTCTCTGATCTCACATCTTGAGCAGCCGACCGTATTGAGGGTGCTAATTCGTACTTCTTCGTCTTGCAATCGCTCGGCCAGCTCAAGTGCGCGTTCACCCATGGAAATGGCTTGCTCGTGTTCTGCGTTAAACATATACAGTCGAGACCTCAAAGAAAGCGCCGAAGCCAACTCAACCGAATCGGGCAGCCTTTCTAAGATCTCTAACGCATCCTTGTACATATCCAGCGAAGCTTGTCGATCTCCAAGTACCCAATGTAGAAATCCGATCCGTGCTTTAATAAAGCCTATGTTCAAAGGGTCTTCCAGCCGTTCATACACAGTGAGCGCTTGGTGTGCGTGGTCCATCGATTCCTGGATCGAACCCTCCCTGAGCGCCTTCAAACCTGCCCGAATAAGATAATCCGCAGCCTTCTCTAATTCTTCTGCACGATAGAAATGGTGAGCGAGGAGCCCCAGCAAGTCTTCGACTCTATCCGCAAAGATCTGCTCGATGGCTTCGCCAACTTTGCGGTGGAACCCGCGGCGCCGTTCCACGAGCAAGGAGTTGTAAGCCGCCTCCTGGGTCAGGGAATGCTTGAAGATGTATTCGAGCTCAGGTTGGCGGGTCTTCTCCCGAACTAGATCCACGCGTTGAAGTTGGGCTAAATGCGCATCCAATTCCCGTTCCGCCTCTGTGATCGACTCGAGGATGCGGTACAGAAAGCTCTTGCCGATCACCGCCGCTAGCTGCAAGGTGCGGCGGACGTCTTCTCCCAAGCGATCGATGCGGGCTTGCAGCACTCCGTGTAGAGAATCGGGGATGCTGACCTGCGCGATTTCTTTCGTCGCACGCCAGGTGGCTTCTTCATGAATGAGGACCCCCTGATCGATCAAGTTACGGATGATCTCCTCCAAGTAAAAAGGGTTGCCCTCCGAGCGATCCATCATGAGCCGACGAACGTCGTCCGGAAGATCGGCGACTTCGAGCAAGTGGTCAACTAACTGGTCTGAGTCGTTCTTGGACAGTCGCTTCAGATGGATATCCGTGTAGCGGTGGCCGTAATCCGTCTCGGCCTTGAGCTTCACTTTCCAGGAACCGTGATCTCGTTCGACGCGCATTAATATGAGCAACATGAGTGAGCATTGATCGGTTGTGCTGAATAAATCCTCCAAGATTTCGAGACTCGACGGATCGGCCCAGTGGGTGTCCTCAAAGACAAGAATCGTCGGTTCACTCTCTGCCATGCACGTGAAATAGCGCCTGACGGATTTCTTAATCTGATGTTTGACCGTCTCACCGTCGAGCGTCTGAAGCATATCTCGTGCGGCCTCGTCTTGCTTCAAACCCAGGATGTGGAAGAGGAAGGGTAGGAACTCATCCGAGTCGTCACCGAGCAGATCGCTGACACGGTGCCGCAACGCAGCTTTGATCTTCACTTCTGCATCGCCATCGGAAAGACCCAGATCGGCAAGGATGAGCTGCATGATAGGCCAGAAGGAAAGCGAACTCCCGTAGGAGAGTGAGCGCCCCTCGAGCCAGCGCAGTGACGAGAATGGCGCAGATGTTTCTTCCAGCTCGGCCGGCACTTCCTGTTGCATTGTTTCCTGCACCAGGCGGGTTTTGCCGATTCCTGCTTCTCCCAACACGACGACGATCTGACCTAACCCTTCCTGCAGAGAAGCTAGAGCCGAACTCAGGCGTTCCAATTCCGAGTCGCGCCCCACGAGAGGAGAACGTAAGCCTTCGATCCCGCGTCCGCTGGATGGCTCAGCCTTGGTTTCGATGAGTTCGAACATGGAAAGCGCTGTGGTCTTGCCTTTGACGCGGACCTCTCCCAAATCGCGCAGAGTAAAACCTGCTTCGATGCGGCGAGTGATCGCTTCCGATACCAGGATTTGTCCCGGTTCCGCTGCTCCCTCAAGCCGCGCCGCTACGTTCACTGCATCGCCTACGGCCAGGTATTCGGCATGCTCCTTGCTGCCCACCTCACCCATCACGACTTCACCGACGTTAATACCAACCCTCATCTGAAAGTCATCAACGAATCCCGTCAGCTGGTGGCGGTATTCGGATATGCTGGCCTGAATATCCAGCGCCGCTCGTGCAGCTCGTTCTGGGTCATCCTCGTGGGTAAGTGGAGCACCGAAAAAGGCAAGGACGCCATCACCCAACAGTTGGGCAATGGTGCCTTCGTAGCGATACACCGCATCGCTCACCCGCAGGTGCGCCCCCTGCACAACTTCTTTCCACTCCTCCGGGTCAAGTTTTTCAGCGATGGCGGTCGAGCCAACGATATCGGTGAAGAGGATGGTGACTGACTTGCGCTGACCGGGTAGACTCTTTGCGACTTCTCGTATTTTCTCCTGCAGCCCCTCTGGTGCGAGTTCGCGCAGGTCATCGAGGCGCTCCAGATCAGAGGTACCATCGGAACCATATAGGGATGTCGCACAGGCGGAACAAAAATGCGCCTCAGGTGGGTTTTCCTGTTGACATTTTAGACACAGCTGGGGTAGGGGATGGGCGCACATACTGCAGAACCGCGCCCCTGGCGCATTGTCAGCGTCGCATTTTACACAGTGCATGAGGTCTCCCGCTAAACCTGAGTCAACCTAAAAAGAGTGAAATATTAAAAAACCCTCACTCAACTACGTTCTCCTAAACCTATTATGAATGAAATTTCTTCAGAACCGTTGAGCACAGTGATGCGTGGACGGAGGCAAGGTTCCAGCAGTAGCGTACATCGTCCATTCAATGAAATCAAGCGATAGGTTGAAATCAATCGTGAGGTAGGTCTCACCCACGTCAGGTAATTGCAGGTATTTCTAAGATTTCAATCACTTCCACGTCATCTTGGAAGACCTGGAATTCTCTCTTTGAGGGATTCTCACGGTTTGTTATGGATGCACCTTCTGGTGTGTGCTATTGTTAGGATGAAACTATCCGCTTTCTACATTAGTTGGTCACTGAAAGCAATGCGGGCGGCGGGTCAACAACCTCGACTGCGTATGAGTCTTTAGTCCACTGGAGTGTGATCGATGGAACTCACCCAAATCTCTGAACAACGACTTCGAAGGATATTCAAATCTTTCAACCGCTTCATGATGCTCATCTGGCGGCTGGGTCTCGGCTCCTGGGGCAACGGGACGGAGTTCGGTGGCTCCATTATGGTGATCAAACATACCGGACGTAAGACCGGGCTGACGCGCTACACGCCGGTGAACTACGCCGTCGTGGATGGCAATATCTACTGCACGGCTGGATTCGGGAGTGTTTGCGATTGGTACAGCAATTTAATGGCGATCCCGCAGGTTGAAATTTGGCTGCCGGATGGCCGCTGGGCTGGCGTGGCCGAGGATGTATCGGATTCGAAAGATCGCGGCGCGCTACTGAGACAGGTGATCATCGCCAGCGGTTTTGCTGGACCGCTCTTCGGAGCGGATCCGAAGAAGCTGGCCGATGCGGACTTTGAGAAATTAATGGACAGCTATCGCCTGATCCGCATCCAGCGGAAGGGTGCGGTTACCGGACCTGGCGGTCCAGGCGATCTGGCATGGGTCTGGCCGCTTTCGACTTTTATACTGCTGCTCCTATGGTTCCGGCGCAGACGGCACTCCACTAAATAAGCAGACGGAACTGAACTCTCCCAGTGGACTATCAAGCGTCGAAACCGAAATAAAAAAAGAAGCCCCTAATATCCAGGGGCTTCCCTTTTATTTTGTGCGTCTCTTATAAAGCGGTTACGTCGACAGCCTGTGGGCCTTTTTCACCTTGTTCGATGGTGAACTCCACCTGCTGGCCTTCCTGAAGGCTCTTGAAGCCTTCGCCCTGGATCGAAGTGTGGTGGACAAAAACATCATCGCCGTCTTCGCGTTCGATGAAACCATAGCCTTTGCCATCATTGAACCACTTGACCGTTCCTTGAACTCGCTCGGACATGATTTGCCGCCTCCTTTGTGCGGATACTGAGGTGCCTGTCGCGTTCCCGGTGGTCGGGTTCACTGAACCGAATCGACCTGAGCTGCATTCGCTCAGGCCGTGGTCAATCGACTTCCAGACAGAACTCACATGCAACCTTCGCTGAAAATAATAGCATTATTCTGGGTATTCGCAAAGGATTATTTAGTTGTCTGGACAAGCAAGCTTGACCCTCGAAGATCCTATTGAGATGAGAACTTATGGGAAAGGTGGATGGATAAACTCGTGTTTCGGCTCATTTGATGCTTTCTTTTGACTGGCGAGTTCCCGCTGCTGTTCGATCAACATGGCGAGCAGCACGAACTCAAACGGGGTGAGATGAGGCAGGAGATGGGATCGTAAACTGTGCGCTTCGGCATAAGAAATCAGAATACCGACGAGATCTCGGTCGGTTTCACCCAATGACTGGCGGAATGCCTCCATGCTTGCGATCACAGTCTGGATCTCGTCTTTCTTTTGAACCTGCGGATAGATGAAGAAACGATTGTGAGTGGAGTAATTGTCCATGGAGCGATGATCTCACGGGGGCAGGCCTGTGAAAATCCCATCCTAGGGGGAACTACGCGGGGGATTTAGTCATACACCTTACGTATAGAGATTCTAATAATAAAAAGGGGCGCAATGTCAGGGAGATATCGTCGGTTAATAGCGCAAGCCGCCTGGGAGATCCCGCAACCAGGTAGGTTTCGGGGAGGCGGCTCGCGCATTCATCTTAACAGAAAAACTCACTCTTTTATCCGACCCTTAACCTACGTTTTGGCGACGCTAGTGTTAACTTGAACAATCGTCCGGTGCGAACTTGCTATGTCCTTCAACCTGATGCAATTAAACCCGCTGAGGTTCTTCTGCAGGAACCGCAGCAAAGCGTTTCTGTGCGCTCATATGGAGCGAGAGAAAGCCGATCACAGCGATCGCACAAACGATTCCAGCCGCATACCAAACCCAGTCCGGATTGTAGTTGTCTAAAATCAGACCGGCGGCCCACGGGCCAATGGTTGAAGGGACTGCCCAGGCGAGGGAGTAGAAAGCCATGTAGCGGCCGCGCATATCTTCTGGGGCAAAACGCGCGGCTAGAGCCTGGCTTATGGGCATAACGACCATCTCTCCGAAGGTGAGCAGCAGGATAGCGACAATGAAAAGCCAGTACGCGGAGACGAAGCCGAACATCGCCAGTCCGACCATATACAGCGCGGTTCCTACAGCCATCATAACCATGGGCGGACGGCCCCGTACACGACGAGTGACCCAGAATTGAAGCAGTACAACCAGGGCGGCATCAATGCTTAAGAGAGCCCCAAAGCCTCTCGCAGGAACACCATGAGAATCACGTAGATAGACCGATAGGGTGTTGTACATCTGCTGGTAGGCGATCAGCATGAACATCGACACCAGCAGGTAGACCAGGTAAAGTCGATCGGCGAGAACAACTCGATATCCGGCGAAGGTCTGCGCAAGAGTTTTCTTGTGTTCTGTCTCGGGCTCTTGAGGTTTGGTCTCAGGGATCGAGCGGAAGACGATGAAAGCTACGATCAGGCTGGTGATGGCGTCGAGGATGAAGAGCATCAGATAGGATCTGCCCGCGATTAGGCCACCGATCATTGGGCCGAAAATCCAGGCTAAGTTCGCCGCGACGCGCAGCATACCAAATCCTTCGGTGCGCTTCTCCTCGGGGAGTATGTCGGCGACCATGGCCTGATGCGCTGGACCGGCAATGTTCGAGAGAGAACCGACGAAGATGGCGAGCAGGTAGAAATGCGAGAGCTCGTTCACCAATCCCATCGAAACACTGCTCAACGCGCTGAAGACCAGGCCGAAGAGGACCATTCCGCGGCGGCCGAATTTGTCGGTAAGCGCACCGCCGATCATGCTCCCAACAAGACCGGAGACTGAGAAGATCGCCAGCAGCACACCAGCTTGGGTCATGCCGACGTTGAATTTCTGGGTGACATAGAGGGCGAAGAAGGGGAAGATCATCGTCCCGCCAAGGCGGTCGATGAACGACGCCCCGACGAGTGTCCAGAAGGTGCGTGGAAATTCGTTGTAGGTATCTTTGATCCCGGTGAACACCAGTCTGATCCCGTTTACTTTCTTGATGAAGCCTGATTGTGAAGATTATTCAACTCGATCATAAGAGGCGAATAGCTGCCCTAAACCTTCAAGGCCGTATGGGTCGAAGTAAAGCGTGTTGAGCTGCAGGTCAATGGGCGGGTCGAGCAGGGGTCCCTCGAGGATGCTCGCGTACGGCTCGCCTCCGAGAAGGCGGTTCGCAAAGGTCAAATAAAGGCGGTCTAAGACGCCGCTCGATGCGAGTAGGTGCAGTACCTTCGGGCCTGCGCCCGAGTATGCCGTCCGGTAGCCGAGCTCGGTCATATGGGCACATAGTTTCTGCCCTTCGACGCTCTCCTCACCGGCGAAAAGGATTCTTGCACCCTGGTCTTTAAGACGTTGGATCTGGTCCGCATCGGATGATTTCGTTGTGAAAATCAACAGCGAACGGTCGTCTCCCAGCAGAGCTGGGGGGACGTCGAAATCCAGCCGGCTGCTGATCACGGCTAGATCGGGTTGAGATGAAAGGCCTCGGCTTAGGCGCCAGTTTCGTAAGTCCTCGAATTGTGGATCGTCATAGATTTGCAGGATTTCCTGTTTGACGCCCGTGGCGTATTGGCGCAGGTAACGCCCGGAGGTGATCAGGACGTCTGTCTGTACAGCCAGCTCTTGGAAGAGACGCCAATCGCGCGGGTTCGTGATAGCCTCGGCTAAGGTAACACCCTTTCCGGATGAATCCGGAACGGCGATGCGGCCATCCAGACTGCTAACGAAATTTGCGCATAAGAATACGCGGCCGAGTGCTTCAGCATGCGCGCGCAGGTCGTGTTCAAGGTAAAGACCTCGCAATGAGACTTCACGGCTGGGAACGGGGAAGAGTTGAAGGATCTTGTCGTTCAAGTTGAGTCTCCTTGCATCTGTATAAGCCGGAGTGGGCTATATCAGACTGATGGTAGGATCTGCTAATTGTTAGCCTTATTTGGTCCCAATTGAAATCTTGGATAAAGCAATCACATTACCTGCAAGTATAAGTATTACTCCAAACACCCCCTGAAGGTTCCAGATTAAGTCCTCAAATATTGTAGAGAGCGCCAGAGCAACGATCTGAAAGAGGATGGTAACATACGCCGCCCTGCCCGGTCCTATGCGACCCAATAAGGTGAGGTAGGTGCCGAAAGCGATCACTGTACCGAAGAGCGCAAGGAAGATTAGTGAGATAATGTAGGGCGCAGAGGAGTCGAAGGTCAACTTGGTGCCCTGGAAAATTACGAGGAGGATCATAAGACCCGCTCCGTAAGTCATGCCTAGAGTGTTCGATTGCAGCACCGGCAACCCGCTGCGTTGGTTTCGAGCCGCAACGATATTTCCCAGAGAAGCTAAGAGCATTCCGCAAATTGTGAGGAAGATACCCAATGACCTGTCGCTGGAAAGATCAAAGATCCTCAGTTCAGGCCAGAATATAAGCACGAGGCCAAATAGTCCCATCAAACCGCCAAGAATGACCCGGGGTCGAATGGGGTCTTTCAAGAAGATCGCGCTGAAGACGGAATTTGTGATTACGATACTTGAGAAGATAATTGCGACCAAACCGCTGGTCAGAGTTCCCTCCGCGAAGTAGATGAAGGTGTAGTTTAACGAGAAGAGGAAGAAGCCTTGCAAGGCCATGAACCCGTGCTGCTGGAGCGAGAATCGCATAGGTAAGCGGCGGAGTGTTGTATAGACCCAGAGGATCGCTGCCGCAAGCATGACCCGGTAAGCGATTGAGAGAGTGGGAGCCACGATTCCCAACTGAAATTTAATTGCCAGCCAGGTCGAGCCCCAGATGAGTACGGTGATGAGATACAACAAGGCGTTCGGCACCCAAGTTCCTCCGGTTGAAAGAAGGTGGATTATACAATCCTGAAGCGGATGCGGCGACAGTGGGTGGGGGGAACATATTCTGATAATTCGAGAATCAAAGGCAGGGAATCCGTTCGGCTCCGGGGCATCTTCCAGAGGAAAAACCCCCAAGAGAATCATCACAGGGATTTCTCGGTCGCCGTTTCACAGCTCGCTCGAAATGACAGGTTCCTGGCCAATGTCATTCTTGAGAAGCGCAGCGACGAAGAATCTCGTTCCACACAAGAAATTCCTGTATGTTCGAAGAACGAGAGGCTTCACTTCGTTCAGCATGACATTCATAGGCACTCTCGATAATTAAGGAGCGCAGCGACGAAGAATCTCGGTTTGCCCTGCTGTAATTGGGGTAGAGACCAAAAACATGCGAAAATTGGACTGATTATGAAGAGAACGAAAACAGCGATGATCGAGATCGATGGCGCAAAAGGTGAAGGTGGGGGGCAGATACTGCGCAGTGCGTTGACGCTCTCGCTCATGACGAACCGGCATTTCCGAATCCTGAATATTCGCGCGCGCAGATCGAAACCGGGATTGCGCCCCCAGCACTTGACCTCTGTGAATGCCGCGGCTTCCGTGGGGCAGGCGCAGGTAGAAGGCGCGTGTTTGGGGTCGCGGGAAATCGAATTCCGGCCATCTTCGATCCACCCCGGCTCCTATTGCTTCGAGATCCCTACCGCCGGCTCGACTTCGCTTGTGCTTCAGACGGTCTTCCTGCCGCTGAGCAGCGCTGATTCTCCGTCGGAGATCGAAATCACTGGCGGGACACATGTGCCCTGGAGCCCGTGTTTCCATTATTTAGAATCGAACTGGCTCCCGGCGATGGGATTGCAGGGTTTCCGGGCAGACCTGGGGTTGGAGTTGGCGGGGTTCTATCCGCAGGGTGGGGGGCGAATCAGGGCGCTTGTTCAACCATTAAAGAAGCGGATTGCACCGCTAAGGCGCAACCAGCGGGGGGACCTTCTGCGAGTTCGTGGTCTCTCGACCTCCTCCAACCTGCCGGAGAGCATCGCCCAACGGCAGCGGGATCGAGCTGTGAAAAGGCTGGGTGATCTAGGCTGCCCGGTGGAGATCGAGATTCGAACACTGCCCTCTCCCGGCAAGGGGACGCTTCTCCTGCTGCAAGCCGAGTTTGAGTCCGGTCAGGCCTGCTATTTCGGCCTAGGCGCGCGTGGCAGACCGGCTGAGCGTGTCGCCGACGAAGCCGCTGATGCGCTTCATACGTTTCTGGGCGGAGGTGGGGTTGTCGACGAATATCTTGCGGATCAACTCCTGCTCCCATTGGCCTTCGCCGGCGGGGATTCTGAATTTCGCACCTCGAAAGTCACCCAGCATTTGCTCACCAACGCCGAAGTGATTCGCGCTTTCGGCGCGGCGGAGATTGAAATTCGCGGCGAATTGGATCAGTCTGGAGTTGTCGAGATCAGGCCGCGGGGCAATCGATAGTTGGTGCGATTGCTTTCTGTAGTTGCCAAGTCTAGAATTGTATAGGCATTCCCCGAGCTACAACTTGTGAATGCTCAGCCCCTGGGTGCGCAACCCCCTTGCGTCTCAGGGGTGATTTCATTGTAAGATGTATACAGGAAGTAAACTATGACTGAGAACGAGAGACTTCCCCATTCGAAAGCAGGAATAGCGTCGTTTGTAGTAGGGGGTATTATATTTTTATATATTGGTGTAATTATAATAAGAATTCCCAATGTCATAGATTACATTGTTTCATATAACCTTGGAATTATCGGTAAAACAATTATCGGTAATATCCTTGGTGTTATCCTTGGTGTGGTTGGTATGAGACAGCGTGATAAAAAGAGGGTATTTTCTATACTGGGCTTTTGGATTAATTTAATTCCAATAATTCTTTCCACCATTCTAATTTTGGTTTTAATTTTTTCTCTGAGTTGATCGGACAATAAACTAACCTTACAAATGAAGATTCAATTAGTATTTAAACAGAAGGTGGGCAATACTGCCCCACTCCCGACATCACAAGGGTCGGGTGGGGGATTCTATTTTGGTCCGTTCTCAAATTCTCGTGCGCTTTCGATATATTCCAGAGATTGGTGGCGGAAGTAAGTATTGTATAGATCGGCATAATGCCCACCTTCTGCCA
>SOJU01000061.1 GCA_004376465.1 Anaerolineales bacterium | reverse complement strand
CCGTATTTCTGCCCTAACTGCTTTGGCAGCGCCTTGAGTTGGTACTCGACCGCTTCAGTAGCAGCATCGAGTAAGCGAACTTTCTTGACATTTAATTCATCACGGATCAGCGCATCGTAACGATCGACAATCGCCCGTTCCTCTGAACCTGCGACAGCGAAAGCCACTTCGGACAGGGGTTGCCGTAGTTTCCTATTTCCTTTATTCCGCGCTGCATGCCCCATGGAGACGAGCATTTGGACGAATTTCATCTCCCTCAACAAATCCTCTTCCACTTCAGCCGGATCCACCTCCGGCCAGGCGCGGTGGTGGATGCTCTCGAGCGCTTCATCATCGATGCTCCGTACGAGGTTTTGGTAGATCGTCTCCACAACAAATGGCGTGAAGGGAGCTAGAACATGGGTCAGGGTCAGCAGCGCTTGATAGAGCGCCGTATAGGCCGCATGTTTATCCGCGTCTGAGGCTTTATTCACGCCGGTTTTCGCCCAGAAACGGCGCCTGCTCCGACGGAGATACCAATTGCTCAAGTCATCCAGGAAATTCCCGATCACTTTGGCAGCACGGTCTGGCTCGAAAGTTTCAAGGGCATGTGTGACCTGATCGATTGTCTGCAGCGATCGTGAGAGAATCCAGCGATCCATAATACTGAACTGGACATCACCGCCGTCGGTAGGAGTCCACCCATCGAGATTGGCATAGGTGACGAAGAAAGAATACACATTCCAGAGGGGTATCAGGAACTGCCGCCGGGCTTCAGTCGCGGTATCAAACCCAAAAAGTAGATCTTTCTCAGGTTTGTGGTTGCAATAGACCCAACGCATGACGTCTACGCCCATAGCGTCAGCGGCTTGGTTAAACTCGATCATATTGCCCCAGGATTTGTGCATCGCTTGCCCATCTTCGGCGAGCAGGGTCGCATAAGTAAACACGTTTTTAAAGGGCGATTTCCGCTCGAGAATCGTGCTCAAAGCCAGCAGGCTATAGAACCAGTTTCGGAACTGTCCCGGGAATGATTCGCTGATGAGATCGGCAGGATACCATTCCGACCAATACTCCTTATCGGTGTTGTAGCGGAGCGTACTCATCGCCACAACCCCTGCATCCAACCAGGGGTTGCCAACATCCGGGATGCGCTCGATAACCGCGCCACATTCACTGCATTCAATCTTCACAGCATCGATATAGGGTCTGTGCGGTGTGTGCCCATCGAAAACATCCCAGCCCTCGACCGCTCTCTCTTTGAGTTCCTCACGGCTTCCGATGACCTCGAAATGCTTACAAGATTCACACTCCCAGATTGGCAAGGCCAGCCCATAATACCGCTTCTTCGAGATCATCCAGTTGTGCATATTGCGCAGCCAATCAAGCTCACGCTCCAACCCGAAGGATGGATGCCATGCTGTGTCTTCCTTCACGACCTCCATAATCTGATAACGCAGGTTGTCCAACTTCTCCTCTTCTGTGACCTGCTCATAGGGCTTGTCTAGTTGTTCGCCCATATTGATGAACCATTCATCCACAAGATGGAATACAAGCTCCTCCCCGCAACGCCAACAGACCGGGTAGCGGTGGGTATAATCCTCGATCTTGTAGGTCAAACCCTTTTCAGTAAGATTATCGAATATTGGTTGAGTGACCTTCTGGACATTCATCTCCGAAAGCCAGTCAAAACCATCGAGGAATAGACCGTCGCCGTTTAGCGGTGCAATCACCGGCAGGCCATGTTCCTTGCTCAATTGAAAATCCTCGGCACCACAACCAGGGGCGATGTGGACGATTCCAGTTCCCTCGTCTTCGCCCACCTCATCCCAAAGAATCACACGGTGTGCTTCAGGAGCGCCTTGTTCTTGTTGAACGGGCAGTTCATCAAACGGACCATCATACACCCAGCCTTCCATTTCTTGGCCCTTAAGCTCCGCTTCAACTTCATAGTCGCCCTTTAAAATATGCAGTGTCCCTCTGCTCAGATAGAAAACATCATCACCCTGTCGGACCTTGACATAATCCAGATCAGGACCAACGGCGGCAGCGACGTTGCTCGTGAGCGTCCATGGCGTGGTCGTCCAAACAAGCAAGCTCTCACGCTCTCGATCGCGGAGCGGAAATCGCAAAGCGATACTCGGGTGGGCAATTTCCTTGTATCCCTCGGTTACAATCTCATGCTGGCTCAACCCCGTACCACATCGCACGCACCATGGCATAACATCCCGGCCTTTGAAAATCCATCCCCGGTCGTGGCAGGATTTGAGCGTGGCCCAAATGGTGTAATTGTTGTCATCTGAAAAAGTGAAATAGGATCCACCTAACTCCGGCATACCCAAGCGGCCAACGATGGATTCAACGCTGCCCGTTACCGGTCCGTGCGGTCCTTCCACTGTGATTTGCTCGGATGGATCCTCCGCCATCTTATCTCGCAGAGTGCGCAGCATGTCGGGGTCGTTCCAATCCATCCAGAACCCCAAGCGGATACTCTGTTCTGTCTGCACTGCAGAGTATTTCAGGACTTGCTGCTTGCACAAATTTACAAAACGATCGAGGCCGAACTCTTCGATTTCACGCTTGCTGTTGAAGCCCATCTCCCGCTCGACGTTGACCTCGACCCATAAACCCTGGCAATCGAAACCATTCTGGTATCGCGTTTGGAACCCCTGCATGGCTTTAAATCGGTGGAAGAGATCCTTGTATGTCCGCCCCCAACCATGATGAACCCCCATGGGATTGTTGGCTGTGATCGGACCATCAATGAAGGACCAACGCGGACTTTCTGACCTCAGTGCGACGAGGTTCTTGAAAGCCTGAATGTCATTCCAGAACGCTAAAACTTCTTTTTCAAGCGCGATGAAATCAACCTGGTTGTCTACGGATTTAAACATCTAACACCTCACGGTTCAATCTCAACGACCAAACGTTTATTTATTGCACCTTTGCTCTTGTAGTCCACGATGCGGATCTGACCTACTTCCTCAGTATTGGCGACGTGGGTCCCACCATCGGCTTGGAGATCAAGCCCTTCGATTTCCACCACTCGAACTTCTTGAATCATAGGTGGCAGGAGATTTATTTTCGTTCGTATCAGGTCAGGGATCTGGAAGGCTTCAGCGCGCGGCAAGATGGCAGTCTTAACCAATCGAGACGCCCGGACCTCAACATTGATTTTCTTTTCGATCTCAGCGACGAGATCCTTATGCATGGACTCAAATTCAAAATCCATTCTCCCACGTAAGGGTTTCATGTTTCCGCCGGTAACACTTGCTTCATAATCTCGCCATATCACCCCGCATAGGATGTGCATCGCGGTGTGGACGCGCATAAGCTGGTAGCGTCGCTCCCAATCCAATTCACAATCGACCTCCACGCCGGTTTCGAGTGGAGCTCCATCAATTTCATGCCAGGTCTCACCATCGACCTTGCGAACTCGTTTCACAGACAGGGTTTGATCCCCCAATTTAAATACCCCGAAATCGCAGGGCTGTCCCCCACCGCCGGGGTAAAACGCGGTTCGGTCCAAGGAAATGCCATGCTCCGAGGCACCTGTAACTTGAGCGGTGAAGGTCTTTAAATACGAGTCACCGTAGAACAGTAATTCCGTCATCGTTTAATCCCTTCTCTCCAGATACACCAAGTGACCGTCGATAAAAGCTGATCCGCATCCCATTAAAACTAAGCGCTCCCGTCCCAAACAGGGACGAGAGCAAAATACTCCCGTGGTACCACCCTGATTCCCGCCAACGACGGGCTCTCAGTCAAGTACGACCATAAAAACTCTGGCTTATACCTGCGCCCGTGATAACGGCAGGCGATCCCGGCTTCCTTACGTACGATGTGCTGCGTTCGGGTTGCGGCTCCGGAGGGATTTTCCGACTGGTATCCTGACCCGGCTCTCACCAATCCCGGGCTCGCTTACAGGTAGACTCAGGCGTACTCGTCTCCATCAAAGCTTTTTTCTTCTATTGAATTTACTTGCCCATTATGCCATACGCGCAAACGTAGGTCAATGACCCAGCGCTAACATCCTCCAAAATCCGTCTCTGATCGACCAAATCGACGTGCCAGAAGCAAGCTAGAAGTAGATTGAGCCTTATCATGAGACTCGGATCACTATGACGCTTGGACGGGGGGGGTTATTGGACCACTCGATCCGGATACCAATGCTCAAAAAGCGAGTATAGATTGCCTTGATGAAGCTGCTCAGCCAAACCACCGAGCAAAATGCGGCTCTTCCCACAAGATTCGATATCGATCTGGGAAAGGTAAGCATCATAATCTTTACGTCGACTCGCCTGCCTGACATGACTCCGAATTCGATTTAAGTATGCGATATTGTCCTGCACCTTAGATGTTACCTCGCCGCGCAGAAAGGTTTCTCCATGTCCCTGGACAATATTCTCAAGCTTCATCTTTGGGAGGCGTTTCATGCTTTCGATCATTGTGTCAAAATCACCGTCTGCGACATACGGCAACGGCATGAGAATGTCGCCCGAAAAAAGAACCCGATCCTCAACAAGGAGCACACCAATACCATCTGGACTGTGGCCTGGGAGGTGGATCAGGCGGAGAGTTCGCTTTCCAATCTGAAGACTCAAAGTTCCTTTTTCAAAAATCACATCGGGGAGAACGATCTTCAGATTCCGGAATTCTCGATTTCCTCGTTTTGCTGCTGCCAGCGTTTGCTTACCTTTAGTATCAAGTAACGTGCGGCAGAGTGAGTGACTGAGGATTGTTGCGTTGGGAAACCAGCAATTGCCCAAGGTGTGGTCGGAGTGATAGTGAGTGT
>SOJU01000149.1 GCA_004376465.1 Anaerolineales bacterium | reverse complement strand
CTACCAACGACCTAGCGCCTGCGTTGGGAAACCCATTTGTCAACCTGCCAACATCCCAAATGTTTCGAACCTACGGGATGTATACGCGCAGGAACCGACCCGGGTGTCGACCCGCCATCACCTCACAAACCCCGATCTCCCTTTGGGATATAAAAAAAACGCCCACGTTTGTGGGCGCCTATCCTATTCGTTTGGGGGTCACCACCAGATGCGGAAGGAGTCGCTCGTTCTTGTGAGAACGGTTCCCGATGAAACGTAAATATCCAAATCAACCTGGACACCGGGTGTCTGCCCCTCAAACTCAATTTCTAGTTGGGTGATACCGGCCTCGTTGGTAGGTGGGAAAACGAGCGTGCGCGCCTCATCAGGGAAATGCGCTACAAGGGTCACCGCCGCAGAGGAGACCGGCAGGAGATTCTGGTCACGGACGACTACATAGACCAGCTGCGTATCTGAACTTCCAGTTATGGGTTTTGCCACAGAAGCATGTGGCTGGAGTTCAACTACCTCGTACATCATGGCATTGCTGGGGGCTTTTGGCCGTAGGAGGTCGTCGTTGTAATCCATCACCTCAAAGTGGACCCGCCCGAGAGGCGCCACCAGGACTTGCTGCCCTGGTAGATTTTCCGGATACCAATCCAACCGGAATCCCTGGAAGTATTGAACTAGGCGATCATTTTCAATGGTGAATTCTGATACCGGGTAGCCAAAAAGTTCAGGGCCGCCATGCTCATGGTAAAAATCCAGGAACATGAAGCAGATACTGTGGCCCGTAAGCGAGTAGAACTCACAATCGGCGCTGGACCTGATGGAGAGCGGATCGGCGACATCCAATGCCCGGTCGCCGACAAACAATATTCCCAATTCCTTCAGGCGAACCTGCATGTCATCTGAGATTGGATCTGGGAAAAGTTCCATCCGGCCGTTCTGGGTGTATTGGATCACCAATCCAGTCCAGTAATCCACAAACGCATCCGTGATGGGGAAGCCGAGAATGCCCAGACCGCCATGGTTGTCGAAATACTCAACGAACTCGGCATCGAGTGTGTGCCCGGTCTCAGAGTAATAACGACCAGACAAGCTCTGGGCCATTACTGGTAGCCCAATGCCAAGCAGTAGTATTAAAACAATGCAATAGGGCAGGACGCGGCGTATCCTGATGGAGGAGCCCCTTTCTTGACTATACGAACCATCTACAAGCTTAGATACTTCTCTCTTTTGGCGCAACAGGACTGGGGTACTATCTACTCAAGGACTCCAGAGCGCATGCGCAAGTAGGAATCGTAGCGTTCCGGATCGATCTCTCCATTTTCGAGAGCAACACTCACGGCGCAGCCCGGCTCATGGGTGTGAGTGCAATCGCTGAACTCACACTCAGCTACCAGCGCTCGGATCTCTGGAAAATAGGCGTCGAGCTCTTCCGGCTCGATGTCCCAGAGGGCAAAAGCCTTCAGACCCGGGGTATCTGCCACATAGCCCCCCCCCTCAAGCTTCAAGAGCTCCGGGACGACCGTCGTGTGCCGTCCTCTCCCGGTGGCTTGACTTATCTCGCTCGTGCGCAACCCCAATCCGGGTTGGATTTTATTAAGCAGGCTTGTTTTTCCTACGCCCGAAGGACCCGCCAGAACTGAGATCTTTCCTTGCAGCGCCTTGCGAACGGAGCGAACGCCTTTGCCGGTCTTGGCGGAGGTGTAAAGGACCGGGTAACCGAGCTTCGGGTAAATACCGAAGGCTTGCTTGGCAGTGCGCGGGACAACCAGGTCGATCTTATTAGCGCAGATCAAAGCTGGAATTTCTTCCCGCTCGGCAACGACGAGCAAGCGATCCAGCATTCGGAAGTTAGGTTCGGGGTCGGCGCACGAAAAAACGAAGACTGCTTGATCAGGATTCGCAACCAGAACTTGTTCGATCTCTGAGCGACCCGGCGACTTACGGGAGAGCACGCGCACACGCTCCTCCACAACTTCGATCGTCGCCAAACCCTCCGGTTGCTTGCTTATCTGAACACGGTCGCCGAGCGCTGCGGCATCGCTTTCCATTCGTTCCTTCATGAGCCGGCCGCGCAATTTCGAGGCTATGATCCCATGCTCGGTTTCAACGTCGAAAATACCAGATTGGGCTTTAACAATCAGCCCCGGGAGAAGATCGGAATCAGTCATAGATCATGGGGCCGGAGTTTCCTCTGCTTCTTCGTCCGGCTCCGGAGTCCTCTCGACCCAGATACGAGACTCCCAGGGATAGAGCGTGAGCGGTCGACCCTTGAAATACGTCTCGACGATTCGCCGAAAGACCGGTGCAGCCCAATCCGACCCCTCACCCTGATTCTCCAAGACAACCGCGATGGCGATATCGGGTTTATCCTCTCTCTCCTCGTAGGTATAACCAGTGAACCAAGCATGCGGATCGCCCGCGCCATCCGTAGATGCAGTGCCCGTCTTTCCGGCGACATTGAGGTTGAGACCAAGGAACTTACGGTAAGCGGTTGCTCCGGACTTATTGACAACGTTTACCATCGCCTCCTGGATCGCCGCAATATTCTCCGGGCTCACCGGAAGCTGCGCGGCTGGATCCGGCACAAACTCGTGCAGCACATCACCCTCGGCATTCTCTATCGCCAACACCAGTTGCGGACGATAAAGTGTTCCCCCATTCCCTATCGCAGCTGCGTAACGGGCAACCTGGAGGGGCGTAACCAGGAGAACGCTCTGACCGATCGCCAGCTGCACCGGGTGCCGCGCTGCCCACACCTCGCCGAGTGTTTCGGCGCTGTTCTCCGGGCTCGGAACCTGTCCCGCCTCGTCCCCAATCTCGATCCCCGTCGTCGCTCCCAGCCCAAATGCCGCAGCCATATCCGGAATAGCGCTAGGGAGATTCTTGATATAGAGATCCAGACCGATGTGATAGAACCAGGGATTACAGGATTTTTCCAGCCCCTCTTTAAGCGTCAACTCCCCGGCGGCTGATAGTTCTTTCTCGTAACGCCAATCGTAGAGTGTGATACCCGGCAGTTCGGTGAATTCGAGACCACAATTGTAGACTGTGTCGGGTTCGTAATACTCCGTCTCCAACGCTGCGGCCATCGTAACGACTTTGAACACCGATCCTGGAACGTAGAGACCCTGCGTAGCGCGGTTGATATAGGGCTGATTGGCAGTGTTCAACATCTGGTAACCGCCATTCGCTCCATTAGGGTTCTGGGCATCGAAAAGGTTGGGGTCGAATGCAGGTGAGGAGGCCATGGCCAGCACCGCGCCTGTATCGCGTTCCAAAACGACCACAGCGCCCTCGAAACCTTCAATCGACCGCTGTGCGATTTCTTGCAGATCACGGTCGAGCGTCGTATACACTGCATAGGGCAATCCGGGATCGCGGGAAGCCATCACCTGCATCACCTGACCATTGGGATCGACCAGGTAAAGCGTTCCCCCCGGCACGCCGCGCAGTTCATCTTCGAACGCCGCCTCGATCCCGATACGACCGACGAACTCATCCCCCTGATAACCCAGCGCCAGACGGTCTTCGTATTCGGCCTCCTGGATCTGACTCACAAAACCCACAGCATGAGGCGACGCTCCACCTGCAAATGGCGTGAGACCACCGCCGTAATAGTAGCGTGTGCTGTACGTGCGCACGCGAACTCCGCCCACCGATTCGAGCAGACCACCGACGGTGGTGTAATCCTCATAAGGTGCAACCCCTAGCGGGGTAAACCAATCCGTGTCGCGGTTGGCGTCGTAGCGCTCAAGGATCGGATCTACGGTCGCCAACACAAAAAGGCGCCTTAAAGTTGAGAGCATGGTCTCCTCGGCGTCTTCATCGCCGATCTCATTCGGGACGATCCACAATGCGGCGCCGTTATCCTGCCCCGCGCCTGCCTGTGCAGCGAATGCCTGGTTGTTCTTGTCATAGATATTCGCGCGCGTAGGCGTGACAGAGGTGAGACTCAACCCGTTGCCACCCTCGAGTTCGGGCAAAATCATGGCGTCGGTCCAGGCTACCCGCCAGTCCTCGCCAGCGGAGCGCGTCAAGTCCATACGCGTCTCACGGCTGATCTCGCCTACAGCCGCGCTTGTGAGGACAATGTGGTAACGCACTTCAGCGCGCTGTGGGCTGTGTACAAGAGCAGATACGATTTGAAAATCGACATCCACAAACGCCCCGCCGCGCATGATCTCTTGAATGCGATTCGTGAATTCCTCCTCGCTCAATCCATCCTGGGTAAGGGGGCTGAGGAGCGCGTACATCCCGGCATAATCGCCCGCTTTCCAAGTATCCAAGAAGTGCTGCGCGGCTTCATCTGGATCCGGCGCGGACTCAGTAGTCTGGACAGGATCTGGGAGTGTAGGTGTCCCGTTCGACCCCGGGTCGGTGGGGCGAAAGAGTCCACAGCTGCTGATGAGCATTGTTAGAATTAGAAGCAGAATCGGGATTCGTCTCACAATTTACCTCTCAGGATCTCCTGGTAGACGTTACAATCATACCCCGTATATGCCTTACAGCGAGTGGGGAGATCGACCGTCAGATCGTGCCCCAGGCGCCCCAAAGCGCGCTGTAGGTGGCACAAAGGGAGCCCCATCACATTCGCGAAGCATCCCCGCATCTGGCTCAATTCTACTGGATTGAATTCGCGGTCCTGTATCCCATATGCGCCAGCTTTGTCAAGCGGAGAACCGCCGGCGATATAGGCCTGAAGCGCTTCCTTATTATATGCCCGCATGGGAACGACAGTTTTGCACGTCTCAACAATTTCTTCCCCGCTAGCTGGTTGGAGAAATACCAGCGCAGTGATGACCTCATGCTC
>SOJU01000047.1 GCA_004376465.1 Anaerolineales bacterium | reverse complement strand
TTTTTCGCTGCAGGCAAAATGGAAACCCTTCACCGGGTTTGAGGCGATTACGGCAAAGGGTCCTAAATGCACTCGGCGAGGACCTGCAAAACCCTTATGCGCGGGTTCGAATCCCGCCGTCGCCTCCTGAACAAGGCGTATGGAACATAAGCGACGAAGGATCTCCGCAAAAGGAGAATTCACCTTTGTCGCTTTTTTAATTCCAGCAAAGGGTACTGAAACACTCTCGCGGCTAAGGGTCTTGTCTTACAGAAAAAACACGAGTCAACACCAAGCAACTCCAAACAACGGCAGACAATTAGCGCTGGATATGGAGTATAGAAGGTGGTTCGGGCATAATAACGCTCGACGTGGAACGCTAACCGGCCTGGGGGTGGAGGAGGATCTAACTGATGATTAAATAGAACAGCCCCGATCCATGGGATCGAGGCAATGGGGAAACCTTTTCCTGTCAGGGGCTTAACAAGAACACATCTAGGTATCCTGCATCCTTAACCATGAGCAAGAAAAAGACCGACAGTTCCCCTACCTCTCCACAAAAGGAGAGGTCTCGCTCCAGATCGGGAGACCCCCCGGGAATCATCTCCCTGGTCAGGATGATCGCCGATTAGCCCTCCTTTACCCTGACACTAATGATTCGATGCACTCTTATCACTCTCCGTCCCTGCCCCTAGAGATAAAAGCTGCGATGGTATAGGACAGAAACGCAGCTGCCAACAGCCCCCACAACACCTGAGCGGGGTGAAAATCTAATCCTTCGATGAAATGACCGACTCTTTACACAGTCTGGCGAGAGGTCAAGTTTAATTGAATGAAGAAGTTGGAACATACCTTTCAGCGACTAATCTCATCTTCAGGTACAGTTTCTGATGAATGATTAGCCAGGACTTCATACATAGCGAAATAAGCTGGTTTTGGTTGATAGTCAGAATCGAAAGGCAGAGGTTGGGGATCGGGAATACCCAGACAGCCATCACAATCCCCGAGCCAGGTAAATCGATCTGAGAATTCGAACGTTACAAAGCCCTTACAGACCTCAGATTGCAGGCAGGTTTGAAGCATGATTCGATACAATTCTGCCTGGTACTCTTTCCGCTCTTCCTGGCTCCCAGGGATGTTTGCAAGATTCACATCAAACTCGGTTATGTAGACGTCCAAACCCAGTTCTTCAAATAGCTCAAGGGTCTCAGCAAAGCCAACTGCCGTTGGGGCAGATGAGTTCAAAAGAAGATGTCCCTGAATGGCGATACCGTCGATGGGAACTCCCTTTTCAAGAAGCCTTGTAGTGAGATTGTACGTACTGGTAATCATGGCTGAGCGCATGGGGTGACTACGGTCCTCTAGTTCTGGTTCGTCAAGGAGCAGAAAAGCCCCGGGATCGGCCTGTTTCGCCCATGCAAATGCCATCTCGACATACTCCGGGCCAATATGATTTTTCCAGAAATCTAGATCCCAATGTTGGTAATAACTCATCCAACCGTACTCATTCACGAGTTCCCACATATGTATCCTTCCTTTGTACCTGCCAACGACTGTTGATATGTGATCGTGAAGAATATTTATCAGTTCATCTCTACTGAAGTTTCCATTCTTCAACCAATCCGGAAGGAATTCACTGCCTCCATGGACCACTGGTGAGCCAATAATGGACATGTTATGTCGTTCGGCGAAGGAAACCAAGGCGTCTATATGCCGAAAATCGTAAACGTCTTGGCTCGGTCGCAAGTCACCCATCTCAAAGAAGGGGACTTTCAAGCAGTTGTACTCGCCTGCAAGAATCTCCTGATATTGAAGATCCTCGAGTCGGTAGGCTGCTCCTGAAGAGCCAATCAAAAATTCGCGCTCATCTGCCAGCTCACGAAGGCGCGGAGAGCTTTCTCTCTCATCAACTCTTTCACCGGAAGGTGGCTTAGCAAGATTTAGATCCGAAACAGTTAAACGGCTAAGAGGACCTACAAGCACACCGAAAAAAAGATTTCCACTGGGAAAGAGACCTTCATCTAAATTGATCGATATAAATTCGCTTACGTCAACCGTTATGAGCGAGTTGCCTGTTTGATCATAAACCGTGAATGAATATCCCTTGGGATCAGCAAAGACGATATTAATGAGCTTGTTTTCTAATCCAGGAAGATCTATTTGAACATAATCATGCTCGTTTCTACCATCACGCAATTCCAAGTGATCGCTAAATACTAGTAGGCGCGGCGCGCTCCACCACTCACCAAAGGACGGTGCGCTTCCAGAAAGGACAATCGCTCCAACACCTTTGGCTGAAAACTGGGTATTCAATGTGAAGGGAGTAGCTATTTGCAGGGGACCAATATCTAAAGGGAACCATTCGTCGTCCACGGTTTGAATAGATAGACGACCAGCTTTAAACGTGGCTCCAGGCTCAAAGATGAAATCGAATAAATTTATCACTTCGGCTGGCACTTCATTGCTGCCCATTATGGGTAAATCCAGTGGGATGTATTCGAGATGTTCTTTCCAAATATATCCATCCTTCTCTCCCGAACCTACAACGTGAACGAAGTCGCCGTACAATCCCAGCGGGGTAAGCGATTCTCCCGCATTAATCTCGGCCACTTCAATAAATGAAATATTGCTAGGTCCTGCATACAAGGGCGAGACCTGTCTTGCAATCACGAATGGATGGGGATTTGTCGTGGAAACAACCAATGTGGGGGTTTGGTGTTGAGTAGGCATTACTGAAACGTCGGCATCACTTGTTGATATGCGTTGTGTCTGGCATGAAGCAACAGTGATCAAAAAAAGTGGGAGTAATATTTGCTTTGAATTCATCATAACCTCATGACAAGGCAAGGTCGCAATTCTGCCTAATGATTCGAGCTGTCCGCCTTGGAGGGCTAGGCCAGGGAGCCGGCCAGGGTTGCTGCTCCTCGATATGAATTCGTGCCGCATCCCTCGCGAACACTGTAAGTGCAGTCGCTTCCAGCAGAGACTGTGTAAAAAGTCCGATTTTTCGCGTCAACGGGTAAACGCACCTTTTTTTGCGCCCTCAGCCCGATTTTACAGGAACTGACCCTAAGTTTCATGCCTTTTTAGCATTTTCCTCCCACCAACAATCTTCTTGTCGAATTTTCACGAAGCCTGGCGAAAGGTTATGCTGCTCTATTGACCAGTATCCATACTTACACCGAAAGTTCCATCAATAACTCCAGGCAATATTTGGTAAATGGAACGTCCAATCGTGGCTTCCACTTCATCTTTTATTTGAAAACGAGCTTGCCATCCTCGAAGAGTATGATCATTAATCCCCAAACGCACCTGTTGCCTGTTACCTTTCTTTCCTGTTCTTCCTGATACCTGATTCCTGTCACCTGTTTTTGCTGTTACCTGATATCTGTTTTTCCTGTCCGATGTTAGCAGTTAGCTTTTAGCTATTGGCTAACGGCTATTAGCTGTTTGCTGTTAGCTATCAGTTTTGATTCGTCAACTTCGCTGCGTAACTGACAAACCGTTGAGCAGCGCTTACAGATTGCCTGGCCGCGGTCTCTGAGAATGACCCCCGGTAATCCGCTTCCTCGCGAAGTGCCCTTGCATCCTCCAGCTCAACCAGTACCGCCTCGTCAAGTCGCCCAGGCCTCACATAGAGTTCACGCAGGGCAATCGCCAGACAGCGATGGCTCTTTTCTCTATACCCACTTTGGTAAACCAAAGCCTTGGCGATATGAAACATGGCATAGTACGCTTGCACTGTGGCCCACTTAAAACTTCCACGCTCGATGCTCGCCTCCCCTTCCGACAGATCCTGGCGGGCAACAAGCATTTCTTTGGCTACGATTCGAGGGTCGCTATTAATCCTAGTTAGCCCCCCGCGCTGCAGACATCTCTTGAAGTCTGGACTCTGGTCAGTCATTGGCATCCTGGAGAAGAACGAGCCCCTGCTGGACCTGAGCGAAGAAGGTAGGATCATCATTCTTCAGGACGGCGAGTTCCTGCTCCGAAACGATTACCGCCTGAATTCGTCGGCCATCAACGGTGTCCTCTAAAACAGCCCGTACCGATTTTCTTTCCGGAGCGACAATGAAAAGGTCAAGATCACTCTCAACCGTGTCGAGACCCTCGGCAGCACTTCCAAATAACACCGCCCTCCGTACTAAAGGTCGCAATTGGTCTATCACGGGCTGAAGGTTGAGAGCTGTCTCCCACACTTTGAATTGACGAATCACCAAGTCAGCCGGATCAGCGGAGTAGAACTTCGTCCGTCCCCTTCTATCACAATCGATAAAGCCGCTCTTCGCCAGGTCACGAACCGCCAAATTTACCGCACTGCGGCCCACGCCTGTCGCCGAGACGATTTCCGCCTCCATAAAGGAAACTCCGAGATTCTTCGCCAGGTGTCTATAAACCCTGGCGTGTGAGGTGCCAAGAAGTTTGTCTATGACCATCGTTCATTCCATCTGATCGGATAGTATTCCATTTGAATGGATTATATTCCATCCTACTGGAATAAACAAGCTGATATCTGTTAGCTTTTAGCAATTAGCTGTTAGCTTCCCATGATTTACCAGAGGCTCTGAGGTCTTCTTTATTGGAGAATATATCATGAACCCTGTAGTTTCTACTGCAGTTTCTACTTGACTTTTTTCGTATATAGCACTAATTTTATTAGTAGTTTATACGACTTATTTCAAGTGGGATTGATATATGAAGCTCGATACCTTCTTCGCTCGGCATCCAATTTTTCGTGTAGAAGAATTGACTGAGTATTTATACGCTCAGGGCTCAACAAATCCCTCAACAAGAAAGTCATTGCTGGCTCATCATCAGGAGTCGGGGCGTATCCTGCGTATCCGTCGCGGGTT
>SOJU01000241.1 GCA_004376465.1 Anaerolineales bacterium | reverse complement strand
GAGCGAAAGAGCCGTCTCATAAGTCAGGAAGAGAAATTAATCGTCGCCTACCACGAAGCGGGTCACGCCGTCGTAAGCCACGTCATCCCCGAATCAGATCCTGTCCATAAAGTGAGCATCATAGCTCGGGGAATGATGGGCGGCTTTACGCTTGCCCTGCCCGAGGATGACCGGACACTGATTTCCCGTAACAAGCTTCTCGCGGATATGGTCTTTGCCCTCGGTGGTCGCGCTGCTGAGGAGCTGGTCTTCAACGATGTCACTTCTGGCGCATCGAGCGATCTCGAACGGGTGACTAAGTTGGCACGCTCCATGGTCACTCGGCTCGGGATGAGTGATGAGCTTGGACCAATGGTATATGGGCAAAAAGAAGAGTTGATTTTCCTCGGTCGAGAGATCTCAGAACAGCGAGACTACTCAGAGAGTGTTGCTGAGAAGATAGATGCCGAAGTTCGTGGCTTAGTCCGAGATGCTTACGCTCGCGCGAAAGAGATCCTGACTGAATATCGAACTTCACTCGATACTATCGCCCAATATCTCGTCGAAGAGGAAACCATAGATCGAGAGACTTTCGAGAAAATCTTCGGCAAAGCTGTCAAGGAGAAAAACAGCGGAACCCCTATCCTCGCGGGTGCGTGAAATTTCTAATCGAACCTATAACCAACGCCCGGGCGATGATCGCCCGGGCGTTTCGGCTTTCAGATCTCCAACTAGAAACGTTGGTTTAGTCTTCTGTTCCCGCCTTCTCGCGATCCTGCCGCACGAGCTCCCGCCGCAGAACCTTTCCGATGGTTGTTTTAGGCAGGTCGTCCCGGAATTCTACGTGCGTGGGAACTTTAAAAGCAGCCATGTGCTCTTTGCACCACGCCTTAACTTCGTCGGCAGTTAATGTTTCACCCGGTTTGAGAACCACCCACGCTTTTACAGTCTCTCCACGATAAGCATCGGGGATTCCTGCGACACCCACTTCTAGGACCTTGGGGTTCTCGGCAATGACCTCCTCCACTTCCCTGGGCCAAACCTGATAACCGCTGGGCTTGATGAGCTCCTTCTTACGATCCACAATAAAGAAATAGCCATCCTCGTCCATATAGGCAATATCGCCAGTGTAGAGCCAGCCGTCGCGTATTGCGTTTGTCGTCTCTGTGGGCATATTCAAATAGCCCTTCATTACCTGGGGGCCCTTCAACACAAGTTCCCCAATCTCCCCAGTTTCAAGCACCGTAACTTCATCATCCAGAGAGATGATGCGGGCGTCCACATCCGGGAAGGGGATGCCAATCGATCCTTCTTTGCTCATTCCGAACACCGGGTTGCAGTGAGTCGCAGTTGGAGCTTCGGAAAGGCCATAGCCCTCCACGAGCTTCCCCCCCGTCAGCTCTTCAAAAGTGGCCTGCGTCTCCCTCATCAGCGGGGCAGAACCAGAGATGCATGCCTTGATTGAGCTCACATCCACCTTGCCCGCCTTCACGTCGGGGTGATTGTTGATGGCGTTGTACATCGCAGGAACACCAGGGTAAATCGTCGGGCGATACTTTGAAATCGAGCCGAGGACATCCCCCATATCTCGCGGGTTCGGGACCATCACCAGGCTGGCGGCTGCAGCGACACCGAAGCTCATCCCAGCGACCATGCCATAGACGTGGAACATCGGGATCGCCATCAAGACGGTCTCGGCTCCTTCATTTACGGAGGGCAACCAGGATTTAATTTGCAGCGTGTTCGCGACGAGGTTTCCATGTGTCGCGATTGCCGCCTTTGAAAGGCCGGTCGTACCACCGCTATACTGGTATAGAGCGTCATCCTTGGGTTTCATTTCTATCTGTGGTCGATCAGCGGCTGAGTATTCTTTCAGCAGATCCTGCAGCCAATAATCCCCCTCTCCCAGCTCAACTCGATGACCGTCTTTCTTCTCTTTGGTCAGAGTGAAAAGGAACCGAAGCATTCCGGGCAGATATTCTTTAATATTCGTTACGATCAACGTCTTAAGGGGAGTCTTCGGTTGAACCTCTTTGATCGTGGAGTAGAAATTGCTCATGACGAGCATAATCTCCGTGCCCGAATCTTTCATTTGATGTTCAATCTCGCGCGCGGTATAGAGAGGGTTCGTGGCGACGACAAGCCCGCCTGCTTTGAGTATCGCGTAGAATGCCATAACGAACTGCGGCGAGTTGGGCATGAAGATGCCAACTGGTGTTCCTTTCTTTACGCCCAAAGCAGCAAGCGAACCAGCTAGACGATTAATAATTTCGTCCATCTCGGCATAGGTAATCACCGAACCCTTAAATATCGCGCAAGCCTGATCAGGATATTTTGCTGCAGCATTCTCAATAAAATGATAGAGCGGCACTTCTGGGTACTCAATGGACTTTGGGACTTCTGATTCATAGTGTTTAAACCAGGGTCGCTCTTTCATGTCTGCATTCTCCTTTAGGATTGGTTGGGCGAAGAAATCTCCCCTCTTTTATACAATGGAATAAGCGCTATGCAAAGCAGGAGTGATATAATTCACCATCTTCTTCGCCTCTAAACGGTGAAGAAAATGCACAAAACCCATCGATTAATTGTGGCTATGCGCAATATTGTCCGGCGCACATCAAACCCATTTCTAGATTCTTTTCAGGAGGCATTGCGTCAATGAAATCGCAGAACATGTCCGGCACAAAGGCGAAGAAACTCTTAGAACGAGATTTTAAATACCTTATCAATGAAGGACTGCAGATGCTCAAAGATGCAATCCCTTCCGCTGAAGTTGAAGCGTAAGAGCGGCGAATGCTCCCTGATTTCCGGGTCCGCCAGCGCGATTATTTACTAAGAATCAGCCGAGCGATCACTGAAGAGCTCGATCTCGATCGCGTCCTCGCTGAAATCGTTCGTTTCTCGGCTGAGATACTTGGCGGAAGTGCAGGTCTCATCGCCTTGCGTGATACGGAAGGCGCATGGCGGGTTGCATCAACCTTCGGGATTAACCCGGACTTCGTGCGCCATCTCGACCCACTGCTGACGGATATCCCCGACCACGGCGATCCCACTCGCTTCGAACTTCCTGAGGTCAACCGACGCCTGCAACGGATAACGCAAGCAGCCTCTATGGGTCTACTCACAGGCGTAGGACTGCCGATGAACGTTAAGGGGGAGACTGTCGGGGTTATTTTCGTCTTCAGATCCTATCGCGGCCAGTTCTCTGCCGATGACCGGAAACTCCTGAGCGCTTTCGCATCACAAGCGGCTATAGCTGTTCACAATGCGACGCTCTTCGCAGAAATCGCTCAGCAGCACCATCATCTGGATGCCATATTGGAATCTGCCGCTGATGGTATTTTCATCCTCGACCCATCCTACCGTTTCACCCGCTTCAATCGCGCATGCTCGAGTTTAATGGGCTACGAGTCTGACAGCGTGATCGGTAAACAACACAAAGAGATCATCCGTTGGCTCTGCAGAGAACCAGGGACATCCCTTGAAGACGCGGAGGCTGGTGGTTGGCCCCTAAGCGCACAAGCGACACTCTACGTAGAGGGCGACCTGATCACAAATGACGACGGCGCTGTAAGCGTAGGTATTACTTACGCGCCCGCTTTTGATGAAGCCGGTGAACTTTTGAGCATCGTCGCCACCGTCCGCGATATTACAAAATTTCGCGAGGCAGAAGAGTTAAAGAGCACGTTTATCTCCATCATCAGCCATGAGTTACGCACTCCGGTCGCGCTAATCAAGGGATATGTCGGCACACTCCGCAGAGAGGATGCACGCTGGGATTCCGAGGTAGTAGAAGATAGTTTGGCAGTGATCGAGGAGGAAGCTGACCATCTTACAGGGCTGATAGACGACTTATTAGACGCCTCACGCCTACAGGCAGGCGCACTCAAGTTGAACCGATCGCAGATCGCCCTCGACCACCTCGCACAGCAGATGGCAGACCGCTTTAAGACACAATCGGATCAGCATGATTTCAAGATAGATTTCCCTTCTGCCTTTCCCATTGTCTACGCCGATGAGACTCGCTTGATGCAAGTGATGGGAAACTTGCTTTCCAACGCAGTGAAATACTCTCCAGACGGAGGCAAAGTCACCATATCCGGGACAATTAAACAGAATGAAATTGTTATTTGTGTGCACGACGAAGGTCCGGGGATCGCCATCGAGGATGTGCCCAGGATTTTCAATCTATTTTATCGCTCGAGTGAAACCAACCGGAAGATCAAGGGGGCAGGTTTGGGACTCTTCCTCGCGAAGGCTGTAATCGAAGCCCATGAAGGTCGAATCTGGGTGGATGACCGCGTGAAGGATGGAGCATGTATCTGTTTCTCTTTACCTACACTTAAGAACACCGAGGCAGAAGAATAATATGGTAACAAGCACCACTCAAACACAATGTCCTAATTGTAAGTCACCTATCCAGGCTCAGATCCAGCAGCTGATCGACGTTGGTCAGGATCCGGGTGCAAAAGCGCGTCTTCTTTCCGGATCGTTCAACCATATTCAGTGCGGCGTGTGCGGATTCGATGGCACTGTCGCAGTCCCAATCGTATATCACGATCCACAGCACGAGCTTTTGTTGACCTTTGTCCCCATAGAAGCGAGCATGCCGAAGAACGAGCAAGAACGCATCATCGGTCAGATGATCAAGCGCGCATCCGACCAGCTTCCTCCTGAGGAGCGAAAAGGGTACCTCTTCCAACCGCAAACCGTCCTAACGATGCAAGTACTGGTCGAACGAGTATTGGAAGCAGAAGGGATATCGAAGGAAGACATCGATTCGCAGCGGGCCACCATGCGACTCTTTGAGGAAGTGCTCACCTTACCGGAAGATCAATTCGAGCCTTTCGTTAAGGAACACGACGCCGAGTTCGATGCGACATTTTTCCAGATGGCCAGCCTCGCTCTTCAGTCGATAGGCGATGGGAATGCAAGAGAAGCGATGGGCGCCAGGTTAGAGAAAATCATCGAGTTTAGCTCTTTCGGGAAGAAGCTGAAGGCTCAGGAAGAAGCCGTAAAAGAAGCAACGGAAAGCCTGCAAGCTCTATCCGAGCAGGGTTTAACTCACGAGACGCTTCTCGATCTGTTCGTGGAAGCACCAGATGAAAATCGTGTCGTGGCATTGGCCAATCTCACCCGCCGCGCATTGGATTACAGCTTCTTTCAACTCCTAACCGAAAGGATTGATCAGTCGCAGGGTGAGGATAAGGAACACCTTACTTCGTTGCGGCAGCAAATCCTCGAAATTACAGAAGAGTTGGATCGGATTCAAGAGGCTCGAGCGGCGCAATCTGCTGCACACCTGAAGACTCTACTCGACGCAGAAGACCTGGATCAGGCTCTAATGCAAGCCCTGCCGATGATCGACGATCTCTTCGTGGGCATCCTTCAAGCTAACATACAGGATGCGGAAAAACGGAAGGATGAGGACCTCCTTAACCGTCTGTCAGCGATCGAACAGCGTCTTCGTTCTCTCGCTCAAGAATCAATGCCCGAGGGTCTCAAGCTCGCTCAAAGCATACTTGAAATCGAGGATGAAGAAGGTGCGATTAAGCTGCTCGAGGAAAGTAAAAAGGAAATCGATAACGATCTGCTGAATGCCCTGGTCTCAACCATCCAACAGTTGGAAGCCGCAGATCAGCAGGAAGCCGCTGCTCGAATCCAGAAGGTATATAAACACGCGTTGAAGCTCTCTATGCAAGAGAAGATGAATCCATCGGATTGACGCTTTGGTCTTGCTCCAAATCAAGCGGATTTAGGCTGCTCTGCTCCGCTCGGAGCGAAACCTCTGGGCTCTGTCCAATCCGCTCCGGATTACGTTTTAATGGAAAAAAGAGTCCAAGATAACGATATTTCCACATATTCGGATTTTCACGGTTGGTTTGAGCTGAGAGCGTGATGTTTGATCCAGGGGGTGTGCTCCACGCTGCGCTTCGCGTAGCACTCCGTAGGAGCCATGAGTGCTTCGCTAGGGGGAAAGAAAAGATAAAGCGAACCATCACCTTTTCGTTCATCCACACAATCCCTCACTTCTCCCGAATCTGGCACACAAGCCCTTTGAGATAGCGACCCTCCGGGAAGTAGACCTTAACTGGATGGTCGCTCCCCTGCGAAAGCCAGCCAACGATGACGGCGTCAACCCCGGCATCTAATGCGGCATCGGCGACAATCTTCTGGAAAAGTTGGGGGGTTACTCCACCTGAGCAGGAGAACGTCAGCAGATAACCGCCGACTCGCAGCAGTTTAAACGCCAGTAGATTCACATCCTTATATCCCCGCGCAGCCCGATCCACCTGAGCTGTTGTTGCCGCAAATTTCGGGGGGTCTAAAATCACTGCGTCGAAACTTCTCCCACGATCGCGGAATTTTCGCAGCGACTGAAACACATCTTCCGCGAGGAACTCTACTTTTCCCACTGGGAAACCATTTAAGCGAACATTTTCTTCCGCCAAAGCCAACGCGGTTTTGGATTGATCCACGGCAGTAACCCGCTCTGCCCCTGTACCCAGTGCGGAAACAGTAAATCCGCCACTGTAGCAGAAGCAGTCGAGCACATCCCCACCCCTAATCCAATTCGTAGCCAGCCCACGGTTTTCGCGCTGATCGAGGAAGAAGCCGGTCTTTTGCCCATTGCGAACATCCACGAGGTAGCGCCGTTCGCCTTCATGTATTTGGATTCGTTGGGGTGGTTCCTCCCCAACAAGGTTCCCCGAGCGCGGTTCTAATCCTTCCAGTGCACGAACGTCGACATCAGAGCGCTCGTAAATCCCCACACACCCGCCATGTGACGAAAGCGTCTCTATGATGTCGTCCTTCCAGCGCTCAACGCCAACGGAGAGGAATTGAACTACACGGTAATCCCCATAGCGATCGACGATCAACCCAGGTATGCCATCTGACTCGCCATGCACTTCTCTAAAAGCATTCGTGGATTTGGGAATCCCAATCTCGTCTCGCGCGGCGATAGAGTGAAACATCCGCTCCTGGATGAAATCTGCGTCGACTTCCTCTTCTTGGTTCCACGTCCAAACTCGAATCCGGATTTGTGAATGCGGAGAGTACGCTCCTCGAGCGAGCCATCGCCCGTCCGCGGCGTGTATCTCAACAACGTCACCAGGATTGGGATCCCCGGTCACGGATTCGACAGCCCCAGAGAATATCCAAGGATGGCGTCGCAGTATCGCTTTTTCGCGACGGGTTTTCAATGTAACTTTCTTCATGAGATTATCAACATCCAACAGGATAGTTTTGTTTGGGAGTTCACCCGATTGACAAGAAGAGGAACAATTCCCGCGCCTCTAAACCTCACTCGATTAACGCTTTTAGCTGGGTTTCATCAATCACAGGAATATCCAAATCCTGCGCGCGGGTCAACTTCGAACCAGAGGATTCTCCGGCGACGAGATAATCCGTCCGCCGACTTACATTTCCTGTAACTTTGCCCCCATGCAGTAAGATTAATTCTTTTGCTTCAGCTCGAGTCAATGACGGCAAGGTGCCTGTAAGAACGAAGGTAAGACCTGCAAGATTCCGCTCAGCTCCCCTATCCTTAGAATCGATAAACTCCGGCCACACTTCAGCTTCCTGCAATTTCTTGATGATTCTTATGTTTGACGGTTGCGCAAACCAATCGATGATCGTTCTGGCGACCTTCGGTCCAATCCCCTCTACCGCTTCAAGCTCATCCAACCCTGCATCAGACAATAGATCAAGGTTTTTGAATTGATTGGCTAGCTCTCCAGCCGCCGCCTCACCAACATTGCGGATCCCCAGGGCAGTCAGCAGGCGTGAAAGGGGTTGTGACCGCGAAGCTTGAATTGACTCAATGAGGTTTTGCGCTCTCTTGTCCGCGAAGCCTTCCAATCCTGAGAGAACTTTTTCGTCCAGGCTGTAAAGATCCGCCATGTCGTTCACGAGGCGCCCCTCAACTAATAAGTGTGCGACTTTTATCCCTAGGCCTTCGATATCCATCGCCCCACGTGATGCGAAATGCTCGATATTTCGAACCAGTTGAGCCGGGCAAGCTGCATTGACGCAATAGATTGCGACCTCTCCTTCGATCCGCTCTAGAAGTTCCCCACAGGAGGGGCATTGGTCCGGGATTCGATACGAAATTTCTTCCCCAGTTCGGACTTCAACTACGGGTCCAATGACATAGGGAATGACATCACCAGCACGTTTAATCAGCACGCGATCCCCGATGCGGATGTCCTTCTCATGAATGAAATCGAAATTGTGCAGTGTCGCTTGCCGAACTGTCACCCCACCGACTTCAACTGGTTCAAGGATGGCAAAGGGTGTAACGACACCTGTCCGCCCAACATTGAGACCGATATCATCTAAACAAGTAGTGACCACCTGAGCCGGGAATTTGTACGCGATCGCACTGCGCGGGTCTTTGCCGACTACACCTAATTCCCTCGAGAGTTGAAGATCGTTCAATTTCACAACGATGCCGTCAGCTTCGTATGGGAGGGAGTCGCGCCGCCCGATCCAATCTTGGTATCTGCTGAGAGTTCCATCGAGATCAGACTCTAGTGTGATACCGGATGGGACCGGAAACCCAAGCGACTTGAGGTAGACAAGAGCTTCCCACTGCTCTTGTGGTACAGGGCCGTCAGCGTCCACGATGTCATAGCAGAGTAAACGAATCGGACGTGAGGCGGTAAGACTCGTATCGAATTGACGAAGCGCCCCGGATGCTGTATTGCGCGGATTAACATAGATACGTTCGCCAGCAAGCTCAAGCTCTTCGTTTAATTTCTGAAAATCATCAAGATAAATAATCGCTTCACCGCGCACCACAAGCCGAGCCGGTGGCTTAGGTCCACCCTCGATGACAGGGATATGGAGTGGCAGGCTGCGGACCGTCTTCAAACCAGAGGTGATATCCTCTCCGACCTCCCCATCCCCGCGCGTCGTTCCTCGGGTGAACACTCCGTTTTCATAATGCAGCACCACGGTGAGCCCATCCAATTTAGGTTCTACAGTGAAATGTGCGTCACGAACCCGCTCATCGAGTTTTGCGATCCTTTCAAACCATGCCCGAACCTCGTCGTCGCTATGTGCGCTGCTCAAACTTAGAATGGGCACCGGGTGCGAAACCCGCACAAACCCTTCAGCTACCTCCCCGCCAACACGATGAGTGGGCGAATCTGGAGTGATCAATTCGGGGTGCTCGGATTCAAGCGCCTGAAGCTCTCTCATCAAACGATCGTACTCATAATCGCTGATGAGAGGCGCGTTTAGCACATGATACTGATAATTGTGCTTCCGGATCTCGGCCCGGAGGGTGATTATTTTTTTCTGGATTGTTTTTTCAGTCATATTGTTTGAGATGTGCTCGCCAAGTTAAGAAAGAGGGACTATCTGAGATGCGACGATTTTATGGGATCACATCAGGCCACACCGGCAGAAACATCATCCAATCTTCGGGATCGCTGCGGATGAATCCTTCGATGATCCCTGCTACTTGTTGGGCAAGCGTGAGTGTATCCCTTTTTACATTACCTGTAATTTCCGGTTTGATGATTGGAGTACCGGTAACTTTATAGGTCCCGTCTTCAACTTGCCGGACGACTCCGACGATCATGTGCGCCCCGGATCGGATAGCGAGCCGAGCATGACCGATCGGCAATTCGACTTTTCGGTCAAAGAAGGTCAATGGCGATCCCCCTACATCTGGGCGATCTACCGCGGTAACGACAAACCCATGGTTTGAAAGGCGGTGGTACGCTTGGCGTAGAGACTCCATTGAGATCGGCGTTGCGTTGATCCCAAAACGTTCACGCAGAATAGTGTCAGATCGATGATGCTCCTCGGATCGAGCGTAAGAGAGAACCTGAGCTGGGAAACCTTTCTTAGCTAGTAGCAAAAGGAACATATTGAAACTGCTTATGTGCCCGCCCACGAACACAACACCATGGCCGTTGCTCTGGGCTTCGAGCGCACTATGAATTAATGACTCATCAATTTCGCATACTGATTCAAGACCGTCTAAACCAGAAGCCATCATCCTGAACCAATCCACATAACCATGCGCCGCATTCTGCAAGACTCTACCGACTCCATCATCGAGTTCTGGCGACGTGTAAGGGACCCCTTTTACAACCGCCAGGTTGCTCCGTACCGCTTGATAAAGGGCGCTGTTTTCCTTTGCAGCAAGCTTCGCCGCAATCAAGTCTGCTAAGCGGAAAGCCTGCTTCCGAGTTAAGACTCGACCCAGGAATGCTCCAGCCATAGGTCCGACCTGGCTGGTGATGAATTCATCGAGCGTCATCGATTGATATCTCCCCGAGGTAAATCATGATCACGAAACATCATTTATCTAATCATTGAGCGTCTGGTTGTGTTTTTTCAACTCCTGAACCCTCTTATGCGCCACCCAAACCATATTTATAAACTTGACCGAATCATGAAATGGGTGAAAGTAACTCTTCTTCCCAACTCCATAGATCGTACGTACCTCTACCCATCCAATCTTCAAACTCGCTGCCACGGCTTCGACGACAACCTCCACTTCGAATTCAAATCCCGTTCGTTCCAAGTCCACAGTCTCCAGTAATTTGCGCGAGTAGAGGCGGTACCCACATTGGTTGTCAATAATTTTGACTCCCAGGGCTTTCGACAGCATCCATGTTCCGACCCCATTAGCGAAGGCGCGATAAAGAGGCATCTTTCGGAAATCACGGCGACCGATGATTAAATCCCCCTCTCCTCGCTCGTAGGCTTCGATGAACTTAGGTGCGTCTTCTGGGTCATGCTGTCCGTCCGCATCCAGCGTGAGCACGGCGTCGTAATCTCTCCCCAACGCCCACGCGAATCCCGTAGACAGCGCCACACCCTTGCCCCTATTCTGTGGATGGACGACAACATCAACCCCCACTCCGCGGGCAACCTCTACTGTGTCGTCGCTCGATCCGTCATCAACCACAAGAACGGCCAAGGAATCATGAAATGCTTCGATGACCGGTCGAATTCGACTTGCTTCATTCCAGGCTGGAATCAATACGAGGATTTTTGATGCACTCATCCGGTTCACCTAAATTTACTCTTATCATAGACTCTCAGTGACCCTGATCAAGTAGAGAGCATGACCGTTTAATATTACTCAGCAGGGAAATGACAGCGAAATATCATTCACACGTCAGGCACACTTCGTCGTTTAATTCTAGTCTAGCCATGCCAGAGGTCAAGTATTCACATCTTACAGGAGTGTACTACCTGTTGAGGGAAAACCCGGCAAACTGTTGGCAGACTATTCGAGTGCTATAGACCTATTTGCATGTTATACATGATTGGCTACACTATTATTATGTCCTAGCTTCGGAGGTAAAAAAGCATGGGTAAAGTTATCGGGTATATTGCGGCCGCGATCCTCATCTTCTTCGGCGTACTTTTTGTATGGGGCGCCTTCAGTGAAAGCGGATTCGTTGGATGGATCATAATTGGCGTAATCAGTATAGCTGGTGGTCTCGGTTTAATATGGCTCGTTGGGCGAAAAGCAAAATCGGAACCAACCGAGTTGATCCAGAAGATTGAGCTCTCTGGCGATGTAAATCTTGAAGCCTTATCCTGTGAGAGTTGCGGGGGCGCATTGTCCCCTGACAATATCAAGATGGTCGCCGGTGCGCCAGTAGTCACATGCCCATATTGCGACTCTACCTATCAACTTTCTGAAGAACCTAAATGGTGACTGAAGCGATTTTCTCTGGTACAGCATAAAGCGGAGCGACTGATGACATCTTTACCAATTCCATCTCCATTTGAGGGACCTAGGGTGAACAAACCAAAACAGTTCTCGAGCCGCAGCAGAATCTGGAAAATCTTGTGGGTTACAGCGATTCTCGCTTCCCTTCTTCTAGTATTCTCATCGCCTGTTTTCGGGCAATCCTACTCGTTCACCGTCGACCAAGTGATCGTGGATGTGTACTGGGAGTCGGATGGAAGCGCCCGAATCCTTTACATGATTGTCTTCACCAACGACCCCTTTGGCCCACCAATCGAATTCGTCGACATCGGGACGCCAAGTAATAATTACAATCTTGGATACATGTCAGCGACGATCGACAACATCGCCATCGCTCATATCGCTGATTCCGAGTACATTTCCACCGGCATCGAATTGGGCTTGGGCAGCAATGCCATACAGCCAGGCCAGAAAGGCATCATAATCGTCGATCTGGGTCCAGTAAACGGACTTCTCTACAAAGATTCCCAGGATGACGATTACGCCAGCGCGCGCTTCGAACCCAATTACTACGACAGAGAATTTGTCCACGGAAACACCGACGTCACGGTGATATTCCATCTGCCGCCTGGAGTTCAGCCTAATGACCCCCGCTGGCATGAATCGCCGAGCGGCTGGTCCAGCGAACCCGAAACTTATTTAGACAACGAAGGACGTGTTGTTTACCAGTGGCATAATACCGGGGCGAACGCCTACACAGAATACGAGTTTGGCGCATCCTTCCCCAGCGAATATGTCCCGGCCGACAGCATCCGCTCATCATCCCTGCGTTTGGATTTAAGTGCGTTGACACCTATATGTTGTTTCGGCGGTTTCTTCTTATTGATTCTGGGGATAATCGGTCTCTCGGCTTACTCAAACAATAAAAGAAAGTTAGACTACTTACCCCCGAAGATTTCAATTGAAGGGCACGGTATCAAACGCGGGTTGACCGCGGTTGAAGCAGCCATACTTTCTGAAACACCACTCGACCGGGTGCTTACGATGCTCCTTTTTGCTGTGGTAAAGAAGGGCGCGGCCAAGGTTGTGAACGAGGACCCGCTTACACTCGAACGCCTCGATACCGGTGTGAAGGTCCGGGACTATGAACGCGAATTTCTTGAAGCTCTGATCGACAAGCCCGCGAAGAAGAGACGGTCCAACTTGCAGACTGTGACCATTAATCTTGTGAAGTCCGTCCAGAAAAAGATGAAAGGATTCAGCCTTAAGGAGACCAACGCGTATTACAAGTCGATCACCAAGAAAGCCTGGCTGCAAGTTGAAAATGCAGAGACTCCGGAGATCAAATCGGAACGTTTCGCCGAAGATATCGAGTGGACAATGCTCGATGACAACTTTGATGATCGAACCAAACGAGTGTTCAGAACAGGACCGGTATATGTGCCAATGTGGTGGGGTTCATACCGACCGAGCTCAATTCCCAGCACTAAATCAGCCGTACCAATTCCAAGCGGCAAGGGTATCTCTCTGCCGACGCTCCCCGGCTCAGACTTCGCAGCTTCCGTCGTGAACAGCGTTCAGGATACCGCCGCTGGTCTTGTGGGAAGCATTCCCGGCTTTACACAGGGTGTGACCAAGACGACCAATCCACCTCCTCCTCGCTCCATCAGCTCCGGTTCATCCAGGAGCGGCGGCGGATGTGCCTGCGCCTGCGCATGTGCGGGATGTGCTTGTGCCTGTGCTGGAGGGGGTCGGTGAGATTGCGCCTCCCCTCTCATTGGGATCGTAGCGGTAAACGCTTCGAACCGGGTCTCTACGCCTATACGCAAGAATCTGAGGGTGGACGTGCCCAGATCCACCTGCGAATCGATCAGGATGGAACGGGTCTGCTCCTGATTAATGCCAACCGAGCAATTCACCTGAATTCCACTGCAGCCAGGATGGCGTGGTTGATACTCGAGGACCTGCCAGACAAAGAAGCTCTTCGGGAGATCCGGAAATCCTTCAAGGTCTCATCCAATCAAGCCCGGAGAGATTTCAGCGCGATTCAAACACAAATCAATGAGCTAATCAAACCCGACGGGGCTTGCCCTATCCATGATTTGGCGATCGACATCGTGCCACCTTTTACAGCGAAACCCAGCGCACCTTACCGGATGGACCTGGCGCTCACCTATCGCTGCAACGACAACTGTCCGCACTGCTACAACGCCAGATCGCGCGACTACCCCGAGATGGAAACGGATGATTGGATTGACATCATCGACATCCTCTGGGATTTGGGAATCCCGCATATTTGTTTCACGGGTGGTGAAGCGACGCTGCGTTCGGATCTACCAGATTTGATCGCCCATGCACAATCGAAGGGGCAGATCACAGGACTTCTCAGCAATGGCCGACGTCTTGCTGATCGCAGTTTTTTAGACACACTGCTTTTGGCGGGTCTGGATCACATACAGATCACACTAGAATCACACCATGAAGAAGTCCACGACCGAATGGTCGCGACTAGCGGCGCATTCCGTCAGACTGTTGAAGGTATTCAAAATTGCGTCGATGCGGGTGTCTACATGATGACCAACACGACAATGCTCGCTGAGAATGGTCCCGAAATCGGGGAGACCGTCGATTACCTCGCAGATCTTGGAGTTAAAACTGTCGGCCTCAACGCGCTGATCTACGCCGGGAAAGGTGCAACCGTTGGAACAGGTATGCTAGAAGCAGACCTCGAGCCTCTCCTCGAGCAGGTTCGAGAGAAAACCGACCAGTACGGACAACGGTTGATCTGGTATACGCCAACCCAATACTGTCACTTCGATCCGGTTCAGATGGAGCTGGGCGTGAAAGCTTGCACAGCGGCGTTATACAACATGTGCGTAGAACCCAACGGGGATGTGATCCCCTGTCAATCTTTTTATGAACCATTGGGCCACATCCTGCGCGATTCTTGGGATAGCATTTGGAATCACGAACGCGCGATCTGGCTCCGCGAACGAAAATACATTCCCGCCGCCTGCGAGAATTGCGCCGTGCTTTCTGAGTGCGGCGGTGGATGCCCTCTTACCTTGATGAACCGATCAGAACACGAGCCCATCGCTTTCCAGAATCTCGTGCCGCACAGTATCTAGCCAGAAGGACATCATAATGGACTCAATAATTACTCGTTTCTTCACACCAAAAGAACCGCCCCCCGCCCCAGATCCTGGGATATATCAATGTATGGTCCCGGAAGATGCGGAAACCCCAAACCGGCTACATCTGCGCGTGGAGAATGATGGGTCGGGGTTACTTTTGGTAAATGCGGCGACCGTGCTTCACTTGAACCAAACCGCAGCAGAGCACGTTGCGTTGTGGATCCAGGGCATGGGTGCAGAAGATGCCGCAAGAATTATGGCTGCGAGGTACAAGTTGAGTAGAAAGCACGCTTTGCAGGACCAACGCGCGCTGCGGGAAGAGATCCTTACCTTAGCGACAGAGCCTGATCTTGACCCTGTGCTATTCCTGGGGATGGATCGTGTTGAACCTTACAGCATAGCCCCTTCCGCCCCCTACCGCCTGGATTGCGCGCTCACGTATAAATTGGACGAACATGGCACTCCCGATCCCCTCGCGAGAGAGCGTGTAGATCGAGAGCTTTCTAAGTCGGAGTGGATGCAGATTCTATCCACAGCATGGGATGCGAATATTCCTCACGTGACGTTCACTGGCGGTGAACCAACCCTGCGGGAAGACTTGCCCGATCTTATCCAATACGCAGAAAGCCTTGGACAGGTCACCGGGATTCTTACGCATGGAAAGCAGTTAGCTGATCCTGAATATCTCGAACGTCTCGATGAATCTGGTTTGGACCATATGCTGATAGCGTTCGCCCCCGATGACCCTGCTGCCAAGCAAGGCCTGGAGCGGGCGCTTGAAACTGAGATCTTCGTCGCTGTCCATCTCACACTGGACCCCACATCAACTTCGCAGACTATTGACACTCTAGAAGAACTCTCGCAAATGGGGGTAAAGGCTGTCTCTCTTGCCGCGATCGAGAAATCTGACCAAAGCGTCAACGCGTTAGAACAAGCCCGGGAGAAGGCCGCAGCCCTTGGGTTAGATCTCATCTGGGACCTTCCTGCGCCCTATTCAGATACCAACCCAATCGCAATTGAACTCGAGAATGTGCATCAAGGTGCGGGCCGTGCTTGGCTTTATGTAGAGCCAGATGGTGATGTCTTGCCGACGCAGGGTGTGAACCAGGTCCTTGGGAACATCTTGCGTGATCCATGGGATCAAATCTGGGATAAGGCAGTCTCAAGCTATCAGGCCACGACTTGATGGTTGCTCGTCCGCCCTCCGGAATTGCATAAGAGCTAATCGATGCTGTACCTTTAGCGGGTCTTCATGCAGCAAGAAACCCTAGAGCGTTTGCACTCACGCTACCTCGTTCAAGCCACTTGGACCGCTTCGATCCGAGAGCAGCTTTTTGATTCCATCCAGATTCAAGGGAAGCACAAGCTTCTGGAAGTTGGCTCCGGCACAGGCGTGGTCAGTGCAGAAATAAGCCAGCGGTTTTCGTTTGCAAGCATTGGCATTGACACCGACTGTTCTGCTGTAGCCTTCGCCCGTAATAATGACCCTACATCCTTGTATCTCGCAGGAGACGGCGACAATTTACCTTTCCAACCTGCAGCATTTGACGTAGTTGTCTGTCATTTCCTCCTGCTCTGGGTTGAAAACCCGGAGCAGATCCTCGATGAGATGGTAAGAGTCACAAAGCCGGGCGGTTGGGTTATGGCATTGGCAGAGCCTGATTATGGAGGGCGGATAGATTTCCCGCTTGAGCTTGAACCCATCGGTCAAGCACAAATCCAAGCGTTAATTAACCAAGGCGCCAACCCCTATCTGGGACGGACTCTAAGCGCGCTTTTCCACTCAGCGCAGCTGACCGAGATTCGAAGCGGCTTGTTAGGCGGAGAATGGCAGGGAAGCATAAATAAGGATCAACTGGAATCTGAATGGGAGACACTGGCTCAAGATCTGAGCGACTTGCTCCCCGCAGATGAGATCGAACGATTTAGACGGATCGACCACGAAGCCTGGGAGATGGGAACGAGAGTTTTGTTCGTGCCAACCTTCTACGCCGCTGGCCGCGTCCCGTTTATTTAATCCCACCTCATCCGTAATCGAATGTATCCTCGGCTTTCTCTCTTCACTCGAAATGATAGCTACCCATTTAATGTCATTCTTGAGAAGCGCAGCGACTAAGAATCTCGTTGCTGGTAAGCGGCACCCGTCAATTCAAAGAACGAGATGCTTCACTTCGTTCAGCATGACATAGTCCTGCATGCTTTTATTCAGTCGCCGTTTCACGACTCCCTCGAAAAGAAATTCTTAGTAGAGCGCCTTTCCTTAATCTGTCATTACGAGGAGCCCGCCAGGGTGACGTGGCAATCTCCGCGCAAGATAAGGAGGAGATTGCTTCGCCTTCGGCTCGCAATGACATTAAGGGGTGGACTTCGTCACATAGGATGGTGTCAACTTCAAAGGAGAAGTCCTCAAGGGCAGCATCTCAGGGATTTCTCGCTGCGCTCGTAATGATGCGAATGATTGTTTACGAATCCCCAAAGGGGGTAAGAAATCCCTGATTGTACTTAATAAAAAAGGGCTGCCCTATATAGGCAGCCCCTTCATCGCTATGGTGACGAAGTTCTAGAACAAGCCAGTGATCTTGCCTGTTTCCAGATCCAGGTCGATATTCATGAACGCTGCATGCGTAGCCAGACCGGGCATCGTGCTCATCTTTCCCAGAATCGGGTAGATGAATCCCGCGC
>SOJU01000017.1 GCA_004376465.1 Anaerolineales bacterium | reverse complement strand
CTTTTCAGATCGTCGATGAAAGCCGGATAGAGGAGATCATCGCTGGAATTGTTGGCTTCGCGATAATGCTCTTCGGTCCTAAGCCCCTCAAAAGGTTTTACGACCTGCTCAAAATACCGGGCGGCGCTTGGCGTGTATTCGCAACCTATTTTTTGAGTGGTGTTCTGGGGATCATCGTTATGCTTGCCGCTGGCTTGTTCGTGGATGTGGTCTGGAGCGCAGAAACCATCCTAGCACTTGCCGGTGCTCTTTCTGTGGCGGCTCAGATGTCATATCATCGCCTGAAAGATTTGCGTTCAATATAGAATCACGAGAGTTCCCCCCATCTCACTGCCCCTCGGAGCCATCCGAGGGGCATCTTCTTTTAAAGAAGACGAGGCCCCGTTGCCGGGGCCTCTAGCGAAGGAGGAAAAGGCTAGGAGCCTCTTCCCCATTGCGTGTATTATAGACTGATGTGCGCCTCCGCGCAAACGAAACCGCGCACCAGCCTACTCTACCAGTTTTATGCGCCCGCCGAACTCGGCGATCTCGTTTCCGAGATCCACAAAATCTGCCGATATCCGCTTGCGTTGTTCAAGATCAAATCCTATCGCCAGTCGGTCAGTGGCGTCTTTGGTTGTATTGAACGATGCCCTGACGCTGGAGATGAGCGAGAGTAATTTATCGAAGTCTGTATACTCCACGGCATAGGCGTCGTCATCCTCTTCATCGACGCCGTTTTCTATGATGTCATCCACGCCGGGGATGGGAACCTCGATTGGTAATAGAGATTGGTATCGCTGGCTCTCTCTTTCCTCGTCATGAATACGAAGGCTGAAAGGATAGGTCAATAGAAGGGCACGAACGCGCATCTCGTCCTGATTGTCAGCGGCGACCTTGATAGTTTTGGCCACTGAATGAGTCTGTTTGGCGGTCAATCCTTCGCGGGCGGCTTTGCGGAGCACGTCGTCTTGGTGATCGCCCGCAACACTGGATCGTTGAACATGATCCATCGCCAGCGGCTTGGTCCTGCGCTCTATTCCCCGGCCGCCGGAATCGAGTCCGACCATATCGATAACATCGTCCGGTTGCTCTAATAGATTGATCAATGCGGATGCGGACTTACGAGGCATGATGCCAGCCTTCTCGACTGCAGTAGCTGTTTTTAGATTCATCTCTTGCATGAGCCGTTGTAGCGCATGGGCTTTGTCGCCCGGTATCATATCTTCTCGCTGGATGTTCTCGATGAGGGAGAGGCTGAGGCTTTCGCCGTCTGTCGCCTTCATGACGATTGCTTCAACGGCTTTCCATCTGGCGCGGCGAGCGGCCTCGACGCGGCGATGTCCGAAGATGATCTCGTATTTACCAAGGATCTCTCTGACCGCGGGCGGTTGGAGCATTCCATGCTTCTTAATAGAAGCGGTCAGCGACTTCATTTCTTCCTCGCTCCATTCAGAGCGGATTGGAATTGGTGGGGGGATTATGTTCTTGAGTAATATACTTTCCGTCATCGTCAATCCTTTAATTTTTCTACATATGCAGAGGCTCGTTCCATTTTGGCTGTGGAGACTTCCGATAGTCTATCCCTTTTGGCGAGCCATTTTATTTCTTGTATTAGTTTTTCTAGGAAATTGGAAAAGCCACAGGTTAGGCAGGACTTCCATTCCCCAGAATGAAAGTCAAATTGCGTACCTCCACAATGAGGGCATGGTGTTCCCTTCTTTTGGGTTCCATGCTTTTTGCGTTTAGGAGGTCTGTAATTCAATATACTTTCGATATCTGTCATTCGTTGAATACCTGCACCGGCGTAATGCCGCGCTTCACAAGTCTCGTGATCTCGGCATCGGTTTCCTCGCCTGTTACAACATACTCGATCATTGCTGGAACAAAGGCATGGAAGACGCCCGGTATATTGCCGGGCTTCCACATTGAGTCGCTTTTCTTGTCCGGAGGGAAGGGGTCAATTGCCTCACGATGCGCGAGGAATATCCACGTCTCACCGACGATCAAGCCACGCGGGATCTGGTCGCCTGAAAGCCTGCGGCAGACACCCATCTCTCCTGACTCTATAAGGAAATCGTCCGGAGTTGGGTAGTTCTCCGGACTGACCCAGATAAGGATAGCGCGGCCGACGTTCTCCTCATTCCCTTCACGGAAAGAGCAGTCGTCATCGCATTTATCGAAGGAACATTCGGGGGCTGTTTCAAGTAATTTTTGACCATCCACCCAGCGGTAGCCGCGGGAAGGGCGGAAGCCCTCTCCACAACAGGGACAGACTGTTAAAGGAAAGGGAATACGGCCGCAGGGCTTGGCATCCGATCTATTGACCAGATAGAGTCCGCCGGGCTTGCGGTATCCACACCCTCGTTTTCCTTCAACTCTGGTTTGCACGGCTGGGTGCATATTATCCCTTTCCTATTAAGTTTGTGGGGGCGAAGACATCACCTCATCAATGTTCCTATGTCGCTATTCCCCACCCCCACACATATAATCTACCAGATATGGCAGGGTATGTCAAGCAGGGCTTACATCCTCCATGGATTTTAGGACACTGTTATGCTCGATCATGTTCACGTCTGTAAACTCAGGTTCTAGCATCTTTGCAAGTTTCAGCTTTGTTCTTCGGTAGTCTTGGAGATGGTTGAAGAGGTCCATGTAGGTTTCGACCCTGCAACCGCCGTCGTCCTCGAATTCTTTGAAGATCGGGTCAAATTCTTCCTTCGTCATTCCGCAGGAAAACTTCGCCGCCTCCATACATTGGGTATGGATGCGCTTGGCGTCATCGTCGGCAAACTTCGTTACTTCGGAGCCGCCTTCAACGGCTGGTTTCATACCTACCAATGGTCCATTCTTTGCGCTGGACGCGGACGGCAGAGCCTGCCGGTTTCGCATATGCTCAACCTGCTTGACCAGTGGGTTTTCTACCCAGCTTGAGAATTGATTTTTGGCTCCCCAAACATTGCACTCGCAACGGAAACAACGCATGGCGTTTACGTCCCGACCGATACCCCAATTGTAAGCCGCTCTTTTTATGGAGATCGAAAAGACGCTACGAGCAGTCATTGAATACTTTTCCCCCTCGCCGATAACCTCCCACGGCTCATCCTGTCCGGTGTCCCAACGCCAGATCCACTCGCCGGTATCTGGGTTGAGAATCCCAATCCCAGCGAACGAAAGTCCATTGATCTCTTTCGCTTCCAACTGCCAGCCGAAAGGACCGCAGGCATCATCCAGTCTTTGACGAACAAAAGCGATATCCACATAGGGTATCGCCAATGCGGTGTGCTTATCGCCCTTTTCCTTAATCGCTTTAGGCAAAAAGCGGACATGCTCGGACGGGGTATCTTCCTGCAAAATATTGATTATTCTTTCAATGTTTTTCATGACTCTCCTTTTCCTGTACGCAGACTGCATGGTCAAGCACGTCTGGTTCATCATCGCTGGCATAGAAACCTCGCTCGTAACCGATTTCTTCGCCGCATATCGAACACATCGACTTGGCCATGCTTCTTGTTTTGGCGCAATCTATGTGTTCACATTCGCCCTTGCACGGACCGGTTTTTGTTCCGGGCTTGGGCAATAGACTCCATCCCATCTTGTCGCCTCCTTTAAACTCGTTTCCCTATTAGTGTCGAGCCTCTCCATATGCCGCTTTCTCGATCTTACGGAGGAAGCGCAGTGCATAAGAATATTCTTGAACCGAGACCCAATCACTGTCGCTCTGAGATGGGTGCATCCGTTCGACATCAGCTTCGAGTCTCCATAAAAGATAAGCCGTCACGGTGAGTACGGCGGTCCCATCGTCGTTTGCTTTGTCGATCTCTGTTCTGGCTAACTGTGCCCCAGCGGCGAGGTCTTCATCATGCCAAGCATCGGGATTCGCGTCGCCGAGATTCTGGAGGCATTCGTCGATGTAGTAAACTTGTTTCTTGGTCAGCTTCACCTTCTCGACCAACGGTTCAAGTTTTGTGTTCATCTATTACCTCCCTATCTTTGCCGGGCGAGTGTACTTTACTCGGCTCTTCTTGAAACAAACCTTCAATTCCTTAGCGGCCTCTTTGCCCAAGAATTGCCGGACAAGTGCCAGATAGTTGGCGCAGAATTCGCGGCCATGGTAGGCGGGAAGCGGTCCGTGATAACCTTTGCGCCTCGTTACAACATGAGCGATCTCATGGAGAATTACCAGATCAGATCGCGACCAAACAGGGAGCTTGATAAATCCCCTCGTTGACCCGCACGCCTTTCGTCTACCGCGCCCGTCCAGAACCTTGATGCCGCGCTCTCTATCGGTAAGGAACGCTGTTTGTATGGATTTCGCAAGGGCATAACGCGGGTAGCGATTTTTAAACCAGCGACTTTTACAGATGCTGTCTACCCAAACTTGAACATGGGAAATGCTGTCGTATTGAGACTCTTCACGCCATAGCGAGTGCTTTCGCTCGGCGGCGTAGACCTTGCTCATCTGAGAATCACGCGGCCTGCGGGACAAGGGTGGCCTCCTCTTCTCTCGCGCACATGGTACAATAGCACGGCTTGCTCTTGATGCGCTTCTTGCCGTCTACCCAATCGCCGCGGCGCAACTGCGCGATCAGATGTCCGGCGGGGCAGAACACGAGCATCCAGAGTCCTGCTCCTCTCTGGAATCGGGGCTTCACTTTCTTGCCCTTCACTTTTTTCAACTTCAACTTCGGTGACATGGGTTTCCTCCTTCGCGTGAGGTCTTGCCGTTAACACCCTACAAGGGTATTATACCACATCCGGTAGAATTAGTCAAGTTAGCCTAAAAACAAGATAGGCTAGGTTGACACTAAAATCAATACATAGTACACTCAGCACATGGAAGAAAACAATTATGGGCAGGTCGATCATGGGCAGGGCGAAATCATTGTCATGATCGGGGATAT
>SOJU01000065.1 GCA_004376465.1 Anaerolineales bacterium | reverse complement strand
TTGAAATAGACACCATCCATAGGCGACGAAGCTCACATCTTAATGTCATTGCGAGCGAAGCGAAGCAATCTCCTCCTTTCTTGCGCGGAGATTGCCACGTTGCCCTTGCGGGCTCCTCGCAATGACAAATTTGGAAAGGGTTCTGATATAGCCCTATCTCGCCGTTCTGGCGTCAACCCCACCAATTTGTATAATCTTCCAAGGAGGGTATCCATTGAGCGGTTTTGGCATTTTCGCGGGACTTGCAGCTGCGAGCATCTGGGGCGGGATGTACGTTGTCAGTAAAGTCGTGCTGGAAGTAATTCCCCCTTTTACATTGCTTAGCCTGCGGCTTCTGCTTGGAATCATGAGCTTAGCAGTCTTTCTCCCTCGTCAGGGAGGCTTGAAATGGCCTCTAAAATGGCTTCTAGCGGCATTTCTGGCCGGATTCATAGGTTATGGCATCTCATTAGGTCTCCAGTTTGTAGGCACGCATTTGTCAACTGCCGCGAATGCCGCACTCGTAACCTCGGCTTCACCGGCATTCATTCTGATCTTCGGTATCTGGATTCTTGGAGAAAAAGCCACGTGGAGCAGGGTTGCGGCGTTGATTCTTTCATCCGTGGGTGTCATTATTGTTATCGATCCAAGAAGCGTGTTCCTTGGAGGGGATTTAGCACTTGGCAATATTGCCTTGCTCGGCGCAGCACTGACATGGGGCTTATATTCCGTACTGATTAAAAAAGTTGGCGCTCAGATGACGACCGTCGCCGTAAGCTTTATCGCCTTCCTGGGTGGTTTGCCTATGAGTTTACCGCTCTCAGCGTTTGAGATCAGAACGGTTGGCATTGGGCAGATTACTCCTGGCGTCATATTGGGAGTGTTGTATTTAGGGATAATTTCAACTGGACTGGCTATGTACCTTTGGAATAAATCCCTAGGCTTATTAGATGCCGGGTTGGTCTCCCTTTTATTTTTTGCTCAACCGGTCGTAGGTGTGGGATTGGGGACGATGCTGCTTGGCGAGGAACTCAATCTTGGTTTCTGGATCGGAGCGTTGTTCATTGGTGGAGGTTTGCTCATCGCAGCTCGCGCGGAGCCTAAAAAATTCAACAGAGGAATCGATGGACGCGGTGCCTCTGAGGAGGGGTTAAATGGCGGGAAGTAATGGATGTCTTAATAAAGGGATGAAAGCGCTCGCGATCACAGTGGCGCTAATATTCATCCTTGTGCTGCCGCTAACGCTGCTGGGGCGCGACCTGGCGAACGTGATATTCTCACCGGCGAGCGTTTCCGGGATTCTCCGCAGCCGGCTGCTCGAATCGGGTTTTGTGAACAATATCGCTGCCGAGAGCTTCCTTTCGGAGCGATGGTTCGATGCAATGGATATGGGGGGTGGAGAGCTGAAGCCGATGTTTCAGTATCTATCATCGGCTGAGCGGGAGGAGATTCTCACGACTCTCATGCCGCCCGAGTGGGTAGATGCACAACTGGATAATGTTATCCACTCTTTCTTCACCTGGGTAGAGAGCGAGCAGCCTGAGCCGCGTATCGCCGTTGACCTTGTCCCTCTCAAGGAAGGTCTACTTAAGGGCGGTTTAAGGCGGATTATTGATACGCTGATCGATTCCTGGCCGAGCTGTACGACGGACGAAATCGAGATCATGAGAGAAGAATTGATGCGAACGGGCGAGATACCGATCGAAGTTTGCGAACCGCCCGAACCGTATCGATCGCAGGTCCTGGATTTTGCCGTTGCTGAATTGGGGTTTCTGGTTCGTGGGCAGCCCGATAAAATTCCACTCATCGATTCGTTGGATGCCTCACCAGCCGAAGTAACCGAGTTCAAAGAACAGTTTCGATTCTTGAGATCCGTGATGATGTGGGGATGGTTCTTACCTGCATCATTGCTGGGTGTGATAATGATATTGGTCATCTGCTCAATGCGCGACATCGGTCAGTGGTGGGGGATTCCACTGCTCGTTGGTGGCCTGCTATCGATTATGTTCATTGGGATTGTCAGTGCGGGGCGAGCTGACCTTGTCGGCGATTCGCTTGCCGATTTCGCTCCGAAGGGAACCCCGCTCTATAGGGCATTTGAGATCGCATTGTTGGGCTTTCTTGTCGCCGTTACTCGTCTAGCATTTTTCCATGCATCTCTTATTACTGCCGCGGGTTTGGCGTTGTGGCTGATCACACGCCAAATGAGCAAGCGGACGAAGCTGCAAATAATCCCCGAACCCGAGCCGAGTGATGTTGTTCCGACAGAGCAGATTTCTGGGATACCTGCACTGCCGCCTGTGCCTCCGCTGGGAAGCGGACCGGATGATGAAGAAGGCCCTCCCTCGGGTATCTTCGGTTGATCGAGCTTTCTTGGTGAAACAAAGAGGAGAACCAATTTAAGTTTCCCGGGGAGCACAAAAGGGCTAAAAAGAACCTAGCTCATCCGATGCGCATAGCCATAAAGTGACGGGTACAGAAATTTTACATGGCGGGGAGGAATGGGTATGAAAATTGAACGTGAATCCTTGAAATCGTTTGGATTTCATGGTCTTGAAATTCGTGATTATACTGCCGGGCGGGAAGGCAGCTCATCCATGGCCGAAGTCACGGTTCCTGCGGGTGCTCGACACGCACGCGCGTGGTCTAAGAGGTCGGACAAGTACTACTACGTCATCGACGGCAAACTAAGTTTCATTGTCGACAATCAGATTCTTAATCTTTCTTCAGGTGATGTGTGTATCATTCACCAAGGAACCAGGTTTAGTTACGAAAATCAAACTGGAGAAATTGCCAAACTACTGATTGTCCATACTCCGAGTTTTGAGCTGGCTGAGGAGATTTTTGAGGAGTAGTGTATGCCAAGCCAAGGTGCTGTGCTCCGAGCGGTCGCCTTTGAAATCTAAGACTCCTATCTACTATGGGGGTTGGTGATATCTAGCAATAGGTGGAAGGATACGCACAAAGACAATGAATTCCAGGAGATTGTGGCCCTAAAGGTCTAATAACGCACAAGCATTCTCCCTGTTGATGTTTAAAACAGAACGGCATTCACCTTCACAAAGCGGCTCTGGTCTGATAAGATTAATTTCACTAGCGAACCGACCTCGGCATCAATAGGCCGGGGTCTTTGTTTGCGAGCCGCAAAAGGGTTGAGGGTAGATTAGGATATGAAAGTCGAACGGAAAGAACTACGTAATATCGCCATAATCGCGCACGTCGACCACGGTAAAACCACGCTTGTCGACGGTATGCTGAAGCAAGCCAAGATCTTCCGCGAGAACCAGCAGGTGCTGGAGCGGGTGATGGATTCGAACGAACTGGAGCGCGAGCGAGGCATCACCATCCTGGCCAAAAACACGGCCATCTCCATCTTTGATGAGACGATTGGCGAGAAGGTGAAGATAAACATCGTGGATACGCCTGGACATGCCGATTTTGGCGGCGAGGTCGAGCGGGTGATGAACATGGTCGATGGTGTTCTGCTGCTGGTGGACGCGGCCGAAGGACCGATGCCCCAGACGCGCTTCGTTTTGCGAAAAGCGTTGGAGATGGACCGTCGCGCTGTGGTTGTGATCAACAAAGTGGACCGTAAGGGCGCAGATCCGGATAGGGCGCTCGACCAGACCTTCGACCTATTCATCCAACTAGGCGCCACGGATGAACAAGCTGATTTTCCCGTGATCTACACCAATGCGGTAGCAGGGCGTGCAGGCCTCACGCCCGACCTCGGACCGAATCTGCAGCCACTTTTTGAGGCTATCCTGCGTCACATCCCGGTTCCGCATGTCGATCTCGAGGCACCGTTTCAGATGCTGGTAACCACGCTGGGCTACGATTCCTACCGCGGCGTGACAGCCTCAGGTCGGATCGCTGCCGGTAAGTTAAGCGTTGGCGATCCTCTGGCACGAATCAGCCATAGCGGCGAGATTACCCTTGCTGAAGCGCGCTATCTCTACCTCCATAAAGGTCTGGAGCGTGTCGAGGTTGAGGCTGCCAGCGCCGGGGATATTGTTGTGGTGGCTGGGTTGGAGGAAGCGGCAATCGGGGAGACACTGGCCGATCCCGAGCATCCAGTTCCACTCCCCACCATCCATGTTGAGGAACCTACGGTGCGTATGACCTTCGGTGTCAACGCCTCGCCCTTCACCGGTCGCGAAGGGCGTTGGAGTACCTCCCGAAAGTTGCGTGAGAGGTTGTTCAATGAACTGCGCACTAACGTCGCCCTAAGGGTACATGAGGTCGATTCGGCAGAAGCTTTCACTGTATCCGGAAGGGGTGAACTACATCTGGCGATCCTGATCGAAACCATGCGTCGCGAAGGGTATGAATTTCAAGTCTCTCGGCCTGAGGTGATCCTTCGCGAAATTGACGGGGTTGTGCTCGAGCCCTATGAAGAGGTTTACATCGAAACCGGATCGGAGTCTGTCGGGGCTGTGGTGGAAATGCTTGGCAGGCGGCGGGGGCAGATGCTCGATTTGCAGGACGACCAGGATGACGCCGTTCGGCTGCGCTATCTGGTGCCCACGCGCGGCCTACTGGGGTTCCGCCACAACTTCTTGACAGCCACGCGTGGCGCGGGGTTCATGCACAGCATATTCCACGATTATCTTCCCATCTCAGGCGGCAATATCGTACGTTCCCGGGGTTCGCTGGTTGCCTGGGAACATGGCATCACCACAACCTACGGACTAAAGAATGCAGAAGGGCGGGGGATGCTCTTCCTTGGTCCTGGAGTCGAGGTTTATGAAGGAATGGTGGTCGGCGAGAATCAGCGCCCCGATGACTTGGTAGTCAATGTGTGTAAGAAGCGGCATGTCACCAATATGCGTGCGTCGTTTCGCGAGATCGATCAGCGACTTACCCCACCGCGAGAGATGAGCTTGGACGAGGCGATTGAGTATATGGGTGATGATGAGTTGCTCGAGGTCACCCCGAAGAGTTTGCGCATTCGCAAGCG
>SOJU01000174.1 GCA_004376465.1 Anaerolineales bacterium | reverse complement strand
TCTTTTAAAACGCTCAGGAACCCGGGCTTACCGGCGATCTTCTGGAAATGGGGGAGTTGCCCCTCCCCCAGCGCCTCTTCAATCACACCCCGGATCAACCGCTGGAGAACCACATCTGAGGCCAACGGGACGGATTTGCCAGCCAGCCGCAGGATCTCGTGATATAGCGTGCCGAAGGTACCGATCTGCACGCCAAATGCCCCGCCCGCCTCTACCAGACGCTGATTGAATGCCGGAACCTGGAGGCGGTCGGGGAGAATGACCCAGACAGGAATAACATGAAGCTGCTTAACCGCTTCTCGGACGCGGGAAATGCATGCATGTGTCTTGCCCGTCGCTGGAGTTGACAGCAGGATCGTCGGAGCCATTGCCTTAACCAATCCCCTTTCCAAGGTCTTTTGTAGCACTTACCCGCCAGATGGACAACTGACAAACTGAGAAAATTGCGGACATGGAAGTTGAATATGTGGCAAGTTAGAGGAGGACAAGCCTGATGGATCACCCCCCCCTTCCATTGGTAACCGGCGACGCAACACACTGACGCCAGCCAGGGCAGCACGCTCCTCGCGTCGACGAGTTAAGATGAAACAGTCGCAGTCTGGGGAGGACCTGGTCAAAACCCGAAACAAACTCGATAAGTTTTCCTACAAATCCCAAAATGAAGCGGAGTCAACCATTACTTTGAAGTTGTCAGTGTTGGTCGACCCGACGACTAAGCCGAACCTACCCTCCGGGTAATCTTCAATACTGTACTCGCCCAGGAGCTTACCGTTGGCGAACAATTTCACATCGCTTCCATCGGTCATGACGCCGAGCCGATTCTCTTGGTCGGGTCCAGAGAGAATCAATGCAGATGACTTCCAGCCCTGAATCCCCGTATAGTTCTCCCCATCCCATTTGTATAGGCGAAAACGCCCATCACAAGAGAATTCAAAAATATATCCCTGACTAGGGTCGGGGGCGCGGAAGATAAGCCCATAGCGATCTATACCGCTGCACTGATCACCCACCGTGGCCGTGATTTCGAGATAGAAATCAGTTTTATCAGCGCCTGCTGCCAGCCCCCATTCATCGTACCCGCCCCCCTCTTGAACTTCCATCACCAGCGAGCTGTCTTCCATCTTGAAGGTGACATTACTCGTACTTAACATATACCACCTACCGGCGCTGTCCATGGAATCCGTCCATGAAGGTGCGCCGAGTGAGGCGATCTCGGCATCGATATCCGCTTCAGTTCGTTGGACGAGCGAATCGTCGTCAGCCAGACACTCGGGCACCCACTCAACTGGAAATCCATAGGGATTGACCAGATTGCAGTACGGCGTGGCCTGCCCGGCGTAAATAATAATCCACTCGCCACCATCTTTGGCTGCTATGAAATACGCACCCTGGAGACCGCCACGAGCGAGGTCACCCGCAATCTCGGAAACAATGATGGTTGACTCATCAACAGGCGAATCCAGATATTCATTCATCGCAGCCTTTATCGCCTCTTCATCAGTAAGTGGCGCAGGTGTTTCGGTTGGAGGGGGCAACGTGGGCTCTTCGACAACGTCCAGTGTGGCAGTTGGTGGGATTGGGTCCACAGGCTCTACCGTCTCGGTCTCATCCATCGATACGAGCGTCGCTGCGACGGAGGTAGATATGTCATTTTCATCAGCGGGCGTATCGCAGCCGGTGAGGGTCAGCAGTAAAACGAGAAATATAATTATCAAGCGTGTTTTCACGGAACGCTCCTCTCAACGAGCCGACGTGTTTCCTGTGAGCATAACGTATTCGCAGGAAATCGACAACGCGACGATGCGGTGGGAATCTGCAGGAACCCAGCGATATCCACGGGTGGCAGGCATCCCACCCAGCATTCAATACCCCAATTGCGCATACGCAAGCGGAGCTTTGTTCAGTTCATCCTGGCAGTGTCGCCATTGCGGCATGAATTCATCCATGTAGGTCACGAAACGATCATTATGAAGACGCTCTAGCAGGTGCACCATCTCATGCACAATGATGTATTCCAGGCAGCAACCGGGTTTCTTGATAAGTTCCAGATTCAACCAGATCCGGCGAGCCTTGATGTTGCAGCTGCCCCACCTTGTTTTCATTCGCTTCACCCCCCATTCAGCCACATCTTCACCGATGATGGTTTCCCATTTGGCAATAAGGGGAGGGATGGCCTCCTTGAGCTGCTGGCGATACCAGGCCATGAGGGCGCGCTCGCGTTTCTTGATGTCACTTCCTATCCGCACAAAAAGATCGAGTGTGGCGTTGTTATGAATAATTACATATGGCGGACCGTCGTGATAGATCACGTTCAGCAAGTAACTCTGACCTCGATAGTAATGCTTCTCCCCGGAGACGTACTCCAGCGGCGATAGATTTTCCCATCCTTCGAACTTAGCCTGCTGGCGTTTGATCCACGGCAGCTTCATGGTCACGGCCTTGCGAATGGCTTCGTCGTCAAAGCGGTGCGGCGCGGAGACTCGCACTCTGCCATTGGGTGGATAAACAGTAAAGTACATGTGTTTGATATTCTTACGGGTCACATCTACGACGGTATTTTCGATTTCTATCTGCTGCACCTTGGTGTTCACGCTGTTTTTATACCCGATTAAAGTTGCTTGTGCTATTGCTAGCTTCTTTATGGGAAGTCATTTCGAGCGAACCGTAAAGGGCATTTTCCCTGTTCACCGTAATCCGCCCGCCAATAAATTGACGGGTTCATAGCAGAACCCCTTCGGGCTAACGCTGAGGGTCCTTCTCACCCTTATCCTTTGAGCCCGGAGGTTCAGCTCCGTGCGTACCTTTGATTTGTCATTTCGAGTGAGCCTTCGACTTCGCCCCCTCATAAACCAGGCAACTCGCCGATACTCATCATACGCGTAGCTTCAAATTTCCATCTAGCCTTAATCTTCTTATTCAAGTAGTATTTATCCTATTTCAATCACCAAGGAGTATTGGATGAAATTATGGCGTTCTCCCAGGTTAACACTTTTACCCCTACTTTTCCTATCCTTCTTTATGGCCGCCTGCGGTTCAACTGCGGCAGGACCTTCAACGGACAGGAATCAGGCAGGGGATGTCGTTAAGGACAAGGATCTTTGTGCCCAATCACTCGATTTCGAGATCTTCCAACTCGAGCCAGCCGGCCGCGTGGCCACGCTGGGCGATGACTTTGAATTCGGTACGCTCGGGCACCAGGGCGCCCTAGATGTTGCCAGTGAAATGTTCTCTCTCGAGGGCAGCTTCTGCGCCTTTGAGGTCCCTGCGGATCTGGCTGAGGCGCTGGATGAGGTTGATCAGCTCTTTGAATCCGGGCAAGACTCGTTGGCGGACGATAAGTTGAGCGAGCTGCTGGCGGATGTGGAGCGGGAGGCGTTCTCCTCTGAAGGCAGTTTGAAAGTCGCCCTTCCGCGTTTGCAGCAAGGCGGTGCTCAAGCACGAAAAACCGTGCGCTCTTATCTGGCCATCGCCGCTCGGGCACAATACTGGGGCAACAATGAACGCGCCGATGATGCCATCGCCTCGGCAACGGATACCTTCGAAGCCTGGGCATCGGATGCAGTCGACAGCGCAGACCTGAAAGAAGCACTCCGAATCGCAGCCGAGGCTCAGCTGTTGGGGTTACTCGAACTCGGAGATGAAGCCATCGCCCGGGCAACTGATCTCGCCGAAACCGCACTGGTACAGGCGCTGGAGGTTTTCAACCCGTGTCTCGCCAGCCTGCAGGAAGCTCGTAGTCTTTTACGCGCAATAGCTCGGGCGATGCTCTTCGGCATCGAAACGTTTGAATACGGTGCCATGGATGAAATTAACGAGTGGAAGGATATCCGCCTCCGTCGTCAGCGAGGCGAGGATGTGCCAGAGTGCGAATCCTGGCAGGTTAATCTAAACCTGGATACTGTCTGGGATTCCGGCCAACACACGATAGCCTGGGAAGGGTTCTTCATCGTCCAAGAGAACGACGAACTCGATGGCCAGGGTACGGGCAGACTGGTTACCCACGTGGAGACAATCTGCGTTAACCTGCTAAGCGGCGAGGAATTTATTTCCACAACGGACGTCACCGGCACCTTCAATTTTGAGATCCAGGGCAAGCAGGAGACACGCGGGAATGCCAATGTCTTTAAGTTCCAGTTCCCCGCCGAGGTGACTTTGAGCGGGACGGACACCTGCAATCCATTCGATAAGACGACCTACCTACCAAAATACGTCATCGAGGAAATTCACAGTAGCGGCGGCGTTGAGGGCTACGACATGATCACCGATCAGATCTACTTGGTAGTACCCGCCATGGATGGTGCCACGCAAGTGTACGAGACCGTCATCGGTCCCGTGACCCTGACACTGACGGAACCCGGAACGGTGGAGTAATCGCTGCTTGAACTGCCTTCAAACATGTTGCCTACTTCCAGAATTGATATGAGGGAGATGTTGGGAATAATCCTGCGAAGCATTTCGTATTTTTAACCGAGGGCTGGTTCCTGCAAGGAATGAGATTCTTCGTCGCTCCACTCCTCAGAATAACATTGGCCTAGATCCTGCGAGCGGAGCGAAGCAATCTCCTCGTTTCTTGACGGGAGATTGAGATCCTTCGGCTTCGCCCCCGACAAAAACGGGGGCTTCACTCAGGACAGGCGTCGCCCTATCGGGCTCCTCGTAATGACAAGCGAGGGAAGGACCTTCACTAATAAATATCATTTCAAGTGAGCCGTAGAAGGGCATTTTCCCTGTTCACCGTAATCCGCCCGCCAATAAATTGACGGGTTCATAGCAGAACCCCTTCGGGCTAACGCTGAGGGTCCTTCTCACCCTTATCCTTTGAGCCCGGAGGTTCAGCTCCGTGCGTACCTTTGATTTGTCATTTCGAGCGAGCCGTACATCAGAATAAAAAACTCGCCCATCCAGATGATGGGCGGGCGGTCTTCCTCAATATCTTGCGCTTATCTCGCCTTATTCTGTATAGACGGGGCAGGCTGCACCGCTGCGAGATTGCAGGTTGATCGACTCTGCCAACTCGATGGCGTGCGAGATCTCCTCCGGCGTGGCTTTACCATCAACCAGGATAGCTAAAATCTCACGAAGAACCTCCGCGTATTGCATATCATGTTTCCCATCCGCATCACGGATGACATCACCCCACTCCACCGAACCGTTAGTGAAGTTAAGCCAAGCCGTTAGGAGCTGGGCCCGGGCGCGCGCGCTTTGATCCATATCATGGAGAATAAAGTTCTCCAGCACGTTCACCGCCTCAGGTCGGAATTCGCCGAATGATGAGGTCACGAATGCGCTCAGGATGCTCAGATGAGCGCGCAGCTCGCCCTTGTACTCCGCATTGTTTTCATTCTTGAAGCGCTGGATCCAATACCCCAACGAGGTACGACATCGTTCCTTTCCGCGCACGAGCACCTGGAAATACATCGAGACTTTGCCGCCATCATCATCGTAGACGTCTACCCTCACGTTGCGCACACCCGGCTTGTCGAAGATAACGGAAGCTGTGTGTGTTACAAGGAATGGGTAGGTTCCCCATGGGCTGGGGAATGGATCGGCTTCATCGCCCTCGTTGAAATAGATCACCTCGTCGCCGAAGCTCCAACGGATCCTGATGTCATCTGAGCCTGGGTCTTCCACGTCGATCGTGAAGGAAATCCGCTCACCTGCAGTGGCTACAAACCACTTACCAATCTTGCCGGCAGGTTCAACGCCACGATCGTGGCTCGAGCCAGTTTGATCGCGGTAGGCCGTGAGGTCAGGCTGTAGATCGATTTCGAGCAGAGGTGACCGGTTCTTCACAGTAACTTTCAAGTTTGCCGTTCCGATGGCACCACTTTCGTCGATGACCCTAACCGTCACGGTGTAGCTGCCATTATCACCATAAACCCAGCGCAGCTTGAACGTCTCATCGGAGCGTAAGGTAAGGGCGTGGGCACCGGTGCCGTCGCCATAATCGACGCTCGCCGTCCAGCGTTCGGAATCGGGATCCTTGAAGGAACCCGTCAGTGCAATCGTCCCACCCTCCTTAACGCAGATCTCCTGCTTCAGGTTGATGATTGGCGGTGAGCTTTCCGCGGGCGGCTCATCAGTCGCCGTTGGATCAGGCGTCTCAGTTGTGGGTTCAGCCGTCGGTGTCTCCGTAGGCTCAGCCGTCGGTGTATCGGTTGGTTCTGGTGTTAGTGTTTCTGTAGGTACAGCCGTCGGCGTGTCTGTAGGTACAGCCGTCGGTGTATCGGTTGGTTCTGGTGTTAGTGTTTCTGTAGGTACAGCCGTCGGCGTGACTGATGGCTCAGCCGTCGGCGTTTCCGTCGGTTCGGTTGTCGGTGTCTCTGTTGGCTCGGCTGTCGGTGGTTCGCCGTGCGCGAAGACGTCTTTTGTATCATTGTCATCGACGCGCACCAAGTCTAAGTTGTCCGCTTCGGAATAGAAGGCGATTGCGGCTCCGTCGGCGCTGATGGCGGGTGAATAGTTACGTCCGTTTGACTCGCCGGCAGAGCTATCTACGGAAACCCGGGTCGTGGTGCCCTGCATATCACGTACGAAAATATCGCGATGACCGTTGGTATCATTCGGAACGAGGTTCGTGGCACTCGAACGGAAGACGATGAAACGGCCGTCCGCGCTGATCGCCGGCTCGTCGCTGGGGCCACCGGCCTGCTCGCCGGTGGTGGAAAGATTCACTCGCTGCAGCGCACCGTTCAGAGTATCGCGCAGGAAGATATCGCCCGACAAATTCGTATCGCCAGCGACTAGATTAGAAGCGTGCGACCGAAAAACGATGAATCGACCGTCGGCGCTGATCGCCGGAACGTAGCTTAAGCTATCGGCTTCACCACCAGTTTGGGTCACACTGATCCGTTCAATCGTGCTCGAAGCTCTGTTCCATAAGAAGATATCACGCAAACCAAGGTTGTCCCCAGAAACAAGTTGGGCTGAGTTCGAAGAGAAGGCGACCCAATTGCCGTCGGCGCTGATCGCCGGTTCTCCACTCAGTCCATCATTTACCGATCCAGTGAGTGGCTTGCTGACCCAACGCAGCGATCCATCGTCGCGATCGTAGAGGTAGATCTCCTCCCGACCTGTGGTCGCGCCCGGGAACAGGTTTATAGCCGCGGAAACGAATGCGATGAAGCGACCATCGCCGGAGATGACCGGATGGCTGCTGGCCGCATTGGCCTGACCGCCCGAAGCGGAACGGCTCACCCGTTCGACGGCACCTGACTGGAGATCGACTACAAAGACATCCTCGACTTCGTTCGTATCTCCGTCGACGAGGTTTGTTGCTGTTGAGGCGAACACGACGGATAGGCCATCGGCGCTGATCTCGGGCCAGGCGCTGGCGCCATCGGCTTCTTGGCCTTGCCCGCTCAGGCTCACGCGCGCGGTCGTACCGATGAGCCAATCGTGGAGGAAGATGTCCTGGACGTCATTGATGTCGCCGTCGACAAGGTTCGTCGCTTCGGAGGCGAAGACGATGAGCTGACCATTGGCGTTTATGCTAGGGGTTTGTGAAAGATGATCACCTTCGATACCCGTGCTGCTGATACTCACGCGTTCCGTTTCAGAGGGATGCGCCAACGTCGCCTGCACAAGAAGTGCCGGGCTGGCCAACAAAACGATGAGGACTGCGCTCAGCAGTCTGGGGAAACGAAGCTTGTTTGGAGTGGACATATGCCGCCTATGCTTGTTCCAAGAATCTAAAACGTCAAATTTATTGCCACCGGAATTTCATCAGCCACCAGTGGCCAACCGAATATTTTCATCCACTCCAAGGTCGTGAAGTATTGTATTTTTACCACCTCCAGCCGTGCGAAGCATATAGTGATTCGTTCCTAGCGAGGAACTTCCATCCGATCCATCTTCGACAGAAAAGTGTCATCTATCGGAGAAAGCCCCGCTGATGTGATTCCCATCTATGGTCATATACTTTGCGCATCGAAGACTTCCTCCCCCCGGAATTAAGTCATCTTGATATCGCTGTAAGGCACTTGTAAAGTAGAGATATCGCGATCGTTGGTATGCTACTGAAGACGCAAGCGATAGCCAGGCTTGGACAGTCGGTTATTTAATCCACACATCCGGAGCACGCACGCTCCGCAATGCGGTCCATGTAAACGCGCAGGACACTGATGTATAAATGGAAAGACCATAAGTTAGGCAAATATACCCTCGTCAGCAGGATCGGCAGCGGCGGGATGGCTTCGGTCTTCAAAGCCATTGAGGATGGGACGGAGCAGGAGGTGGCCGTCAAGGTTCTGCCTCCCTGGCTGGATGAAGAGGAGAATTTTCAACCCCGATTCGAGCGCGAGGCTGCGATCCTGATGCGACTGCATCACCCGCACATCGTCCCCATCCTAAATTTCGGTATGGAGGAAGGGATCTACTACATCGTCATGCCGCTGATGGAGATCGGCACACTGCGCGAACGTATACGAAAGGGACCTCTCAAACCAGAGGAAGGCGCGCACATCATCCGTCAAATTGCGGAAGCGCTGCAGTATGCTCATGACGCAGGCTTGGTCCACCGCGATGTCAAACCAGCCAATATCCTGATGGATATCGAAGGCAATGCCTGGCTCTCCGACTTCGGCACCGCACACGTCGGGGACGCCACAGTAAGTTTGACGGGTTCGAATGTGATCGGCACGCCGCAGTACATGGCCCCGGAACAGGCGCGCGGCGAGGCGGTGAGCGAAAAAACCGACGTCTACGCATTAGGAATTGTGCTCTACCAGATGTGCACGGGTCATCTGCCCTTCAACGCGGATACACCACTGGCAATTGCGATGAAGCAGGCCAGCGAACCTCTACCACCACCGACAACGGTCAACCCGAACATCCCGCATGAGATTAGCAAGGTGCTGATCAAAGCGTTGGAAAAGCGCCCTGAGGATCGCTATGGATCTGCCCTGGCCCTGAGCCAGGCCTTCGACCGCGCTTTGCAGGAGGTCTACGACTCGAAGGAAGGCGCGCTCAAGCCCGGTGCGAGACGCCCCTATGACGCGACTCTGGAGTACAAACTTGAGGAAGACGACCACGAAGATAATACATTAATCGACGCCGTCGCACCAAAGAAGCGAAAGTTAGTCCCATTGATGATCCTGGGAGCACTGATCCTCCTGCCCTCCCTATGGCTGATCAGCCGTTCGCTCAACACCGGCAATGCAGCAGTGGGTGGTGAGGCAACGCACACCCCAAGCCCAACTGTGGACTGGAAAGCGACGGTGGATTCGCTCTCGACCGCAGTGGCCTTCGCGGCCGGATCAAGCATGTCTGAAGAGCAACTCCAAACGGCGATCGCGGCGACGCTGCAGGTGCTGTTGGTCGAATCGAGTGGATTGGATAACCCAATCCCTCCACTAGCGCTTGATGGCACGCCGGAAGCAACCACATCACTGACCAAAACCGCTTCAGCGTTGAGCGCATCGACCAGGACACCAACGGCCTCCCGAACGCCTGCAGTGACTGTGGCAGGCACACTCAGCGTGTCGCCGGCGGTAAGCTCCACACCCTCGCCCAGCGCGACTTACACGCCCACGCGAACGGCGACACAAACTGCCACGCGAACAGCGTCACCCTCAGCCACCTCCACCCGAACGCCAACGATCACCGCCACTCCGACACAGGACGTCTGCCCACTCATTGATATCGTGGGCTTCTCGTCCACGAGCAACATCGCTGAGTGGGAGATCACAAACGATTCCGGAGCAACCATAAGAATCGAGGTGATCGATCTCAATTGGCCTGCCTCGAATGATGCCCTGTTCAACATCTTCGTCGATGGCTCCGTCGTTTGGAATGGCGTGGATACGACGCCACCCACGCACATCACTTCCTGGGTTGGTGGACAATTGGCGCGCGAGGTGGGTTCTTCGGCTGAGCTGGAGGCGGGCTTCGGCACCAATGCGGCTGGTTCGGGATATAACCTGCTCATCACTTTCGATAACGGCTGCCAGGCCTCGGCAGGGAACTGACCGGTTGAATGGCTGGAAGCGAATGACTGCCCGCGATCCCATCGCAGCAAGCGTGTACAATTCCCCGAGCGCGAAGGAAATCAACCCGGTCGAGGACCGTTTCATCCGGGTCTCTGGATTCATCATGAGCCGCTGGGCACTAAATATCAGGGTAACGACGTGAACCGTAAAACCGGGAGTAGGTCGCGAAGGATCCTAGGCATGACGGGCAGGCAATTAGGTATGCTGGTTATCCTCGCTGTCCTTCTGCTCCTGGTCGTATCGGTAACGCTGGTTTTCGCACTGGATCTCTTCGATGGAACCCTGGTACCCGGTCTCCCAATCCAACCATCCACACGCACAGCCGGTGAAGTAGAAAGCACACCTTCAGCAGGTACGCCGGGACACGAGACCTCACTACCGGCACTCGACACCCCATCATCACCAGGCACCAAAACGCCGGGCACGATTTCGCCGGTGTACACTTCAACACCGGCAACCCAAATCGCCACACCCAGTCACACATTGACCCCGCCGGCCGATGTCTGTGCCCAGCTCGACCTGCGTTTCCTCTCCGCGACCAGCAACATCGCTGCCTGGCGGCTGCAGAACGACAGCGGTGTGGTACTCACGATCACACGCATCGAAATCGACTGGCCGAAGTCCAACGACGCCATATTCAACGCGTTTCTGGACGGGAAGGTCATTTGGTCCGGTACGGGCGTGACCCCACCGACGATCATGACCACCTGGATAGGAAACAGCGAGGATCGAAGTGTGGACCGGCTCTCACGGGTGGAGTTCTTCTTCGGCACTTTGGCCGAGCCCGGTGGTTACGATCTTCACCTGTGGTTCGAGAATGGGTGCGAGGTCTCTGCTGCGAATTGAAGACCTCCTCTTAAGGTATCCGCCCGTCAATAAATTGACGGGCTCATCGCAGACCCCCTTCGGGCTGACATTGAGGGTGCGAAGCACTCTTTTCCTTTGAGCCCGGAGGTTCAGCTCCGGGCGTACCCTTGATTTGTCATTGCGAGCGAACCTTTCGGTCCTTCGACTTCGCCCCAGAAACCCCTCTCCGCTCCGCTTCGGGGGCACTTGGCGAAACCGGGGGCTTCGTAGGCAAAACTCCGTGAAGGATCTCGTTCTATAAACTGAATTGTGTTTTTTGCCAGGAACGAGATTCTTCGTCGCTGTGCTCCTCAGACATCAAGCAGGAACCTATCATCGCGAGTGAAGCGAAGCAATCTCCCTCTAAGCCCAGCGCGGCTCCTTCACCCACCAGTGCAGCGCAATAAACGCGAGTAAGTAAACAAATGCGCTGAGCGCAAAAAGCCAGCTGTAGCTCATTTTAGCCAACCAGGCGCCAATCAACGGCGCGGCAAGGCTGACAAGCCCCATGCTGGAATTCGCCATGCCGGCGTAGGTCGGGCGGCGCTGCGGCACACTGAACTCCATGATCACCAAAATACCCGAAACGATCATCGCGCCGATGGCGATTCCCATGAGAGCGAACACGCCATAGTACCAATGTGGAGAAGGCGACAACCAGGCTAAGAGAAAGGCGAGCAACGAAACCAGCGCGCCCAGCTCCAGAGATAACTTATGACCGAAACGATCGGCGAGAAACCCGAAAGTCAGGTTACCAATAGTTTGGCCAAGCAGCAGCACGCCTGTGTAGACACCCACTGTGCTGTCCGACACCCCCCAGCGCTGCACTGCCGACACGGTGACAAAACCCGCCCCCATCCCACCCAGAGCCAGCAGCGACCTGGCGATCAAGAAACGGCGAAAGTTGTGATCGCGGCGCAGAATGTCGGGTAATTTAGCCCAAAATTGGCGGGTGGTGGTCCTTGGCTCATCGACGGGCTGGACCGGCTCACGGGTAAGGGCGATGAATATCCAACTGATGGTGATGCCAACGGCGGCAAAGGTAAAGATGTAGACGAAATTGGTCGGGAAGGGATAAGTCTTCAAGATCCAAGCGCTAATGGCTGCCCCCAGCATCCCCAGACTTGTGCCGACAAACATGCTCGTGCCAAAAAACCGGCCGCGCCGATCCACAGGAAAACAACGAGCTAACAAATCCTGCCAGGCTGTCGCTATCAGCCCGGCGCCCACGTTGAACCAGGCAAAAGTGACCAGGAAAAGCACCAGGGCCGGCGTTGGTGCACTCACAGCGATCATGGGTGCGATCACTAAAATCCACAGCGGCAGGCGCTCAAGGAAGAATCCCAGGTTGACGACGACTGGCTTCTTCCGGGCTAAACGTTCCACGCTGTTTGCGGTAAAAATCTGCGGCAGGGACCAGCCGCTCTGGGCGATGACGGCGGCGATCCCAATCGGCAGTGGACTGACCGTCAGCTTGCTGATAAAGAGGGGCACAATGGTAGTGGCGGAGATGAAGCTGAAGCCAAACATAAAACCGGCATTATCGAGCAGATTGACACTGAAATTCCAGCGGTAGTTACGCTCCACATCGGCCGCGACTTCTTCATCACTGCGCGGGGGAACAGGCCGGCTTGTTTGCAGCAGCCAGCGCATAGTTCTGCTGATTCCGGTTTTGAGTTGGATCCTGTTTGGCATGCAGACCTCTGTTAAGTTAAAGATAGGTGTGGAAATTTTACCGCTACTATGACAAGACTGATATGCGCGGGCTCAAATCATGGGATGATCAGATTAATCCAGATATGGTTCCAACCATAAGCTGGGTAAATAGGCGACTAAGCTACCATCCTGCTCAAGTCTCTAATCCGGTCGACGGCCTCTCCATTTGATACTCATCCCGAGCAGTAGTGCGATTGTCAAGACCGCGAGCGCCGATGCAGGCACAAGTGCGGGCCATCGGACACCGGATTTCGGGGCTCCCTGTGCTTCGAGCGCGTCTACCCGGGCGTTCAGCGCCTCGTTCTGTGCTTGCAGCATCTCATTTTGGCTTTCAAGCGCCGCGATCCTCTGCGCCTGCTCCTCACCGATATCGGACAGCCCCTGAATGGCGACCAGTGCTACACCGGAGGAGTCGACCGCGCTGATATATTCTTCGTAGTCACCGAATCCAAAGAGCTCATTGAAGTCCTGCGCCATTGGGCCGATGTGCCGACCCTCAAGGCTGGAATCCGTGTAGTTCCAGGTGGTGATCGGCAGGTCTGAGACCAGTGCGAGGATTTCGCCGCTGTCCACGGGCTCGAAATTTGCCTTGGCGTTCTTATCAGACACGAAGGGAACCTCATACGAAAGAGATTTCGTCAGGCACGGTTCAGCGAGCCCATCGCCTGCGCAGGCTTTGTAGGTGATATTGATCGTATGCCCGGCGATAGGTGGTGTGAAGCCGGCAGTGGTATAGCCTGTATTTCCGGGATTGATTGCGGCCAATGCAATACTCATACAAGTCGGTGTTGAGCCAAACAAATCCAACTGACGGGAAACGGTCTCGGACGTGTCCTGATCCACAGCCTTGATCTGGGTTGATTCAAGTTTGATCGGCCCGGTGTTTGTGATGCCGATGATTACAAAATCTTTTCCTGCGCAAAAATATAGGTTATTAACCCCAATTGTAAAATCAATCTCCGGTGTCGCCGTGGCAACTGGCGTCGGTGTCGGCGGAGGTGTTCTCTCGGGGAGATGATCTGTGGAGCCTGTCTGTTCCCCATACTGCATCCACAGCCAGCACTCCTCGCCGGAGCCGTCCGGTACCTCGATTATGACGTAGTTGGGCGCGCTGCTGCGAGCGATGATCTCGGCCTCATCCCCAACCATGAAGATATAGATCAAATCGTAGACTGTTCCTGGTCCCGACCGGCAGTTGGTATTCTGAGATACACGCACCACCGGGATTGAGGACGTGGGTGTTGGTGTCACGGTCGGTGTTTCGGACGGCGTCGGCGTCTGCGAGGGAAGCGGCGCAGCCGCTGGCGGATCCTCGGCCTGGACTTGGACAGTGGCAGTTGGCACACCAGCTGCGGGCATGGCCTCGACTGCTTCGTCAACATCCTGGGAGGCGACCGGCGTGCCAGACGATGGTAGGTTACACGCCAGCGTCGCAAATAAAAGCGTGAAAGCTGTCAGCAATAATAGGTGTAGTTTTTTCATCTCAGCACACCTCCTGGTGGGGGCGGGGCTGCTCCGCTGCACATCTCGAAGCTGCGGTCATGACGGGTGTTCACATGCGTGAAAGGCATGCGCTTATAAGCCGTTATGAGTCAATTTGATAAGTCAAGAGTATGTTGAATTCCCTAAGTTCGCAACTCAACCGTGAATTCAGTACCCGCCGATTGAAGCGTTGGTGATTATAGTCAATTGCGGTAGAGTAAATTCCGGACGATATTGAGTCAAAGAGCGGACGGGTTTCGGGCGCTCAGACGGTCGTGGAGACAAGGAACAGACCTACCTCATCACCGTAAGTGTTCATCAAGGGCAGCGGTTCAATCTCGGAACCATGGGGAGCGGAAAGGCGAATTAAGGGCGGCGCGCACCTCTGCGCTCCGTGACCTTAAGGTTGGTGAGAATCCCAATACACATCCACCTCGAATGCGCCCGAATACACTCCCCAACGGCGCAATTTTAATGTAAGATGAATTCGGAGTAAATTGATGGGAATACGTTTATCCGATGGCGACCGCATCTGCATCATCGGTGGTGGACCCGCAGGAAGCTTCGCAGCCTTACAGCTTCTTGCGCAGATCGACCAGCTGGGGATGCGGCTTGAAGTGATGATCTTCGAACCGCGAGATTTTTCCATTCCCGGATCCGGAGGCTGCAACCGGTGCGCAGGGATCATCTCCACCCGACTCATCCATAATTTGGAGAGTCTCGAAATCTCACTTCCGGATGATGTCATCCAATCGGAGATTCGTGCTTATTCCATTCACCTCAACCAAGAGATAATGAAGATCGATAGACCAGATCCAGAATATCGAATCGTCAGCATATATCGTGGAGGCGGTCCGCGACTGCATCCATTTGGGCCAGTAACAAGCTTCGATGGCTACTTACTCTCCGCAGCATGTGCTCGTGGTGCGGAACGGATAAAAGCGCGAGTGATCGCCGTTACCTGGGATAGAAAGCCCATCATCCATACCGCTCAAAACCGATTTGCTGCTGACCTCGTGATCCTGGCAACGGGCGTCAACAGTCGCTCACCTCTGGGTGATGAATTTGGTTACCAGCCGCCCCGAACGGAGATCATGGCTCAGGACGAGTTCCCCCTTCCGGAGGGATGGCCTTCTGACCAGGTCCGCAGCTACTTCCAGAAGCCGCCGGGGCTGGTATTCGGGGCGCTCATTCCCAAGGGTTCTTATGTCAATATCTCTCTCCTCGGCCGAGGTCTGGCTGCCGATGCAATCAGTGACTTCATCGAGGCACATGAACTCAACGAAGATCTCCCCGTTTCTTCAGGGAGTTTATGCGGGTGCACGCCAAGGATCGCAGTGGGCTTGGCCAAGCGTTATTTTGGGGACCGCTGGGTTGCCGTCGGAGACGCGGCAGTTACCCGGCTCTACAAGGATGGGATCGGCGCGGCATTCTCAACAGCCGAAAAGGCAGTGCACACCGCGCTCACTGTCGGGATTTCAGAGGCGGCATTTAGAAAGGGCTATAGACCGCTTTGCAAGGAGATCGTGAAGGACAACAATTATGGCAGGATTCTGTTTCGATTATGGGATCTGACACTCCGTTTTCGCGTCCTGATGAGCGTTTGGGTTGGTATCATAAAATCGGAGGAAGATCTGCCGCGCTCTCAAAGAATTCACTCACGCATCCTGTGGGGCATGTTCACGGGGAGCGAGCCGTATCGCCAACTCTTCAGAAAATTGTTCAGTAAAGGATCCATTATTCCCCTTTACCGCAGTGTAAAGAAGGATAGGCTAAAATAAGCCGTGTAAGATGATGAATAGAAATGCTTCCGAATCCCTGCATATCGTAATATTGGGCGGTGGACCTGCTGGTTCTGCCTGCGGACTAGCCCTGCTTAAGCTCGCGACACAGATCGACAGGGCAGTAAAAGTAACCATCCTAGAAAGTAAACAATTCGCCGGGGAGCGGCATTACAATCAATGTGTGGGTGTCCTCTCGACTCCGCTCCCTGATCTTATGGAGCGCGAACTCCTCGTTCCCTTCCCAACGGATCTCACGCAAGCCTTGATCACAGGTTATACCCTCCACGGCGATAGAGAGGAACTCCCCCTTGAAGGTGATGACGAGCCTTCCGTTGCCTTACGGCGAGTGAAGTACGACGGCTATATGCTGGAATCGGCTATGAAAAGAGGGGTGGAAGTACTGCCTGTTCGTGCAACCAGTCTGGAATTCCACGAAGATGGTGTCATTGTATACACCGATAGCGCACCGGTGGAGGGAGACGTACTCGTAGGTGCATTTGGAATGGATGAGGGCAGCGCGGCGTTCTTCTCGCGCCAAGCGAAGTATAAGCCCCCGCAAGCCTTAAGCTCGATCGTCACGAAATACCATCCGGGGACTGAAGCCATGGATGCCTTCGGCAAGCATATTCATGCCTTCCTTCCGAAGCACCCGCGTATCGAATTTGGTGGTATCACACCTAAGGGCGATCACTTGACCATCAACATCGCCGGGCGTAATGTCGATGCTCCATTGATGTCCGCTTTCCTGAAGCAACCAGTGGTGCGTGAGGCATTACCCAATTTCGAGATGGCTCGCCAATACGATGCAGACGATCTCCGTTACTACAAAGGGCGCTTTCCTTGCTCGTTAGCGCGGAATTACTATGGTGACCGCTTCGTCATGATCGGTGATGCAGCAGGCTTGGTGCGCTCCTTTAAAGGTAAAGGGGTCACGGCGGCCGTGCAAACAGGTATACGGGCAGCAGAGACGATTCTTTCGGCCGGATTCTCCAGGGCTGCATTTGACGACCACTACAGAAGCGCCAACGAAGATCTCATTAGCGACATGTCCTACGGCCAAACCATGCGGTCCGTTGTCATCCTCATGGCTCGCGCCGGCATGCTGGATGCCGTCATAAGAGCGGCGCGCAAAGAGCCGCGTCTTCGCCGCGCACTCTTCGGCGCGGTCTCAGGGCATGAATCCTATCGAACGGTCTGGGGGGATAGTCTGGCGCCCGCGAGCCTCACCGCCATCCTCGGCGCCGTCCTAAAGCGTACATCCTAGGAACCCGAACCTTCCTAATAAGAAGAGATTCCGTATTTCGATGGTGCAACGCTCTAAGCTTGTTTATTAGAGTCCCGAGACGAACCTGCACCCGATTAAGTTGATAATCGGAAGCAATCAAACCCGGTGTGAGTTTGTGGATGTCGACAACCTTGGCATAAATCGCTGTAATCGCGATCACCTCTATCGGAACTTCTGCATCCAGGAGCTATGCAGCTAGCGGGTAGTGTAGGGCATGGCCAAAACGGCCTGGCTGCTTCAAGCGATTGCCGTAGATCGAATCCCTGCCCGCTTCATGATGAAATCGACCAGCCTGGGGAATGGATCGAAACCGATGACGTTTGGGGCATCGGCCACGAAGTTCGATAAGGCGTTGATATCATAGTAGTAAACCTCACCGTCGCGTGTGTTGACCAGGTATTCAACCCCCCCGACCTCAATGTTTGCCGCCGATGTAACCCGCAACACATCATCAATGACGTTATCGGGAGGTGTGTAGGCTTCAACAAGGATCCCGCTATCAGAAACACCATCCGCTTTTCTGTCTGTTTGACGACCCTCGGCAACCGCGGGCAAGCAATAATCCGCTGGGCAGAGGTTAAACTCACCCTCAGTTAGGAAAAG
>SOJU01000152.1 GCA_004376465.1 Anaerolineales bacterium | reverse complement strand
TTGGGGAGAGTCGCTGCTTCATGCTATGCAGCACATCGTTCCTCACATAGAGACGCGGTTCAATCGCCAGGCACGATTGATTGATCTGTATGCGGGTCTACCTCTGGTTAGCAGAACGAGGGATGGCAGGAAGATTAAGATTGATCCGGGCTTGGGCCGTGTGGCACAGCTTTCGCTTGAAGAAGATCTTGGGTTCCCAGAGTGGCCTGGGACACCACCGGACGTAGAGAGCCAGCTATCTCTCTTGCAGGCAAAATCACAAGAATCATCGTTCCCTGCCGCGATGTATGGTGAAGGCGTGAAGAATATGGCCGGCTATGCAATCAGCCAGCTTATTGATAGCGGCCAGATCAGGCTTGTAACTCCGAGCCAGCAGCTCGAGCAGGGATGGGCAATATGGGCACACAAGACTCTGAATCTGATCAAGAATTTTGCGGAGAACGCCGAGATCCATGTGTACGGTAAGATGCGCGGCAAATTCTTCTACGATAAGGTTGTAGGTCGCAAGTGCGAAGGCTTCCGTGTAGATGTGGCGATCAAGCCGAAGTACCCTGGTATGGATACGCGGGAGATTGCTCTTGCGACACAGGCTAAACCTTTTCTTCCTCTCAGATTCATCCATGAGCGTTACTTGAACGTACCTCAATCGGATGATGCAGTTCGACTAATGAACATTGAGAAGGTCAAGGAGATGCCGGCATTTCAGGAATTGATTATGCTGGAGCATCTTGAAGAATTGGCAACGAAAGAGGGCAATAAGATTGCTGCGGCGTTGCTTCAAAGATATATGGCACAGGGCATGCCTGGGGAACCGGGTCGACCAACTGAGGGGCCATCTGCAGAAGCTATAACCGGGGCTAGTTCTACTCCGATTGTGCCAGGTGCTTATCCGGTTGAAGAAGGTGGAGCGCCGTTTGGTCAGGAAGATGGCAAGATGCTTGAAGAGATGGTTCAGGTTGCACCTAATCTTGCCGGGGGGTTTGGGAGATGAGCAAAAATCTCTTTGATGCACGTGACGACATGAAAGAAGCTATGGGAGCAGCGCATCGTGAAATGAAGGAGTCTCTTACCGGTCGTAAGAGCAGCAGGAAGGTTGAGTTGTATGAACAAATGACTCCTGAGATGTTGGATGAAATCGCTGAGAAGTATGGGCCCGATGCAACGATTGAATACGTCTTAGCGATGGAGAAGGAGAAGATGGGTCATGGCGATAATTAGTGGTGGTGGAGGAATTACTCGTTTACAGACGACGATACCAAGAGCAGCGCTACCGCCTAGACCACGGTATGTTCCGCCGCCTCCAGTTGAGCGAGCACCGTTGCCGCCTAGACCAGCGTATATACCGCCATCGCTGCCGACGTCCAGACCAGAGACCACCGAAACAGGGGCTCGCATTGAAGCCCTGGCAGCGTCGACTGGCGTTCCTCCTGCTGTTTGGTATTCGATGTTTCAGCAGACTAATTTCAGCCCTACCCCAGACGAAGCGGCTCAACTAGCGCAGCTTCATTCAGAGGGATATGACATTACTCAGATTGATCCCCGTACCGGCAGTATAACGTTTGACGAACCTCCAGTTGCGCCTGCTATGGTTGGTGATGGAGGGCTACCACCCTCTGCGCCTCCATCTGAGGATGGTTACAAGATGTTTGAATGGGACGAGGGAGGGTATGAGCTCGCCGGAGGGGCCGCGCCGGACTGGTGGCAGGCATTCGTTCCCAAAGAAGTAACGCCAGAGACGGCTTATGGTGCCATGCTCAATGCGATGATCCCGTTCATCAGCCCTGAAGATCAGGTACGTGTGGCTCACTCGCTTTACAACATGTTTGATACGGAGATGAGTCACTACAAACCTGGGTATATTCCTGAAGTTTCTACAGTGACCGAAGACCAGGCTCGCTATCTAATGAGTCAGGGTAGGCCGGTATCTGGTATTTGGGAGGGGAGTCAGCAAAAGCGTCTTGCGACTGGGGAGACGATCACGACTCGTACAAAGGAATTAGAACCTCTGAGCGATCAGATGCGCAGATATTTCATGTCGTCTAAACGTGCTACAGATGCGATAGAAACTCTCAGCAATATGCGGGAGGCGATGGTGCAGGGCAATCGCTGGAAGTTGGGACCTGGCTATAAGTGGCTGCAGAATATCATGGGTTCCGTCGCCGGCAGGGGAGCGTCAGGCGAGACGGCGCAGACACGCCAGCAATATCTGAGCATGTTAGGTGCTGTAGATCCGTTCTTGTCTCAGGCGGGTGGAGGCGAATTACAAGCCTTTGGGCCGCTTGGGCAAATGCTTACCAAGCCGTTCTTCACTGCTGGACAAATGATGCCTCAGCAGCAAGGCCGGTTTGGAGCGCCAAATAGGAGATTTTTCTAATGACTGACCAACCGTTGACTGATGTGGGACCGATTGAATCCGCCGATGAGGAAATCGATTACTCGATTCCTCAGAAGATTGAGATTGCGCCTGATGGGATTCCTATGAAGCCGGTCTACAAATTCTTCCAGCTCGCGATACTGAATGCGAAGGAGGAATTGCAATTCAATAAGGATTTTGAGAGCTGGACTGTTGCTGGGGTGGCTACTTATGGAGCCAGAATAGTGGTCCTTGGCATGAAGTTTATGCCAGTTGTTGAAGTTGTGGAGGAAGAGGTCGTTGAGGAAGAAGCCGATCCCGGCATGCTCGACGATGAGATCGAGGTAAAAGAGGCTTCGAACACACCTCCGGCAGAGCGGATAAAGGTTGTGGATCCGTTTCGAAAATAGGTGAAGCTGAATGGCTGATAGACGATTCCGCACAGGTCAATACGGCGCTAAGTTCAAGGCTGATAAATTTTGGGAAGATCCAGAATTTGAATCATGGGCTGCTGACGAGCTAATAAAGCCACCGGGCCGCTCTGATCGCTTAGCATTGTACGCGCCTAAATATTCGCCTCCGCCGCCTGCAAGGGACGCCGATTCTCTGGCAGTTTTGCGGGAAGAGGCAGCGTATTCCCCCGCGATGATGGCGCCGTATTCTCCTGCTGATCCTCGATTACTCGAAGCCCTCCGTACACCCGAGACGGAACGGCTGTACTCTCCTGCTCCTGCGGCACCTACCGAGAGAGAACTATCGTTCCAAGAGTATATGAGTGCTCGGTCGACCAAGCCAGATCAGCGTGCTAATCCGTACCGGCTGGTTCCGTATGATTTTGGCATCGGCGACATATTTAAGATACAGATGGATTGGCAGATAGAGAATCTGGCTATCATCAATACGATACGTCAAGGAGAAGTGAGTCCTTTCATTGGAGCAGGAAGGTTGCTCAATTCATGGTGGAAGCATGGCAAGCAGCTCTGGATTACTCCGGAAGGGCAGGATGAGCGAGTCTGGATTGATGTAAAAGATCCTGAAACTGGACAGACAACGGTTGTCCCTGCAGATATTCGCAAACGTCCACCGCTGGGTAGGTTATTCTCTGCTCAGTGGATGTGGACGAAAGGGAAGGCGGGGGCATTGTTACAGACCCAGCCTGGACTCGATGTGATACCTCATGGCATCCATGCTTTGATTGATACAGCTCGATTAGGCTTTAACCTGACTCCTTATGGGGCTATTGCTCGGTTGGTTGGGGCAGTTGTGCGTAATCCATTTGCTCCGCCAGATACCGAAAGAGAACCCGCGAATTTTTGGGACTATTTCCCTGTCAGTATGTACTGGAATGAGGATTTCCTCGAGAATGCGGGTGAAGCAATAGACGCGTGGGATGCTGGCGCTGAGTTTATGCGTGATTACTTTGAGAAGAATCCTCCGTTCCCGACAGCGAATAATTCCTTTGTCATACAAGCTCCTCGAGTCATAGATGTTCCTTCTCAATTCGTGCCGGAGGACATTGTGATTCCTGGGATAAATGTTGATATGCTTCCTGGGAATTTACAGAAACCTTATAACGAAATGACCAAAGAGGAGAAAGCTGAGTTTACTGATTATACCTTTGCAGCTCAGCGGATCATTAGTCTCCCTGAATATCGCTACTATTTTGATAAGCTCAAGGAGTTCAATCCTGATTGGGATTCTGCTCGGCTTCGTACAGAAGCGGCTCGTATGGCGTGGCCGATTGGAGACGCCGAAGAGCTAAAACCTCTACATGGTGACGTAGCTGAGGGTTTTGGCGATATTATGGGGGCGTCGTATTACTATGCTCTTGCCACTGGTGCCATGTTCGATCTTGAAAAACACCCTTGGTTCAATCAGGAAGCCTATGCTGCTGACGCTTGGGAGAAAGCGGTTAAAGAATACGCACAGCAAGGCAATCAAGGATTTATTCAGGGCATGAAAACAATTGGTCGGGTTTTTGTGGAAGTGGATCCTGACTACTCATTTACTTTTTCATTTGATAAAGAGGCTCAGGCTGAATTTCTGGAACAGCGGGACTCGCTTTCTGCACAGTTGGGTCGTGATCTAGGATACTGGGAAACTTATCGCGTGAAAGAACGCTACGAGGATCCTGTTATTGAAATGATTGGTGAGGGCCTCTTGGACATTGGAAACCTCTCCATGTTTAACAAGATTTGGGGAGCGTTCTTCGGTGGTGCCTGGTGGGTCTTACGTAAGACCGGCATCGGTGCTCTCAATATGTCTAAAAAGATTCCTCTTCTTGGGAATAGTGTTCGCTGGCTTACAAGGGAGACGACTGTTTCTATGTCGAGGGGTATGGGCTTCAAGGCTTCTGAGTTCTTTGCGACCATTATGCAGTCTGCGCGTGACAATCGGGCTTTTGTACATCTTGTAGATGAATTTGGTTTAGCTAGAGGCGTTCCTGTGACGGTGCGCTCGAGACAGCTGCGGTATGCAGATGAGCTTGCACAGCTTGCTCGTCCTGAAGAATGGGCGCGTATGGCTGATAATGCGGTTGAGCGCGCAGCTCGAAATGCACGTCGCGCCGCTATGGGGAATGGGATTACAGATCCTCGGGTGCTGAATAGGATTACTGCAGAGCCGAGGCTTGTTGTTGAGGAGCTGGCAAGCGCGTTCGAGGCTATCTTTATTAAAAAAGCTCAAGAGAAACTTGGCGATCGGATGGTTGCGAGGGGTCCAGAAGT
>SOJU01000106.1 GCA_004376465.1 Anaerolineales bacterium | reverse complement strand
CGCTTAGGGTATGTCCAAGCATGTTTTCTAGGACGGATATCCTTTTTCGGCCACTACAGGGAGGCAGCCGTAGTAATTCGGCGATCACCGAAACTGAATGGACATGTGGAGCGGGCGCAGCGGACCCATACAGAAGAGTTTTATGATCTGTACATGGGAGAGCTGGATTTGAAGAGCGTCAATGAGGCACTGCGGGATTGGGAGGTCTTCTACAACACCGTTCGTCCGCATCATTCACTTGATTTGAAGACACCAGAAGAGTATCTTTATGAATATCACTCAGATTTGGCTCCAATTCCAAAACCGTCTCATATGTCCTGAACGAATACAATCCCTTGACACAGGTGTCCAAATTTGCTACTATGGCCGTGAACGTTCACGGTCACGTTCACGGTCACGTTCACGGGACTGATAACGGTGAATATTATTTTCGGGGAATACATAAAGGAGAACATGAAACAGAAGAGACGGATCACGATCCATCAAGTCGCAGATGAAGCCAACGTCTCCCGACAAACGGTCTCGCGGGTGATAAACAACCGTCCCGACGTGGCTCCAGAAACTCGACGACGGGTTTTAGAAGTGATCGAACGATTGGGTTATCAACCCAGCGCCATCGCTCGCAGTTTAATCCAACAGCGCAGTTACACAATCGGTATCGTTACCGCTGGTTTGAAATACATCGGCCCATCCCGGACACTTAACGGGATCACTAAGATGGCTGAAGAGATGGGTTACGGATTGCTATTAAAGGAATTGCATGGATTTAAAACAAACAACGTTGATCCCCTTTTGCAATGGTTCCTGTCGAGACAGGTGGACGGCATCATCTGGGCGGTCCCCGAGGTGGGTGAGAACCGTGATTGGCTCAAGGATCAGCTCCCGGATTTGCCTGTTCCTTTGATCTTCCTCACGATGCGGCTTCAGGAAGGACTATCCATTGTATCGGTCGACAATTACCTTGGGGGCAGGATGGCGACTGAGCATCTCATTGAACAAGGAAAACGCAATATAGGACATCTATCCGGACCGTTGGATTGGTGGGAAGCCCGGCAGCGTAAAAAAGGATGGCTGGACGCGTTACGTGATGCCGATATGGAAGCTGGAGATGAATGCTCTTCGGAGGGAAATTGGTCTTCCCGCAGCGGAGAAAAAGCCTTTCGCCAACTTCTAGGTCAATATCCAAATATGGATGCTGTATTCGTCGGTAATGATCAAATGGCTCTGAGCGTCATACAGATCGCATGTCAAGATGGGATAAAGATCCCTGATGAGCTGGCTATTGTGGGTTTTGATGGCATACCCGACTCGGCTTATTATTGGCCACCATTGACGACTGTGAATCAGGATCAGTATCGACTTGGTTTCACAGCAGTTCAAACACTCGTTGAGACAATAGAGGCGTGGCAGCAAGGGGAGACTGACCTTGAACCAAAGACTGTGATCATTGAACCTGAGTTAAGCATCCGTGAAAGCACGGTTTCAACAAACCAACCAGACTGAACATTGATCTATCGACACCATTGCATCGTACTCATGAGGGTTTGAGGAGGTGTTTATCGGAGAGAGTATAGATCAGTACGAAAAGGGAAGTGCTCCCCTAATGGATTGCAGCCCATGAGAAGCACTTCCCGGCGTACGCAAACCGTCAAATATTCCTTTGGCTGATTCGCGAACGCTTCCCCTTATTATACGATACTCATCAACGCTGTCACGTCGCACCATAATGCAATATTCAATAAAGGAGAAGAAAATGTACTACAAGAAATCACTTAAGACCATCCTTTTCCTCTTTGTCATCCTTGCTATGGCACTTTCTGCGTGTGGAACTGCAGATGAGACAGAAGCACCTGTCGTCTCAGCACCAGAAGAGCAAGAAGGTCAAGTGGAAGAAGGTCCGGCTGAAGTAGCAGCGACTGAAAAGCCTTCCGGGCACATTGTTGTATGGGGGTGGCAGTCTGCTTTGGTGGATACCATCGAGGCCAGCGGTGTGCTTGCCGATTTCAATGCAGAATTCCCGGATATTGAAGTCGAGTTTTTGATCACAGATCCTGCAGATGTTTACACCAATCTGCCACTGGCTTTTACGGCTGGTGAGGGACTTCCCGATGTTGCTCTCGTGGAAAACAGCCATCTAGCGCAGCTTGTTCACATGGGCGGCGGTGCTGGCCTGATGGATTTGTCAGATAGAGTAGCCCCATACATCGACAAGATGAACGCGTACAAATGGACCGATTGCACGTTGGATGGTAAATACTACTGCCTGCCGTGGGACTCCGGTCCGGTTGTCATGTACTATCGCCGCGATGTTTTTGAAGCCGCGGGGCTACCGACTGAGCCCGAAGATGTCTCGGCTGCGATTGCTGATTTTGAAGACTACTTCGAAGCATGCCAGACCATCAAAGAAGAGACCGGTGCTTATTGCTTCGCTCACAATAAAGCCAATAACTTCGGTCGGCTCTTCGAGATTCTCTTGTGGGAACAAGGCTTGGGTTATTACGACCTTGATACGGGCGAAGTCATAGTAGATAGCCCAGGGAACGTCGCTACCCTGGAGTTACTGAGCAGATTCTGGGAAGCGGATCTGACCTCCGACAATCTGGCATGGACGGATCCCTGGTATCAGGAACTCGGGACGGTCGCTATAGAAGATGAACCTATCGCAACAATCATCGAAGCAGCCTGGATGGAGGTTTTCATGAAGGGATGGATCGCACCCGGTACGGCTGGATTATGGGGGGTGGCAGAGATGCCGAGCGTTACGGGTGATGGTTCGCGTGCTTCGAATGACGGTGGCTCAGTCTTCGTGATCCCGGCGCAGGCTCCGAATCCTGAAGCAGCCTGGGCATTTGTCGAGTTTTGCCTCGGGCGAGAGGAGAGCCAACTGAAGATGTTCGAGATCAGTGGTTTCATCCCCTCCTTAGAGACCACCTACACCGATGAGATCTTTGATTCCCCCAATGATTTCTTCGCTGGTCAGGTCACTTTCAGCTTATACGCCGATATCGTGCAGCGAATACCGAGCGCTGGCATCTATGGTCCTTCGTACGACATGATGAATGGTTCGGTAACGAATGCGATTCAAAGTTTCGCTGCTGGAACGGTATCCGCTGAGGAAGCATTGCAGGGTGCTGCCGCCGAGATCATTTCAAACCTGGAATAAGAATAAACCTGCATTGGTTCGTGGGGAGAGCTGAATGGCTCTCCCCACACCATCCTGGGAGAGGCAGGTGCATTTATGTCTGTTCAAGCTGACTCTATTAAGCCAGATGTTCCAACGAAATCGGACCGATGGAAGCAAGTTCGCAAGAACCGTTGGGCCTACACTTTCATTTCGCCGTTTTATATCCTTTGGATGATTTTTGGCTTAGGACCTTTTCTGTTCTCATTGTATTTAATTTTCGTGAAGTGGGATGGATTAGGACCGTTAGAATTTATTGGGTTGAAGAATTTTATTTTCCTATTTAAGCCAGGTGGAGGCGAGGTGTTTTGGAAGTCGATAGGCAACGGTGTGATCCTGTTCTTCATGTATGTCCCGATCATGACATTCCTGGCTATCGTGCTGGCAGTGATTCTGAACTCGCAGAGGGTGAGAGGCTTTCGTTTCTTTCGCACTTTGATCTTCGCCCCATATGTCACCTCGATGATTGCCGCCGGCTTCACATTCCGCTTGATTTTGGAGTACGACGGAGGACTCTTCAACATACTGCTCAATGTATTCGGTATGTCAAGTGTCCCTTGGTTGGAGGATGCTTGGTGGGCCCGAATCTCACTCTGTTTACTCGTTATCTGGGGTTGGCTGGGATACAACATGGTGCTTATGCTGGCCGGTCTTCAAACTATTCCGCGTGAGTTAACAGAGGCCGCGCAGATCGATGGGGCTACTCCCGTGCAAGCTTTTTTCCACATCACGATCCCTCTTTTACGTCCAGTAATCATCTTTTCTCTAATCTTGTCGACCATGGGAACCTTTGCCTTATTCAATGAAGTCTACGCCCTGACTTTTACTCCTGGGGGTCCTATGAGGGCCAACTTAACCCCCTTCTTGCACATATACAACGTGGCCTTCCAGGATTTCCGGTTTGGGCGCGCGTCGGCTATGTCTTATATGTACGCCATACTCATCCTCGCGGTGTCCTGGCTGCAGCTGCGCTACTTTGGACGCGAGGATAACTAGGGAGGAATCTATGGAGAAATTGAGATCATCCTTCAGCACTTTCTTCATCTTCGCGGGTTTGATACTCCTTTCTGTGTTCATGATGCTTCCATTCATATGGATGTTGAGCACCTCTTTTAAGCCATATGAAGAGATCTTCGGAATGCCACCGGTTTTGTTCTCACCAAACATGTCTCTAGATGGTTATCGATTCATCTTCGGTGAGATAAATGCCCTGAGAGCATTGGGCAATACCGCTTTGGTTTCTACTGCTGCCACGGCAGCGTCGTTGTTTTTCTGCACTTTGGGAGGCTATGGGTTCGCCAAGTTCCGGTTTCCGGGGAGAAAAATTCTGTTTAGTTTCCTTATTGGGACAATGGTTGTCCCTTATGCGATCTTTATCGTCCCCTCATACATCATGATGGTTAAGTATTTTGGGTGGTTCAATACATATTTACCACTAATTATTCCAGGAGCTGCAAATGCTTTTGGGATCTTCTTTATGCGACAGTATATATCAACAGTGAACGATGAAATCATGGACGCTGCGCGTATCGATGGCGCCAGTGAATTTGCCATCTTCTGGAGAGTAATCCTGCCGATAGTGCGACCAGGAATGGTCACGTTGGGACTGATCTCGTTCATGGCGACCTGGAACAACTACCTGCTGCCCTCTATTTATCTCAAGAAACAAGAGTTGTTCACCTTGCCGCTCCTGATGCTTCAGATGCAAGGTCCTGCGGGATATACCCAATATCGCGAATGGATGGCACTGGCCACAATAAGTGTGGTTCCTTTACTCATCCTGTTCTTGTTCTTCCAGCGTCGTTTTGTGGAAGGAATCACCGCTGGAGCTGTTGCGGGGACGTAGCTGCGAAGAAGAAATAAAAATCTGGAGTAAAGTCTTATGGATTCGTTAAAGCGTTTCGAAGTTTGGTTCATTACCGGCAGCCAACATCTTTATGGAGAAGACACCTTAAGGCAAGTTGCAGAAAATTCAAATTCGATTGCTCGTGTACTGGGAGAATCACGCAGGTTGCCGGTTAAGTGTATAGCAAAGCCAGTACTCACATCCCCTGAAGCGATTTACGAATTATGTCTGGAAGCCAACGGTTCCAAGGAATGCGTTGGGTTGATTGTCTGGATGCACACTTTTTCACCCGCCAAGATGTGGATCGCAGGATTGAATGTTTTACAGATACCCTTCGTACATTTACACACACAATTTTATAAAGAGATTCCATGGGGGACGATCGACATGGATTTCATGAACCTGAATCAATCGGCTCATGGCGGTCGTGAATTCGGTTTTATTAACACCAGGATGCGGTTGAACAGAAAGGTGATCGTTGGTCACTGGAAGGACGAAGATATTTTGAGAGAACTCGAAGTCTGGGTTCGTGCTGCCTGCGCGTGGAAGGATTCTCAGAACGCAAAGATCGCTAGATTCGGGGATAACATGCGTGAAGTTGCCGTGACTGAGGGCGACAAGGTCGCTGCCCAGATCCGGTTTGGTTATGCTGTCAATGGATATGGCTTAGGAGATCTGGTTCAGTATATCGATAAGGTAAGGGATGTAGATGTCACTCGGCTGGTGAAGGAGTATGAAGATCTGTATGAAGTAGCAGAATCACTTCGCCCTGGTGGGGATCGTCGAGAAGCCTTGCTCGAATCAGCGAAGATTGAAATTGGACTGCGCGCATTCCTCGAGGAAGGTGATTTTGTGGGTTTCACAACCACTTTTGAGAATCTACATGGACTTCCACAATTACCCGGCATAGCCGTGCAGCGATTGATGGCGGAAGGTTACGGATTTGGTGCAGAAGGAGATTGGAAGACGGCAGCTCTGGTCCGGGCGATGAAGGTGATGGCATCTGGTATCGAGGGCGGAACCTCTTTCATGGAGGATTACACCTATCATCTAGAAGAGGGCAATATGATGGTGCTCGGCGCGCATATGCTTGAAATCTGCCCAACGATTGCTGAGAAAACTCCATCTCTGGAGATTCATCCGCTGTCCATTGGCGGGAAGGCTGATCCGGTGAGACTCGTATTTGATGTACCTGCAGGTCCAGGGATCAATGCAGCTGTTTTGGATATGGGAAATCGCTTCCGTATATTGGTCAATGAGGTTGAAGTTGTATCGACAGGACAAGCATTGCCTAAGCTGCCCGTGGCTAGAGCTGTATGGGTTCCGAAACCTGACTTAAAAACTGCAGCTACCGCCTGGATATTGGCAGGCGGTCCTCATCACACCGGTTTCAGTCAAGCGGTTACCTCAGAACACATTGAAGATTTCGCCGAGATGGTAGGCGTGGAGTACCTGTTGATCGACGATGATACTCACCTGGCGGCGTTTAAAAAAGAGCTTATGTGGAACGAAAGTTACTATTATTTATCAAGAGGGATTGGATAGTGTGAGGATATGTATACCTACTGGAGAGTGTAATGAGTCCTGCCAACCTTCACACGTTGAAAGGTCAGGTACCTGCTGATGAAGTGGGGATCATCCTGCCACACGAACACATCTTTACAGACTTGCGTGGACCGAATGTCGTTGGATACGCTACCGCTGATCCAGAAGTTGTGAGTTCGTTAATCATTCCACATCTTGAAGCAGCCTACCAGGCAGGGGTGTCAACAATCGTAGAATGCTCCACGGTTGGTGTTGGGCGCAATATGCAGATTTTGAAGTGCATTGCTGAGGAAACACCCATCCACATTATTCCCCCAACCGGTGTTTACCGGGATGAATACATACCAACGGAATTTCGAACGATCGATGCGCACGAGCTTGCTGAGCACTGGATCAACGAAATGCGCACAGGCATCGAAGGCACAGGCATTCAAGCGGGTTTTATAAAAATTGCATTGAGTGATGAAGGCCCCACGGTATTGGAGGAGCGCAATCTCGTGGCGGCCGCGATGGCGTCCGAAAAGACTGGCGCAATTGTAGCCTGCCATACACCAAACGGGGAGTCTTTTATAAAGGAAATGGAAATCCTCGAAGGGGCAGGATTGGATCCTGGGCGATTCATCTGGGTGCATGCGAATTTGGAGGGCGATCGAGCCATCCACCTCGAAGCTGTGAGAAGAGGAGTGTTCGTAGAGTTCGACGCGGTAGGCGCTGATTGGCAGTCTCAAGATGAATTGTTGATGAACACACTCCATCTCATAGAGCAGGGTTTCGTTGATCATATCCTGCTCTCCCACGACGCTGGCTGGTTTGATCCTGGACAGAAGGATGGCGTTCCGGAAGGTGGCTTTCGAGGATACACGGATCTGACTCATCGATTTCTTCCTGCCCTCCAAACACGAGGGTTGGCGGATGATGACATTCATCAGATGACTGTGGTTAATCCAACCCGGGCGTTTGCGATCACATAAACGGTACAGCATGGAAAAGCGGCGATTCGGACGTACAGGTCACATGAGCACAGTTGCAATCTTTGGTGCTGCCGCCTTTTATGAGATCTCCCAGCAACGTGCGGATGCAGCGATGCAACAGGTCATCGATGCAGGGATCAACCACTTTGACGTTGCACCGGGATACGGGGAGGCGGAAATCCGCTTGGAACCATGGATGCCTTGCATCAGAGATCACATCTTTCTCGGATGTAAAACAATGGAGCGTACGAAAGTCAAGGCTGCAGCTGAATTGCGACAGTCGCTGGAACGAATGCGAGTGGACAAATTCGACCTTTTCCAACTGCATGCTGTGACGAATATGAACGAGTTGGATCAGGTGATGGGTAAAGGCGGCGCGTTGGAGGCGATCATTGAAGCGCGTGATGAGGGGTTGCTACGCTACATTGGGATCACCGGGCATGGATTGGAGGTTCCATCCGTTTTCCAGAAAGCGCTTGATCGCTTCGATTATGACAGCGTACTTGTTCCGGTTAATTTCGTGCTCTATTCTGATCCAGTATATCGTGTTCACGCCGAAGCCCTCCTCGAAATGTGCCAAAAACGTGACATAGGCGTGATGGCAATTAAATCAATTGCCAAAGGGCCCTGGGGGAATCAGGTGAAAACGCATACGACCTGGTACGAACCGTTTTCCGAAGAGGACATAATTTCACGCAGTGTTCATTTCAGTCTCTCGCAGCCCATCACTGGAATCTGTACCGCAGCGGATACCGATCTCTTACCTGCCGTTATCGAAGCATGCGAATCCTTTTCCCTAATTACGGCAGAGGAGCAGGAAGATCTGATTGCTCAAGCGGGTGCGTATCAACCTATTTTTCCGATGGATTAAAGATAGATCGGAGTGAGAATGTTTTATTTTGGAGTCGATTATTATCCAGAACATTGGCCGGAAGAACGCTGGTCGTACGATGCAGATTTGATGGCCGAGGCGGGTTTCAACATTGCTCGATTGGGGGAGTTCGCATGGTCGCGATTCGAACCGAGCGAGGGGAATTACGACTTCGGTTGGCTCGATCGCGCCATAGAAATACTCTCAGATCGGGAAATTCGGATCGTACTGGGCACACCGACAGCCTCTGCGCCGCCTTGGGTCATGGCGAAATCTCCTGAAATGTTTCGCATGCTGCCAAACGGCTCGAGAGTTCCTTATGGCCACCGTCGTGAATATTGCCCGAATAATCCCACTTACATCGATTTGAGTAAGAGGATCGTTTCAGCTCTGGCCGAGCATTATGCAGAACGACTGGAGATAACCGGATGGCAGATCGACAACGAATTCGGTGATCGTTGCTATTGCCCGATATGTGCGGCTGCTTTTCATGCCTGGTTGAGGGACCGTTATGGAACCTTGCCGATACTCAACCAGGTTTGGGGAACTGCGTTCTGGAGTCATGAGTATACAGATTGGAATCAAATCCCCACGCCACTTGCAGATGCCAATCCGCATAATCCCGGATTGGCATTGGATTTCAAGCGTTTTGCTTCCGATTCTTACGTCGCATTTCAGAAAATGCAGATCGACATCTTGCGGGGGAAGTGCCCTGGTCATCTCATTACGCACAATTTCATGGGCTTTAAGTATCCCAAGTTAGATTATTTCGACCTGGCCAGGGACCTCGATTTTGTCAGCTGGGATAACTATCTTCGTATGCAATGGACCATCAATGATGGCGTGGATAGTAGGGCAGCAGCGCTGGGACACGATACCATGCGTGGATTGAAAGGGCGCAATTTTTGGGTCATGGAGCAGCAATCAGGTGGTGGGGGATGGGAATGCGTGTCCGTTTCACCCAGACCGGGAGAAATCCGGTTATGGACGTATCAAGCCATCGCCCACGGTGCTGACGGCATCATTTACTTCAGATGGCGTACAAACCGCTTTGGGGCCGAGCAATATTGGCACGGCGTGCTCGACCATCACGGCATTCCGGGACACCGGTATGAAGAGATCAAGCGGATCGGGAAAGAGATCAGAAATTTGGGTGAAACGCTCGTTGGTGCGCGAATTGAGTCAGATGTTGCCCTGTTGCTCTCTTATGATTCGCGGTTCTCCTTCCAGGTCCAGCAGGGAAATCCGGATTTTGATTACGGTGAGCATTTCCAAGATGTTTACAGCGGGTTCGCACAGCAGAATATCAGCGTGGATGTCGTCCAGCCGTTGGATGATTTAGATAAATACAGGCTAGTCATCGCACCCGCGCTTCATGTCGTCTCGGACGCTGTTGCTGAAAATCTGAAGCGTTTCGTCCAAGGATGTGGCGTTCTGGTATTTTCGGCTCGCTGTGGCGTCAAGGATGTGGCGAATGCAGTCGTCGACCGACAATTACCTGGAGTCCTATCTGAAATGTGTGGAACCGTCGTTGAGGAGTATGACTCATTACCAACAGGTGTGGAAAACGAACTCGAAGTCGATCATGGCATCCCCATTGAAGGGGCGATTGCAGCCAAGTATTGGTGTGATGTATTGAAGACCGATCAGGCGCGAGTCGTAGCACGCTATACAAGAAACTATTACGCAGGTAAGCCGGCGATCACGCTCAATAATTTCGGTGATGGCAAGGTTGTCTATCTCGGTACCTTTGGTGAAGAGGCTACATATGCAAGCATTGCTCCGTGGTTGATGTCCTTGGCAGGAGTTGAGACGGGGATTAACACATCGCGAGCGATCGAGGTTGGCGTCCGCATCAAGAACGATAAGCGATTCTTGTTCATCCTCAATCACGGAGCTAAGGATGAGGTCATCAAGCTGGATAAGCAATATCACGACCTGCTGACAGACATAAAACCAATCACTGGTGATATCCATGTCGCACCCCTGGATGTGAAGATCCTCATAGAAATCGCATAACGAGGTGTGGTGCAATTGCTTCTTGCATGAGAAGTCAGGTGCTCACAGGAATAACATGAGTTCTTTGGACATCAAAGATGGGTGAATTCGAAATAAAACAAGCACGCATATTGTCTCTGCTCAAGACTCACAGACTCGACGCCCTACTTTTAAAGCAAGTTAGCAGCTTTGCATGGGCGACATGTGGTGTATCTTCCCATGTGAACATTGCCAGTTCAATGGGTGAAGCCTCTCTGTTAATCACTGATTCAGATCGCTTTCTGCTCACAAACAACATTGAAGCAACAAGATTGAAAGAGGAGACCAGGCTTAAGGACCAGGGATGGGAATTCAGGGTAGTCCACTGGTATGAGCAGACGAACGAGATTAAAAAGCTAATAACTGGATTACGGGTCGGTTCGGACTTCTCTTCTTTTCAATTCGCAGATCTTAGGGACGAAATGGCACACTTGCGAGCAGACCTCACGCCCGATGAGGGAAACCGCTTCAGGGAGCTGGGAAAGCTATGCGCGGCTGCGATGGAGGACACCGCACATAGCATTGTTCCAGGTCAAACTGAACATGAAATTGCGGGTGTATTGGCCTCCACTGCTGAATCGCGTGGTGTCCAAGCGATCGTTAATCTGATCGCAGTGGATGAAAGGGTTTTCACCCACCGCCATCCATTACCCACAGCGAAAAAATTAAAGAACTACGCCATGCTTGTACTTTGTGGCAGAAAATTTGGCCTTGTTTGTTCAATCACTCGATTTGTTCATTTTGGTGAAATACCTGCGGAGGTAAAAGAGAAAGCGTACGCAGTCGCCCGGGTGGACGCCCGACTGATCAGAGCCACACGGCCAGGAAGACGACTGGATGAGATCTTCAATGGCGCGGTGAATGCGTATGCTGAAGTCGGTTTTCCAGATGAATGGCGTCTGCACCATCAGGGTGGCATAGCCGGTTACGAACCAAGGGAGCGCCTGGCAACGCCCGATCGAAAGGAGGTTGTTCTTGTTGGTCAAGCATATGCCTGGAATCCCTCTATTACCGGCACGAAATCCGAGGACACCATCTTGGTTGGAACCGATTCGAACGAAGTAATAACCGCTATTCCGGAATGGCCGACGTATGCCGTGACCGTAGATAACGTAGAAATGGCGCGTCCTACCATCCTTGAGAAATTGTGAGCAGAAACGATAGTGCATTTGAATGTCGAACACAAATAATATTCGTGTTAAATATCTCGCTCTAGGTTTACTTGTTTTATTCATTTTGTGTATTCAATGTGGCTGTTCGAAGGATAATGATATGAATCAAATTCCAGCGATACCAGATGATCCGTCTGTGGAACGACCGATTGTTGTAAAGGAACCGAGTTCCATCAGCCTTTCCGGTCCATGGCGCTTTTTAAGCGACATCAATAGCGCGGGTATAGATGAAGGCTGGTTTGATCCTGGTTTTCCAGATTCTGACTGGATCGAGGTCGAGGTGCCGCATACCTGGAATGTGATGCCGGATTACGCGGACTACGAGGGAGTCGCCTGGTATCGAAAAACTTTTACGGTGGATGAAGATATAACTGATTACCACGTGAAATTGCATTTCGATGCTGTCTACTACGAAGCACAAGTGTGGTTGAACGGCAGCTATCTCGGAGAGCACGCAGGCGGCTACACACCATTCGGATTCGATGTTAGTTCCCTCATAGACAAGGAAAATGTGCTTGCCGTTCGAGTGGATAACATCCGTCTGCCGACGCGTATTCCGGATGATTCTTTCGATTGGTGGCATTACGGTGGGATTGTGCGTCATGTTGGATTGGAGCTCTCATCTAAGGTGTTCATCGAGAGGCAGGTTGTAACCGCCGTGCCTCATATCACGGGTTGGGATGAAGCTGACCTGGCAACCGTGAGCACATCTGTACAGATCTTGAACACTTCTTCGGACAATTTCGAGGGGATGGTCGTTGCCGATATCCTTGACGACCAAAGCGGCGAATCAGCATTAAACGAAACGGTGGTGCAGCGGGTTTCGATTCCTCCTGGTGGACGTGTTGCTGTGGAATTGAGGGCGGAAATCCAGGATCCAAGATTATGGCACTTCGATCACCCAAACCTGTATCGCTGGTCTTCTGTTTTGCAATTATCAGCAGATGAACGGCTGCATGGCAAGGAGGATATATTTGGCATCCGACTGGTGCAATTGGAAAATGCCCAATTCATATTGAACGGTGAACCGGTGCGGCTTGTGGGAATGACGCGGCATGCTGATTCTCCGGAGTATGGTTTGGCAGAGCCGGCGGTGTTCATGACTGCGGATTTTGACGACATGAAACGCTTGAACATGGTGTTTTCTCGACCGGTGCATTATCCACAGGATGAGTCTGTCCTGGATTATTGCGACCGAAATGGCATCTTGTTGATACCCGAAGTACCCGCCTGGCAGATTCAAGAATCGCACCTGAGCAATGAATCCACAAAAGCTGCCGCTGAGCAACAACTGCGCGAGATGATTCTGACTTCTATCAACCATCCTTCAATTTGGGCTTGGAGCGTGGGCAATGAAATTGATTCGAATACTCCTGCTGGACGTGACTATGTTCGAGAATTGGTTGCGGTATCACATGTACTAGACCCCACGCGCCCTGTAGGCTTCGCGTCTTTTCGTCTGGATCAAAACCAGGAGAATGATGCATCAGCGCTCACAGATTTCGTATTCATGAATGAATACTTTGGTTCATGGCATGGTCCCAAAGAGGCGCTGCCCGAATCATTGGATCGCATCCATGAATTATGGCCGGAGAAAGTTGTGATCATATCCGAGTTTGGTCTTGAAGCTGGGTGGACGTCTGCACGATGGATGGGCGACACATCCCTTTTGAACAACGAAAGCTATTACTACATCGAGCCTGGAACACCTCCTGATTCCGAACAGGTATTCAGTATCCGTTCTCGACTGATCGCTGATCAGATGAACATCTTTCGCAGCAGACCTTTTGTTGTGGGCGCCATTTTCTGGACATACCAGGATTACAGATCAGAGATGGAATTCAAGATGGGCTTGTTAGATCAGCGCCGCCATCGAACGGCTGTTGTGGATGTTTTACGTGTGCAGTATTCCCCGCTCCGTGAGATCGAGATCGACATCGGTGAGGTGTCGGATGGTCGACAGACAGCATTTGTTCAATTGGTGACACGTGGCCCCGTTGATACAGATTTACCCGTATATACGTTGAGAGAGTACGCAATCCGATACTCGATAATGGCCACAGATGGAAATCTCGTCTCCTTTGAAGGTGAGATACTGCTGCCAACTATAGCTCCCGCCAGCGACTGGAATGGGGAGATTACGTGGGAAGTACCACCTGATGATTATTTGGTGGAAATCAGCATCGTTCGACCGACTGGCTTCTCGGTTTGGGAGAATAGGTTCGATGCTGATGGAGAACAGCTGGATTGATCCGTGGCTGCCGGTGTTTTCAGCGAGCACTGGTTGATGTATCCCTATATCGTCGTTATTGTTGGAAGCTACTATGGAGATAAATGAGTGCAATCTCTACGTTTGATTAAACCCGGTGGTTTGAAATTATTGGAGGAACCAAAGCCACGGCCGGGACCTGGCGAAATGATGATACAGGTCAAGGCTGTTGGCCTCTGTGGTTCAGACAATGAATGGTTCACGGAGGGCGGTATTGGGGATTCACATTTGAATCATCCCCTGGTTTTAGGACATGAGTTCGCCGGTGTGATCGCAAGCGGGGAGAGAGAGGGAGAGCGGGTTGCCATCGATCCGGCCATTTCCTGTGAGGTTTGCGAATACTGTGTTGGAGGGAATCCGAATCTGTGCCTTAACTTGTGCTTCGCTGGCCATGGATCTACAGATGGGGCGCTGCGGGAGTACCTGAAGTGGCCTGAGCGATTTTTACATTCCCTACCGGATTCACTGTCTGATGTCGAGGGCGCCATGCTAGAACCGCTCGGGGTTGCAATCCATGCAGTTGATCTTGCTAAGATCCAACCTGGTATGTCCGTTGGCGTATTCGGTAGCGGTCCCATTGGATTGCTGGTTATTCAGGTGGCAATTGCATCTGGTGCGAAAAGCGTGTTTGCCACGGATTTATTAGCGCACCGCCTGGAGGCCGCCCAAACCTACGGTGCATATCCGGTAAAAGCCGAACATGGAAATGAACTCCAGGAGATCTTGGAAAAGACAGCAGGTGAAGGTGTCGATGTGGTATTTGAAGCCGCGGGAGAGAACGATGCTGTCGAAGCTGCTGTGAGTTCTGTAAAACCAGGCGGCAGAGTCATTTTGATCGGAATCCCATCGGATGACCGCACTGCGTTCAGGGCTTCGACTGCGAGAAGAAAAGGTCTATCTATAAAGCTTGTGAGAAGGATGAAGCATACCTATCCGCGCGCCATTGAAATGGTTAACGACGGATTGGTTGATGTGGAATCGATCGTCAGCCATAGATTTGCGCTTACAGATTTCAAGAAAGCGTTCGCAGTAGCATCGACACGTGAAGGATTGAAAGTCATCATTGAGCCTCAAGAATGAGGCGGTTTATTGGAGTGTGACATGAGTGCGAGGAAATATACGATCGGTATTGATTTTGGTACAGAATCGGGGCGAGCAGTGTTGGTAGATGTCGCCACCGGGGAGGAGATTGCTACATCTGTATATCCTTACGCAAACGGTGTCATCGACGAAAGGCTGCCGGAATCCGATGTTGTTTTAGATCCCGGATGGGCGCTGCAGGATCCTCAGGATTATCTCAACACATTTCAGCAGACGATCCCCGCTGTGCTCAAAAAGAGCGGCATTGATGCGCGTGAAGTCATCGGAATCGGGGTGGATTTCACAGCCTGCACAATGATGCCAACCAAAGCGGATGGCACACCTTTATGCTTCCTTCTAGATTGGCGCGCAAATCCTCACGCCTGGGTTAAGTTGTGGAAGCATCACGCTGCTCAACCAGAGGCGGACAGGATCAACGCCGTTGCCAGCGAGAGGGGGGAAACCTGGCTGAATCGTTACGGGGGCAAGATTTCCTCGGAATGGTTTTTTTCGAAAACGCTGCAAATATTGAATGAAGCGCCGGATGTGTACAACGCCGCCGATCGTTTAATCGAAGCCGCGGATTGGGTGGTGTGGCAGCTTACCGGGATCGAAAAACGAAATTCCTGCACGGCTGGTTATAAGGCGATGTGGTCAAAAAGGGAGGGTTATCCGCAGGATGCTTACTTTGCATTGCTAGATGAACGACTCGAGAACGTCATTGACAAGAAAATGTTGCGAGATATCTATCCCATTGGTGAGAAGGCCGGAGAAATCACCCCTGCGGCTGCTGAATTGACCGGGCTTTTGCCTGGAACCGCAGTTGCGATCGCAAACGTTGATGCACACGTCTCCGTCCCCGCGGTCACGGTAACCGATCCTGGTCGATTGGTCATGATCATGGGAACGAGCATCTGTCATATGATTTTGGGGCAGGAAGAGCGTAACGTCGAGGGCATGTGTGGGGTCGTGGAAGACGGTATCATGCCTGGTCTATTCGGTTTCGAAGCTGGACAATCTGGGGTTGGGGATATATTCGCCTGGTTTGTCGACCATGCAGTACCCCGTGAATATTTCGATGAAGCTGCTTCGCGGGGTATTGATGTGCATAAGCTTCTTGAGGAATTAGCAAGCAAACAGAAACCTGGAGAGCATGGATTGCTGGCATTAGATTGGTGGAATGGAAACCGCTCCATTTTGGTGGATGTAGATCTCTCCGGTATGTTTATAGGTGCGACCATGTCCACGAAAGCGGAGGACATCTACCGCGCTCTGATCGAATCCACCGCATATGGAACGCGTGTGATCATTGAAGCGTTTGAACGGCATGAGGTCACGGTCGACGAAATAGTCGCTTGTGGTGGTCTGCCAGATAAGAACCCGATGTTAATGCAGATTTACGCCGATGTGACCGGGCGTGAAATCATGCTTTCTGCATCGAACCAGGCACCCGCATTGGGGTCTGCGATGTTTGGGGCGGTGGCTGCTGGTGCAGATGTCGGTGGGTATGAGACGATTTTCGAAGCAGTTAAGAAGATGGCTCACTTGAAAGAATACTCATATCGACCTGATCCGGAAAATCAAGCGATCTATGAGCGCTTGTATGCTGAGTATGTGCGATTGCATGATTATTTCGGGCGCGGTGATAACGATGTCATGAAGACGTTAAAGGGTATCCGCGATGAAGTACGGGCGGGGAGAGCGAGTTGAATAGCTCTGTTCGATCGTAGGAGAATTTATATGCTTGAAAGTTTGCGCGAAGAAGTATGCAATTTGCACTTTGAATTGCCGAAAAATAACCTCGTGGTCTGGACTAGCGGCAACATCAGTGCCAGGGATGTGGATACGGGGCATGTAGTCATTAAACCTTCTGGTGTGAAATATGATGACCTGAATCCCCAGAACATGTGCATCGTGGATATCGACGGGAGCGTCCTCGAAGGTGAGTTACAACCATCATCTGATACCGCCAGTCATCTCTATATCTACAAGCATATGCCAGATGTACACGGCGTCGTGCATACGCACTCACCATATGCGACGGCTTTCGCAGCTGTGGGCAAACCCATCCCTGCCGTGTTAACAGCCATCGCGGATGAGTTCGGAGGTCCGATCCCATGTGGTGAATTTGCGTTAATTGGAGGAGAACAGATTGGCAAGGCCGTTGTGGAGGTGATTGGTGATAGTCCGGCGGTGTTATTGAGAAATCATGGGGTGTTTACAGTTGGTCCATCGGCAGAGGCGGCGGTTAAGGCTGCCGTGATGGTTGAGGACTGTGCGCGCGTGGTATGGTTGGCACTGCAGCTCGGAGAGCCCGTTGAGATCCCACCAGAGGAGGTAGCCAAGTTACACGATCGATATAGAAATGTCTATGGTCAGTAGGCAGACGCGTATTTGAGAAATTCTGGTATATTTTCTTACATATGAGAGAACATCTACCGAATCACGCCATCCTTTGGGACATGGATGGCGTGATTGTGAATACAGGGCAGTTCCACTATGTCGCCTGGAAGAAGACCTTCGCAGATCGCGGCATTCCATTCTCCATGGATCAATTCCGCAAAACTTTCGGCATGAACAACGCGGGAATCCTGGAGTATATGCTAAGAAAGAAGCCAACCGTTGATCAGGTGATGGAAATCAGTGATCAAAAAGAACTGAGATTTCGTGAGGCTGTTCAAGGGAAGGCGCAGTTGCTGCCCGGGGTCGAAACATGGTTAGACCGGTTCAACCTTTCAGGATTTATGCAGGCTATCGCTTCTTCGGCTCCACCCGAAAATATTGATATGTTGGTCGATGAGCTGGCTATACGTACGTATTTCGATGCGATCACATCGGGTTTTGATCTACCAGGGAAGCCGGATCCGGCGGTGTTCATGAAAGCCGCTGCGGAAATGGGCGTTCCGCCAGAACGCTGCATAGTTATCGAAGATGCCATAACCGGAGTCGCTGGTGCGAAACGAGCGGGGATGAAATGCATTGCCGTGACCACAACAAACCGCGCTCGTGACTTATCGGATGCGGACCTGGTCGTCGATCTCCTGGTTCAATTGGACGAAGGAACCTTCGTAGCGCTAATGAATGATTGACGCATCGTGGCCAATTGGTATAATTTGGCTGCATGGCCCTGTAGTGGCCGAAAATAACCATCCGTTGATAATCCCGTGGTAATACGTTGGGAGTTGCTAATCCGCGCGTGTGTTCAAGGTCGATGAAGCATAATTTGCGGGGATCAGAA
>SOJU01000019.1 GCA_004376465.1 Anaerolineales bacterium | reverse complement strand
TATAATTCTACCCAACCTTGTAATCTTAGCCCCTGAGGAGGATCGTTGCAGCAGGCAGTTGGCTCGATCGAGCGAGCTCAGCGGAAAACTCTCCCCATCGGATGGTTGCAGAAATTACTCCCTGGCAGCCGCCAGCGGAGAATCCGAGAGTACCTGACCGGGTACTTAATGATTTTCCCGGCATCGCTGTTGATCTTCATGTTCGGCATTTTCCCCGTAGGTTTTGCGCTCTTCGTAAGTCTTCACAAATGGCGTTTACGACGCGGCGATTTCATCGGGATCACAAATTACGTCAAAGCGGTGGATAGCCTGGCCTACGTCCTGCTGTTCGCAATGGGCGTAGGTGCGATACTTGGGGCAGTTCTATTCTTACGCAGGGTTATCCAGAGCGCAACCGAGCAAAGAGAAAAACCATGGTTGCTTGCAATCCCTGGTTTCTTCCATACGGCAGGTTTGATCGCCTTTGTCCGTTGGAGCGTTTTACAGTTGCCGGAGGTTTTGGATATCGCCCTAAAAATTATTGGCGTTGAGAAGACCCAGGAGTTGTTCTACGGTTTGCTTGGCGAAGCCTTTAAAGTTGAACATGTCTTATCAGCCTTCTATTTGTTCCTTTTTCTCTCTGCATTGGCAGTCATCGTTGGATTTATCGCTTCACGACTTTGGAGAAATCCCCGAAATTTACAATACCAGGCTCAGTTTGCGATCGTTTGGCTTGCTACCATCCTCGGTGTTTTTCTCCTATGGTTCACGTATAGCGAAGCAGTCCGTGCGTACCAGATTTCTTTAGAGGCGGGGACAGAGATCGCGATCTGGCCGCAGGTGATCACCATCGGCTCCGGTGTGCTGTTGATTGTGGCAGCTTGGCTCGTCTGGCGGAGCGCGGAGGGTCAACCGACAAATAGAGGTTTTATATTCAGACTTCTTGCGGCGATAACGATGCTCGTCGCCGGCTGGATTCTGATCGCAGTGCTGCCGCCCGTGATTGCTGCCGGGGACAAAGATTTATGGTCCGGGCTGAAAGTGACCGCCTTCTACTCTCTGGGGACGGTCCCATTTCAACTTGGAATCTCGCTTTTCCTTGCCGTGCTGCTCTTTCAGAAATTGGCGGGGTCAGAGGTTTTCCGGATGATGTTCTTCCTGCCTTACGTCACGCCATATGTCGCCAGTGCGGTGGTGTTCCGGCAGATGTTCTCGACCCGCCCTCAAGCGCCGGTGAACCAGTTGTTGAAAGCTTTCGGTTTTGGTCCCTTGAGATGGATCCAGGAGCCAGAGGGGATCTTTACCTTGATCGCGGAGGGGCTGGGCTTTGCACTTCCCGAATGGGCGGCAGGACCGAGCCTAGCGTTGGTTGTGATTATTATTTACTCGATCTGGGTGTACGTAGGCTATGACACGGTAATCTATCTCGCGGGGTTGGGCAATATCTCGACGGAATTGATCGAAGCCGCCGAGATCGATGGCGCCAGCCGTTGGGAAGTATTCCGGCACATCATCTTCCCGCTTCTTTCACCCACGACGTACTTTCTTTCTCTCATCGCCATCATCGGGACGTTTAAAGCATTCGCCCATATTTGGGTGATGCGCCATGAAATGGCTTTGGGCACTGTTAACACTTTCAGTGTTTCCATCTTCCTTGAGTTCTTCGACAAGGTTCGCTATGGTTACGCGTCGGCGCTGGCGTTTGTGCTTTTCGCCATAATATTGAGCCTGACCTTCATCAACAATAAGATCCAGGGATCGCGAGTGTTCTATGGATAATCCTGCTCAAGATCATAGGGAGCGAGAGACGAAGGGTCACAATTTTGCTGCTGTGCGCCGCGCGATGAGACATTCCCTGACGTATCTAATCCTCATTTTCGGAGCCTTTTTAGCGGTAATCCCTTTTATTTGGATGCTCTCGACTTCCGTGATGACACTGCCAGAGGCGACAGGAGTCCGCTTTTTCCCCTCTGAGATCCACCTGGAGAACTACGTTAATGCATGGCGGGAGGCCCAGTTCGCGGAGTACTTCTGGAACAGCGTCCAGATCACGCTGATCACGCTCACGGGTCAGATCACTTTCAGCGTGTTGGCCGCGTATGCTTTCGCACGTATTAATTTCCCTGGGCGGGATTTGATATTCGGAATCATGCTCTCAACGATGATGATCCCGGCAATGGTGTTGATCATTCCCAACTTCCTCCTGGTGACCTGGCTGGGGAGGATCGGTCCGATTCCCTGGATCAATAATTGGCCGGCGTTAACCGTTCCCTTCATGGGTAGCGTTTTTTCGATCTTTCTCTTGCGGCAATTTTTCGCTCAGGTTCCGGATGAGCTCTTCGATGCAGCCCAGATCGACGGGGCTGGACATCTCCGCTTCCTAACTACGGTAGTCCTGCCGCTGGCGAAGGCGCCGCTGATGGTCATTGTCGTGCTTTCTTTCATGGGTTCGTGGAATGCTCTGGCCTGGCCGATGTTGGTTACGAATTCCCCGGATTGGCGTCCCATCGCCGTGGGATTACTCAATTTCATCACTGAAGCAGGACAGCAGATAAACATGATGATGGCTGGTGCGGTGATCACGATCATCCCGATCCTGATCCTGTACTTCTTCACGCAAAGACAATTCACCGAATCGATCGCCCGCAGCGGCTTAAAAGGGTGATTAAAAGGGAGGTGACTATCGACAGATAAGATCATTAACAGGAGTAGATACAATCGGTGAGGCTGATTTTATTGAGGAGGATTAGAATGTCGAAAAAGTATTTCGCCTGGTTTTTAGTACTAGCGCTCGCACTTCCTATTATCCTGACGGGCTGTGTGAGCACACAACCTGTGCCAAATCCAACACTGCCGGTTGAACCTCCGGCGCCAACGGAAGAACCTGCAGCACCAACCGAGGCACCGGCAGAACCCATGGAACCGGCGGTTGACCCAAGTGGTCAGACGATTACCTTCTGGCACGTATGGGGTTCAGGAATGACTGGTGAGGGCCTTACAGCGCTGGTGGATGAGTTCAACGCCACGAATGAGTGGGGGATCACCGTGGAAGCGCTTGATCAGGGGCGTCACAGTGATATGGAAGATGCGATGAACGCCGCGGTTCAGTCCGGCGATCTGCCCAATGTGACAGTCGCGTACACCAATGCTCTGGACACCTGGTATCAAGTCGGTGTCATGACGGATATGAATGACTTCGTCTATGACGAGTATTGGGGGTTGAGCGATGCCGAGGTCGCCGACTTCTACGAAGGTTCTTGGGACAACGGCATCAACGCCGCTGGAGCCCGTGTTGGTTTCCCGCATGGCCAATCCCTCAATGTGCTCTTCTACAACAGCACCTGGGCGCAGGAACTTGGATTCCCCAACCCACCGACGACGAAGGCAGAGTTTAAAGAGCAGGCCTGCACAGCCACGGCCGCAAACGCTGCTGATGGCAACCCCGATACTGACGGGACAGGCGGATTTGTGCTCAACACTGGCGCTTCCAACGTAGCCACCTGGACATTCGCGTTCGGTGGAGATTTTTACGATGAGGCTGGCACGGGTTATGACTTCACCCAACCCGCAGTGCAGGAAGTCGCGGAGTTCTGGAAAGAACTCTGGGACGAGGGCTGCGCTTTCGCAACTGAAAGCTATCCCAACCCCGAGTTTGCAACTCGCAAAGCGCTCTTCACAGCGAGCTCGACGGCGGGTTACACCTATCAGGTGAGTGCCTTCGAGGACGAAGGCGCGACAGCTGATACATGGGGTTTCGTCGCCTTCCCGGGCGTTGGAGATGGAGCGGTAGATGCTTATACTCAGAACTCGGCCATCGTGCTGTCCAACCCCGAGCAGGAGCTGGCCTCCTGGCTGTTCCTGCGCTGGTTCACCAGCCCGGAAACGGCGGCCAAGTGGGTTACGGCGAGCGCCTATCACCCGACGCGAGCGAGCACGGTTGATTTGCTCGACGACTACATAGCTGAAAACCCGCTGTGGGCTGAAGGAATCGCGTTGATACCCCTCGGTGTGGCCGAACCCGGCTGGTCCTCCTATGGATCTGTTCGCCGAGATATTGGCGACACGTTCGCAGCAATTCTGCAGGGTGAGGTAGCAGATATTCCCGGTCTGCTCGCTGAACTGAATGCAACAGCAGCTGAGACGTTGGCGGAGACTCAGTAGGCGCCTCTCGCAGATATCGGTCAACGTTTCTTTCAATACGTGGTGGCGGAGGCGGCGGAAAAGTCGCCTCCGCTTGTTAACCCAAATCATGCCTGACCATCGTGCATACGAGGAAGCCGCGGGTCGAAACTGCGAGAGAGATTGGTTGTGTCTCAGGGAAGATCCCGGCTTGACGGTCGCCTGGTTGAAGGTTGTAATCAAATACGAAGGTTGTGCCGATGATTACTATTGTGGACGAAGAACTCGTCAATATCGCTAGAGATTTGATTGCAGCGAGATTCAAGGATGGATGCCACCACATTGCATCGGCGCTGCGCACCACCGCGGGAGAGATATATTCTGGCGTGCATGTGGAGGCATACGTAGGGCGCATCACGGTATGCGCCGAGGCGATCGCAATTGGAGCTGCGGCAACTGCGGGTGACACTTCTATTGAGACCATCGTCGCCGTGAATGAGTTGGGGGAGATCGTCTCACCCTGTGGGATGTGCCGGGAACTTATTTCCGATTACTCCCCTGAAGCGTGCGTTATCGTCCTTCGATCGGGACAGCCCGTGAACGTGCCAGTCATGGAACTGCTCCCTGACAAGTACAGCCGCAGAATTGTGACGCATGGGAACAATTTCAGGCCGGCTTTGCTGTTGAGTTCAGCCTAATAATTCCACATTGAGCGTATCGAACTGAGCCAGAGCCGTTTTTCCCAGCGCTGCACTTTAGCGATAAATGCTCCCAGGAGCGTTTGCTCTGAGGGTGCTTCTGAATACAATCTTGAGGGGAATCAAAGGAATAGAGCCCTTGTTATTGGTGTTTGGCTACAAGGCTGAAACGCGGAGGCAAACATGAGCGATCAAAATGAGCAGGAGCGCCTACGCAGGATTAGAGATCGACAGATCCAACTTCGCGACCCCAAAATAAAGGAGAGGAAAGATCAGAGAGGCGCTGCCCAAAAACATCGCAGCAGCCTTGAATCTTTTTCTCTCACAA
>SOJU01000205.1 GCA_004376465.1 Anaerolineales bacterium | reverse complement strand
CGTTCGATCGCCTCGAACTTGCTCGCGCCCGTCGTCGCTAAATCGTCAATCACCACGGCTGTTTCACCTGGGGAGTACTCCCCCTCAATAACCGCATGGGTCCCGTGTGATTTAACTTCTTTGCGTGGATATATCATCGGGCGGTTGTTGATCAACCCAATCGCAGTAACGATCGGCAGCGCCGCATAAGGCAGCGCCGCCATTCGATCGAACGCTAATTCGTTCAATAGAAAACAGTAAGGCTGCGCCACTCTGTGCAATAAGCCTGGGTGTGAGATCAAACGCCGCAGGTCAAAATAAATAGGGGATCGAAGGCCGGATTTCAATTTGAAATCACCGAACTGCACACACCCCGATATGAGGAGATCGTCCGCTAGATCCCAACGACCCTTTGATAGGAGATCTTCTGGAACGCCGATTTGCCGCCATTGTTGGCAGGCTTGATTGATCCGGTCGCGAAGCATACGAGCTTCACCACCGGGGTCATCCGCCATGGCAATGCCGCGCGAAACAGGAACCAATACACCCAGGCCATCGGCTCGTAGGCCAGCGGACAACGCTCGTTCAAGGTCCGCACCCTGCGCACCAACTCCAGGAGCCAGCAGCCACAAATCGGGAGCAGCGCGCCGTACAGCTGCCAGCGCATCTGGATCTGTTGCTCCCACGACGAGCCCCAGGTTGGTGTGCATGCTCCATGTAGCCGCCATCTTTGCGAGGTGAGCGTATAGCGAATCCCCGCTGCAGAGCGTCAGCGACTGCAGGTCGTCTGACCCGGGGTTCGACGTCTTGCAGAGGAGAAACACACCCCTTTCGGGATCCAGCAGGAAGGGCTCAATCGCATCCCGACCGAGATAGGGGTGAAGCGTGACTGCATCCGCCCCAAGCTTTTCAAAAACAGCTCGCGCGTAGGCGCGCGCGGTGGAGGCAATATCCCCTCGCTTCGCGTCGAGGATAACGGGAATCCCGTCCGGCACCGCGTCGATGACATCCTTCAGCGCCTGCCAACCCTGTGCGCCAAAGACTTCGAAGAAAGCTGCATTGGGTTTGTATGCGCTTGCCAGCGGAGCCGTCGCATCGATGATGCGCATGCAGAATTCCTTTGCCGCTTCAGCCGTGGGTTCCGATAGAAGCTCGATATGCGGATCGAGACCGACGCACAGAACTGAGTCCACGGTCTGGATCCGTTGGGTTAGACGATCGAAGAAATCCATGATATCCCTTTACGCCTTCCCGAGGACCATCGCCAAGAGCGCCATGCGCAAGTAGAGCCCATATTCCATCTGGCGGAAATAGGCCGCACGTGGATCTTGATCGAGCTCCATACTGATCTCACCCACTCGAGGCAGTGGGTGCATGACGATCATCTCATCCTTGGCTCTCTGCATCGTCTGCGGCGTGATCACATACGCATCTTTTGTTTTCTCATACTCCTTCGGGTCGTCGAAGCGCTCCTTCTGAATTCGAGTTACATAGAGCACGTCGGTCTCGGGCAGAACCTCATCAAGTTCCCTGAATTCTTTCTGCGAGACCCCCTGCCCGGAGAGTTCATCCATCAGTTCACTGGGCAGACGCAGGATCTCCGGCGAAACGTAATTAAGACGCACGACGAAGAGCGACAGCAGCCGCGCCAGCGAGTGAACGGTACGTCCGTGTTTCAGATCGCCAAGCATCGTTACGGTCAGACCATCAACCCGCTCCAGCTCTTCCATAATAGTGAATAAGTCGAGCAAAGCCTGGGTGGGGTGTTCCCCGGGTCCGTCGCCAGCGTTGATCACCGGCTTCCGCGCGTACTCCGCTGCCAGCTTCGCCGACCCCACTTCCGGGTGACGGATCACAATCACATCCGCGTAACACTCCAGTGACCGGATGGTATCCGGCAATGATTCGCCTTTCGCTACCGACGAGTAATGAACCTCGTTAATCGGGATCACACTCCCGCCCAATCGCTCCATCGCCGAAAAAAACGAGGATGATGTGCGAGTTGAGGGCTCGTAGAAGAGATTCGCGAGGATCTTCCCTTTAAGCAGATCGAATGTCCCCACACGCTCGACCATCGCGCGCATCTCTTTGGCGACTTCGAAGATGTAATCCAAATCATCGCGGTTAAACTGCAATACTGAGAGTATGTCATTCCCATAAAACGGGGCACCTCTTTGATCTCCAAAAGGGAGATGAGGACTTTGAACCCGTCGCTCATTAGGGGGAATAAAAGTTGACACACAGCACCTCCTTGAATGTTGTTAAAACGGATAATCAACGCTCTCTGATATCTTGTCCGGATCCTGGTGCAGCAAGCACTTGACCGTCGGCATATACGCATTGACCACGCAAAACGACCCTGCGCACCCTTCCTTTCAAGCGCATACCCTCAAACGGGCTCCACCCGCATTGGCTTTGTAACTCCGCCCCACATACTTCCCATTCATCGTTGAGATCTACTTCGATACTGGTCTCATCCTGGTCGGGCAACGAGAAGATCCTCTTCGGGTTCGTGTGCATGCGGGCGATTAGCTTCTCATGCGTCAGACGACCATCGCTAACCGCGGTTAGGAAAAGCGCAAGCGCCGTCTCCAATCCAGGGAAGCCCGGTGGCGGCTGCGGGCCGTCCTTCTCCTCTAATGTATGTGGCGCGTGGTCGGTAGCAAAACAATCGATCACATCGAGATTCGTCCAGAGCGCGTCCTGATCACTTGCGTTGGCGAGGCGTGGGCGCACCTTACTCCGTCCGGGGCCGATCTGCGGCGCATCCGCCTCCGTAAGGAAAAGGTGATGCGGCGCCACCTCACAAGTCACTCTTAACCCCTTCTCCTTCGCCGCTCGGATCAGGAGGATCTCCGATCTACGGCTGACGTGGCAGATGTGCACGGACCGCTCAAGCAGCGCAGCGAAGAATAGAATCGCTGCCAGGCTTCTCCCCGCAGCGTGCGCCGCAAGCGGGCGATCGGCTGGCCAATTGGACACATGCTCATGCAGAAGCCCCAGGCTTTCGATCCGCAGCGGGCCGTATGTCTGATCCAAATAGAGCTTCAAGCCGCAAACCCGAGCCGCGAGACGGCTCGCTGTTTCTCGGTTATCTGGACCTGCGCCAAGATAGATACCGTAGTCACAGTACGCCTTCTTACAAGCAGCCGACTTTGCCAACTCAAGGCTGGGCGTATCCGTCAATGGCGGTTGTGTATTCGGCATTGCCAATACAGTAGTGAAGCCGCCAGCCAGAGCTGCGCGAGTGCCGCTGCCGAAGTCCTCCTTGTGAGTCGCACCCGGGTCACGCAGGTGGACATGGGGGTCTATGAGCCCCGGAAAATTGATCGTCCCGTTCACTTGCACCACCTAAAAAAAAGGAGCCTTTCGGCTCCGGGTTTCGGGGTATAAAAATGCCTGCCGAGCGGGGGTTGCCCCCGGGCAGGCTTCTCGTCGATCGAAATATTTGAATCTTGGCATGATCTAACCCCCGCAATTTTAAGGTAAAGTCGTAATCTGTCAAGCGTTGGGATGCTTACGAATTTCGAGAATGGTGTCCACCTTGTAATGGAAGAGCAATTATTGGATCCAAGAGGCTGATACTAGATATGCTTCTAGGAAGCGCGTTGTTATCCTACCGGACAGAGGGGTTATTCCAGTACGTATGCAGATTTTTAATAGAGTCTAACGGATGCGAGCTAAGTTGCGCCGCTGGATACTCCGCCAGCATTTTTACCGATCCCATCAAGAATGCAAACCTTAGCGTTTTGCGCCGCTGGCAGCGTCAGCTTCAGGAACCGATTATTACGCAATTCGCGCCACAAAATTAGCCCACCCAACCCCACATAACATACTGACCAGCAAGTACCATTAATAAAACCATTGAAGGATAGACAATGGCGCGATTCTGCCAATTATTTCTAACAAGTAATGCCATAAGAACAAACGCTGGGACCAACGTAAGAGAAAAGCGGGCCTGGCCAGAAAGGGGCTGACCAATTCTGACCTGGGAGAGATTAACCAATAAAAAGCTCCAGAAATAAACCCAATACGTCAGGGGCAAGTGCTTGATAAGAACTAAACCCAATCCTAGCATGACGAATATTATTCCTAAATCAACGTACTCGATTGATAACGCATCACCACTTACAATGCGCTCGATCGTCAATATTATTCCTTGCCAGGGAAAAGCTAGATACCGACTCCAATAAATCCCTTGCAACCCTACCGTTGATGGAAAATCGCTCAATCGTTGCCATATTTGGAGAACTACTTGCGCAAAAAGAGGTGATAAGGCGTAAACGATTCTCCACCCTGTCTTTGAAATGGACCACTTATTCTCGCGGAGGATTTCAACTGCGATCACTAGAACTAGGCAGATCCCAGTCAAACGAGTCAACGACGCTCCGAATGCCGCAAGACTTGATCTTGCCCAGTTTTGCCGCCTTGCCTCTCTAATTGATATTATGGCTAAAAGCAAAAAGAGAGATTCGGAATATGGAACAAACAAGAAGAAGGCAGTGGGAAATACTAAGAGATAGAGCAACGTGCGGCGTGTAACATCTTCGCTGAAGCCTTCTTCACCAAGCCATTTATACAACGTAATTAGAAAGAGAACACAAGCGATATTTGATACTAGGATGGCGCTCAGCAGCATATTTTCTCTAACTATGTAGCTCCCTACACGTGTTATGAGAGGATATAAGGGTAGAAATGCAACGAGGGCATCATCCGTATACCCAAATGTAGCAATCCGCTGGAAATTGATCGCATCAAATCGTTGCCAAACTCCTAGAATGGCTCCTGGTATGCCATTAACGACTGGGTCAATACCAAAATAGGGTCGAGTAATAGGATCGGCAGTTAATGGAACTTTTCCAAGCATGTAAAGAGAGAGTCCAAGAAATGTAAAAAGAAGGCGGAAAATCAGAAATATAGATATGGGGTATAGATTCGAAGACAGATTACTGGATTTTGTATGCGCGCTGGAAATTGAAAGAAACTTCAACATGCAACAGCCATTATTTTAAATAAAGAGATTGCGTCAAAATATTGAGAATCGCCCTCGCAACTCATTAAAAGGCTCCTCGGAGTGGACTCGAACCACTAACCTACCGGATAGATGTCTTATTCCTGTTCGTATACAGATTCTTGATAGAGTCTA
>SOJU01000206.1 GCA_004376465.1 Anaerolineales bacterium | reverse complement strand
CGTACCTTGAAGGAACCCCCGCGGCGCGCTATAATCGGACATGTTCGGGGCGTAGCGCAGCCCGGTAGCGCACTTGCATGGGGTGCAAGGGGTCGGCGGTTCGAATCCGCCCGCCCCGACTTAGAACCGCCAGGGTTTCCTGGCGGTTTTTTTGTATTTGTAAAGAAATCAATTGTAGCCGTCGGCTACACCCAGCATTGATTCTCTACAAAAACTCACCTAGATACTGTCAATCGGTTTGGGCATTTCTTCACCAGAACGATGACGGAGGAGTGGAGCGTCAACGGACTCTTCAAACTCGAACCAACACATTAAGAATCACCTATCTGGAAAATGGCATCGGCTGAAGCCCGGAAGCATGATGCTATAATTTATTTAAATAAGCGCTACACAAGGCTATCGAACGGTGAGCGCCTCTTTCAATAATCCAACTGGAGCCGAAGCGGATGCGAAAATTAAAAGGAATTCCAGCCTCTCCCGGGGTTGCCAATGGCCCAGCGTACATCTTCCAAGATACTGAACTCACGATCGAAAAAAAGACCATCTCAGACACGTCCGCTGAACTAAAGCGCTTTGAGGAGGCGACACAAAGCGCCCTAGAGCAGATAAAAGCTATTCGGGAAAAAGCGGTATCTGAGACGTCATCGGAAGAAGCATCAATCTTTGATGCGCACGCGATGTTCCTCCAAGACCCGACATTGATCGATGCGATACGGCAAGCGATTGGAAATAATGCCATTAATGCCGAGGCTGCAGTTAATGAAGCCTTAGAAACTCACGCACAGACCCTTGAGAGCATGGAGGACGAGTATTTCCGCGCTCGTGCAGCAGATATTCGCGACGTCGGTCGTCGGGTGGTTTGCATCCTGCTTGGCATCGACGATGTGGATCTCTCCAGCTTAGACCAGCCATCCATCATTATCGCCCGCGATCTTACGCCTTCCGATACTGTCCGTCTGGATAAAAACCTCGTCCTCGGTTTTTGCACTGTGGAAGGTGGACCGACTTCGCATACGGCGATCCTCGCCAAGGCGCTTGCCCTTCCAGCGGTTGTCGGAGCAGGCTCTGATGTGCTTAATGTCCCCTCGAGCAGCTTGATCCTGCTCGACGGGCAAAAAGGTGAAATCGTTGTAGACCCTGATGAAGCTCTCCAATTAGAGTTCGCTGAACGCAAGCGAGAGCATGAAACCCGCTCGAGTGAGGAGCTGGAAAATGCCTTCAATAGCGCAGTAACTCTTGACGGTTTTGAAATCGAAGTCGTCGCAAACGTCGGTAATTTACAAGACGCCCAGATGGCTCTCGAGCGCGGCGCGGAGGGCATCGGTCTTCTTAGGACCGAGTTCCTTTATCTGGATCGGGCGACTGCCCCGGACGAAGCTGAACAGCTTACTGCCTATGATCAGATTCTCGACCTCATGGGAGAACGACCGGTAATTGTTCGCACGCTTGATGTCGGCGGCGACAAGGAACTTCCCTATCTGGATCTTGGCCAGGAGGCTAATCCATTCCTCGGCTGGCGGGCGATTCGGATGTGTCTGGATCAACCAGACCTCTTTAAAACCCAATTGCGGGCGCTGCTGCGTTCCAGTCCGGGTCATGACCTGAGGATTATGTTCCCCATGATCGCCACATTGGAAGAGGTCAGGCGTGCAAAAGCCCTGCTCGACGAATCCCGCGATGAAGTATGCGCTGGCGGCGCAGCCGTTGCTGAGTCAATCCAACTTGGGATCATGGTGGAAATCCCTTCCGTAGTTGTATTGGCAGATCAATTTGCAAAAGAAGTGGATTTTTTCTCAATTGGAACGAACGATCTCACTCAATACACGATGGCCGCCGAACGGACGAACGAAAAAGTAGCTCACCTCGGAGATGCTTGTCACCCCGCGGTTCTACAACAGATTCGCTCTGTTCTTCAGGCGGCACAAGGCGAGGGAATCTGGGTCGGTCTATGCGGTGAACTCGCCGGGGATCCCGAGGCGATTCCCGTCTTATTAGGATTAGGGTTGGATGAGTTCAGCATGGCGCCAGCCTCGATCCCACGCGCGAAGACAATCCTGAGGCGCTGGTCGAAGGCCGATGCGGTCAAACTCGCTGAAGAGGTCTTGGATTTCGACTCAGCTGAAGATGTGCGCGATCGTGTCCGGACAGCGCAACCAAAATAAGAAACCCCGCCGCACTTTATTCCTATTGGGAATTCCTTCCTCCTCCCCACACCCCACTCACCTAGGGCGTTTCCGTCCGCCACTGGATATCGTCCTGGGTCCACAATATTTAACACGAACGTATATCCACGTTAAATAATCATTACGCAGGATAGACATGTGTCGTACATATCTAGGTACTCCTAACTATGAACAAGGTCCTGTATACCCTTGACGATATCCAGCAATTTCCCACCACTTCCCTGTTCATTTATGTTAACTCATACCGTTATGGTGGTTTTCACATATGTCACAACCTTGTTTTTTCGCACCGAAGGACGAAACCAGGTGTTTAATCTAATAGTACGGGGGAATAGGTGATAATTGGCCATCCTGAGGGGGTGAACAGAGGGAGAGAGGGAATGGCCTACTGCTCCATCGTTGTGCCAGAACATTGCCAGTTGATTATCTAATAGTCGAAATAAATGTTCGATGCTGTTCGTTTTGTTGACTAATAAACACTTGCGGGCAATAATTGAAGCAAGCTAGTACTTAAGACCTAAGAGAGTGGTATGTATAAAGAGCAGCGCATCGAAGCAATCATGGAGATCCTCGAAAACAACGGGAATGTCACCGTCCAGGAACTTAAGGAAAAATTCCAAGTTTCTGATATGACAATTCGTCGTGACCTAAAACTGCTTGAAGAGCGGTCGGGGATTGAACGAATCTATGGAGGCGCCCTACGCTCAAAGAAGTCGGCGAAACACAAAGAACCCCCAATCATCGAGCGCATGAATTCTATGGCTGATGAGAAAAAGAAGATCGCCGAGCACGTGGCAAAGACCATTGGACCGGATGAAACAATCTTTTTAAGTTCTGGAACCACCACATTGTATGTGGCAAGAGAATTGATTATTCGGGATGACCTCACCGCGGTGACAAACTCAGTGCCCGTCTTGCATGAACTCGCGAACAACTCAAACATGAGTGTTATTACTGTGGGGGGATTCTTAAGGAGAAGCGAACTCTCATTAATTGGAGCCTTTGCTGAAACAGTACTAGAAAGCATCCGGGTTAACAAAGTCATCATCGGTATGCGCGGTATCCATCCTATCTACGGGTTCTCATGTGAGCACCCCCAGGAACTAATGACGGATCGCAGGATCCTTGAGATTTCAGATCAAATCATCGTCGTCGCAGACCATACAAAGATGGGGCAGGTTGCCACAAGCATCGTTGCTCCCATTACTAGCGCAAGCTCAATTGTTACATCAGAACAAGCTGACCCTCATCTTGTTGACCAAATCCGTGAGTTGGGCGTTGAAGTGACCCTCGTCTGACCAACACTTCTTTAGGAGCATTGCAGGATGAAAAATGCGGGGGCTAATACCTACAATGAAATAAATTCCCAGACAGTTGTATGGGAGCAAAGCCTGGAAAGGATCAGCAAGGTTGATTTTGGATCATTTCCGAGAGGGCAGGATTTTAATCAGATCATCTTCACTGGCTGTGGGTCTACTTATTACCTATCCCTATGGGCAGCTCGAGCTACACAGCTGAGAACAGGCTGGGTTTGTCTCGCTGTGCCTTCTTCGGAATTGTTTCTCTGTCCAGAAGCATGGCTAGTACCCTCACGGAAGAACCTGATTGTAGCAATTTCACGATCGGGAAGTACAACCGAGACAATCAAAGCGCTAAAGATGTGCAACCAACGAGGATGCGATGCCTCGATCGTAGTGACGTGTTACCCCGATTCCGAATTAGCGGGGTTATCCAATGCAGTAGTCGCGCTTCCTCACGCACAAGAAAAAAGTATCGCCCAGACGCGTTCCTTCACGAGCATGATGCTGGGTGTGTCGCATATCACGAGCAACTCGTATCCCGAAACCTTGCCCCAGCGGCTTTCTGAACAATTATCTTTCATAGTTCAACGAGACAGGGATACAGCTTCCACCTATGGAAAGGACGATAAGATCTCACGTTTCTTCTTCTTGGGATCGGGCTCTAGATATGGGCTGGCGTGCGAAGCGATGTTGAAGATGAAGGAGATGTCACTTTCTTATGCAGAGGCCTATCACTTCTTAGAGTTTCGGCACGGTCCGATGTCAATGGTAAATGAGAACAGTCTAGTTATCGGGCTTATGAGCCCCGAGCTGAACCCTCTTGAGTTTAACGTACTTCAAGACATGAAGGGTCTCGGTAGTCAAGTGATGGCAATCGGTCCTGTTGAATTTGAGAAAAACTTTAAAGAATTGGATCACTTCATTCCTATAGATTTTGATGATTTTGCCATGCTGGGCGAGGTGCTTTACTTACCAATATTGCAACTACTTGCCTTTGAGCGCGCACTAGCAAACGGACACGACCCAGACAATCCCCACAATCTAACTTCGGTTGTGGTTCTCGAGGCTTAACATGGGCGCGAAACTTCAAGTGCGCCTTACGGATGCGCTCAACGCACAGACTGTCAAAGCGAAAGTAACTGCTACTTCGTGGGAACAGGCCGTTGAGGTAGCAGGGATGGTTCTGGTGCAGGCTAACCTAGTCGAACCGCGGTATATCGATGCTATGAAGAAGACATTACGAAAATTAGGCCCTTACAGTGTGATCGCTCCAGGGATTGCCATGCCCCACGCGCGTCCCGAGGATGGCGTGATCCAAACCGGCTTTTCGCTTGTGACACTTGTGAATCCAGTCACATTTGGTAACGCGGAGAATGACCCTGTCGATATCTTGCTTGCTTTCTCGGCTTCTGACAAAGAGCGCCATATTACTGCCTTGAAAGAGATATCGGTTTTCCTCAGCAATGACGGATTAATGAGAAAGGTACGAACGGCTAATAGCAACGACCAGTTACTCGATGTCATCCGGGATTTCGAAAGAATTAATAATTGAAAGAGAGATGTGAAAATGATCATTGCGACTCTTTGCGGGATGGGCTTCGGAACCAGCATGTTGTTGAAATTAACGATTGATGATGTCCTCAAAGAAGAAGGGATGACAAATTATCAGATCATCCCCTGGGATTTGGGATCGTTCAAAGGTCAACGTGCGGACATTGTCGTTGCACCTATGGATATGGAATCACACCTCAAGGATAGCTCTGCCACAATTGTCTTGATAAAGAACCTGGTAGATAAAGTAGAGATAAAAGAGAAGATACTTGCGGCCGTAAATTCGCAGGAGGGATAGACCAGGTTCATAAGGAGGAGACCGGAAAAAATAATTAAAGACGATTTCTGTTTAATGCTACAACGATTCTAGTACGATTAGATAGGAGGAAAAAGAGATGGGTATTTTTACAATACTTCTTGAGCTGATCACTATGCCAGCGATAATCCTGGGACTTATAGCTCTCATAGGTTTACTCATGCAACGTAAACCTGCTGTGGATGTCGTCACAGGGACTATCAAAACGATACTGGGGTTGCTAATCATGAGCGTGGGTATTGGTGCGCTGATCGGCGCCATTATCCCCATACAAGCCATGTTCGAGGCGGGCATACCCGCGGGAGGTTTTACTACCTTTATTACCTTTGATGAAGCCGTTGTGGGAGCAGTGCAAGATGCCAATGTCGGGAACATAGGCGCAGCCATTGCATATACCATGTTGTTTGGATATATCATCCACCTTTTACTGGCCAGATTCACGAAGTTTAAGTTCGTCTATCTAACAGGCCATATGATCTGGATCCATGCAGGCGCATTTGCCATTCTTTTCCACTCCTTTGGCCTATCCCTGCTCTGGACAGTGGTTCTGGCATCGATCGTTGATGGCCTCTATATGACACTGGCGCCCGCGTTGGCTCAACCAGTGATGCGCAAAATCACTGGCAGTGACGATTTTGGTTTCGGTCATGGACAGACATTACTGAATATGGTGTGCGCCTGGGTCGGAAAGCTGATTGGCAATCCCGAGGATTCGGCTGAAGACACAGAGATGGCAGACTCCATGAGTTTCTTCCGAGACATGGCAGTATCTATCTCGCTCATCATGATCCTCACAGCGTTCGTTGCCGTCATCCTGGCGATGGTCCAGATCGGAATCAGCGGTGTGGAAGAGTCTATCAGTGGCGGCAAGAACTGGTTCATCTTCACTCTAATGACGGCTCTTGGCTTCACCGCAGGCGTTCTTGTATTGCTTCAGGGCGTAAGAATGCTGATTGCGGAGATCGTGCCAGCCTTCAAGGGTGTAGCTGATAAACTCATCCCTGGCGCAATACCTGCCCTGGATTGTCCGGTGATCTATCCATTCGCTCCAAAATCTCTCATCATCGGATTGATCTCTGGAACAATTGGGCAAGTTGTCGGCATGGTCGCGCTTGCACTGATCAGCTGGCCTGTACCACTCCCCAGCATGATCGTGGCCTTTTTCGCCAGTGGCGCCGGTGCAATTTTCGGAAACGCCACGGGCGGCAAACGCGGCGCTTGGGCAGGTGGCTTCATCTGGGGTTTTGTAGGCTGGTTCATGATCAGCTTCGCATACAAGTTCATGGTCTTCGGCGACCTCAATGCAATGGGAGCTACTGATCTTGGCTTCACCGTTCCTGATGCGATCCTTCCCGGCATCGGAATTTGGGCGATTGCTAAGCTCTTCGGTGGCTAATCCCTAACACCACTTTAGCTAAGGGGAGGGTAAATTTTTCCCTCCCCTTCCCAAATCAACGAGAAATCATGAGTATTTCACTGATTGGTGGAACGATCCTCACGCCGCTTGAACGACTCGATGGACACACCTTAATCATCAAGGGTGATGAGATTTCTGCCATTTTCCCCGATCATCATTCACTTGAGGAGCCAGATTCTCATCGAATAGATGCCTCTGGGATGTGGGTTACTCCCGGCTTGATCGATATCCATACCCATGGTGCCGACGGACATGATGCCATGGATGCTACGCCTGAGGCTATGGAGGGTTTTGGTAAATTCTTAGCCCGGCACGGAGTAACGAGTTACCTTCCGACGACAATTACAGCAACACAACGCGATATTCAGAATGCGATCGATAATATCGAACGAATTATCTCCGAGACTGGAGGAGCAAGTATTTCCGGAATTCATCTCGAGGGTCCTTATCTGAATCCGGCTCATCGAGGCGCACAGCCGGAGGCATTGATCCGCAAAGCTGACCCAGAAGAATATTCGACCTGGATAGAGCATGATCTTGTGAAGTTGATGACCGTCGCCCCTGAAATCGATGGCGTCTTGGATTTGATTGAAGCTGGGCAACAGCATGGCCTTGAGTTCGCCGTCGGTCACAGTGGGGCGACCTATGAGATCATGCAAGAAGCGGCAGACCGAGGCCTGCGGCAGGCTACCCATACTTTCAACGGCATGTTGGGCATCCATCATCGCCGCCCCGGAACTGCAGGCAGCGTACTTACCGATGATCGAATCTATGCTCAGGTTATCGCTGATGGAGTGCACCTTCACCCCGCAATCATTCAATTGATCATCAAAGCAAAGGGCATCAACAAAACGATATTGATATCCGATTCCATGCGAGCAACAGGTTTAGAAGATGGGGAATATGATCTTGGAGGACAAAGGGTTAGTGTTGAGCGTTCCATTGCCCGCATCCATTCAGGAAGTTTAGCCGGCAGCACACTCACCCTCGACGCAGCAATACGGAACACCATGGATTTCACCTCACTTCCATTCCCGGAGGTTCTCCCAATGGCTACTACCGTCCCTGCAGAAGCGATGGGATGGAATGGACAAGTGGGTGTATTAAAACCTGGCGCAACAGCTGACGTGGTGTGCTTCGATGCCGAGATTGTGCCGCGCTTAGTCTTCGTAGCCGGAGAGCTAATTTACAATAACAACTAAGCCAAGGAGGCGAATAATATGAAAAGTTTTTTTGAAGAATACTTGGACGGTGTCATAGGACTCTTACAGAAACTCAGAGATGAAGAGGGTCCCGCAGTACACGAAGCAGCAAAAATTCTGGCCGACGCTATTGTAAACGGGAAGCGTATTTTCGGTTTTGGCTGCACCCATTCATCCTTGCCAATACAGGATCTGGTCTACAGGGCTGGAGGGTTGATGTTGATAAATCCGATCTATGGACCGGGGATTGGCTCTCTTGAAGTTCAACCAGCCACAATCACATCCGCCATGGAACGCCTGCCCGGTTTCGCTGATGTAATTCTTGACAACACCCCTATTGAAGAGGGCGATGTGCTCATCCTCGTATCGGTTTCCGGTCGCAATGCCGTTCCAATCGAAATGGCCCAATCCGCGAAAAATCGGGGGATAACCGTGATTGGCGTTACTTCCCGGGAATATACAGACAACGTTGAAGCACGCCATCCCTCAGGAAAAAAGATGTATGAATTCGCAGATGTGGTACTCGATAACAAAGCTGTAAAGGGCGATGCAATTCTGGATGCGGATAAAATGCCTCAAAAATTCTCCCCCGCATCCGGTGTCACTAGCAATGCCTTGCTCCATGCACTTGTTTCTGCAACCATCGAGGAATGTCTCGCTCGAGGTATGACGCCTCCGGTCTATCTTGCGGCGAATGTCGACGGTGGCGAAGAGTGGAACCAAAAGCTGTGGGATGAGTATGGCGATCGCGTTTTCTATGTGTGATGATGCAGGCAATGCTTGAAGTCGTAGTCGAGACAGTTGAAGACGCAGTGGCAGCGCATAATGGAGGAGCTGACCAGGTTGAGGTAAAGTGTGACTACCTTGAATACGGCTTGACACCGACGGCAGGCATGTTGGCGGAGATCCGCTCAAGCGTGTCCTGCAGAATTCTTTCGATGGTCCGGCCTCATGCCAGGTCCTTCGTATACTCGAAGACAGATGTAGCCGCTATGGTTTCCGATATCCAAAGAGCTGAATCTCTGGGTGTTGATGGCTTCCTGGTTGGCTGCCTCACACCGGAAAATGAGATTGACATCGATGCGATGCAAGCGCTTAAAGACGCTGCCGGAGAGGTAGCCCTCCACTTCCATCTAGCCTGGGAGTCAACTCCTGACCCTATCTCTACACTGGAACAGCTCATCGAACTCGGAATCAAAAGTGTACGAACCTCTGGAGGCCAGGGGACACAAGGGATAACCACTCAGAATCAACAACAACTAAAGACGTACGTCGTGCAAACTACCGGACGCATCGAATTGTTCCTTGCCGGCGGGATCCGAATAAACAACCTTGTGGAGGTTGTGACCTCAACAGGAATCTGTAACGTGCATACGGGTTCCGGAGTGAGAAATCCCGAGACAAGAACCGGCACGGTGTCCGAGGGCAAAGTTCGCCGATTGTGCGCTGAACTGCAGTCAGCTTGCCAAAAGCTTCAGGGCGATCAGCACAATGGATGACGGGGCACTCCTCAATGCATAAAATCAAAGCTGTGATTTTCGATCTGGACGGCACCTTGATCGCCAGCCAAGAAACCGCGAGTCTAGCTCTAGAAAGTTTATTACGAAGGCATAATCGAGAAGCATTTTCGGACGAGATCAGCCAAAGCTTCCGCGGGATGCCAACCCGCCAGATCCTCGCTTATATCGACCCTGAGCAAGTCGATAGCTTGTTACTCGAAGTGATTGAATTAGAAAATTACTATCGCGATCGATCTAACCTATACCCCGGTATGCTCGAAACCCTTCGAGCGCTTGATGATGCGCAGATCCAACTTGCCGTGGTTACCTCTCAGGCTGCCCTTGAGGTAGAGCATGTTCGAGCCTATTTCCCTCTGGATGACATGATCCGGGTGTGGGTGTCGGCAGACGATATCTTGCATCCGAAACCACATCCTGAATCACTCGAGAAAGCTATGGGCATAATGCGGGTCGCTAAAGAGCAAACGCTATTTGTAGGAGATACCCATTACGACATCATCGCGGGGAAACGCTCAAGGGTTCTAACGGGTGCTGCGTTGTGGGGAAGAAACGATGCTCATGACCTACTGGCGCTTAATCCGGATTACCTATTCAACGATCCCGTGGAGATCCAGGAAGTGTGTCTCCCATGAGCCCCATCCGTATCGGAATCTTCGGCAGTGGATATATCGCTCATAAAGCGTATCTGCCGCTTCTCACAAGCTGGCCAAATCTTCATATCAGAGGTGTATTTAGCCGGTCAGCTTCCTCTTTAAAGCAAACCCAGGAACACTGGCCGGAAATTCCAACTTTCACAAACATGGAAGCCCTAGGCGACCAAGACCTAGTTGCTGCGTTTGTGCTCACTCCAGCCGAATCGCATTTCGAAATCTGTAAGTGGCTCTTGAAGAAAGACATCCATGTCTTCGTCGAAAAACCTGCTACCACTTCATCCAAAGACACCCTCGAACTGGCAAAGCTAGCCGATGAACAAAGACGGATATTCATGGTCGGCCTCAACCGCAGATATACTCCTCTGGTACAGAAAGCCAAGCTCATGATATCTGGAGCAGATATTCGGATGTGCGTCATTGAAAAACATAGGCCGATGGTCCAACCGCGTGGATATGAGGAGACGTACTCGGAGGATTTGATTCATCAAATTGACCTGCTCCGGTATTTCTGTGGGGAGCTTCTCCCCGTTCAAACGTCAGTCCACACATCGAAGGGCGAATTTCTCAGCGCGGTAAGCTGCCTCAGAACAGAATCCGCTGGACATGCCATACTGTTAGCCAGTCGTGAATCGGGCAGATGGTTAGAGAGCGTATCCATCCATGGTGCAAATACCAGTATTGGAATAAAAATGTTTCAGGAGCTTCGGGTAACTCGGGAAGACGGAGAGAGATTCTCCGGAAACGGCCAGAGTGGTAGTTGGAGCTCCCACCTGGTAGAACGGGGATTCCACGCTGAGATCCAGCATTTTCTGGATTGTATCGGTAAGGATCAGGTTCCGTTAACAAATGGCTTTGAAACCGCTAAAAGCCAGGAGCTTCTGGAAGCTTTGGTTGAATTAGGGAGGAAATGAAACCTTTTTGATGAAAGATTTGCGAAAACTCACGATCGGAAAAAGACGAGGCCTGGAGTCTACATCAACAGCAGACGGTCTCTTTACAATTTTGGCTTTCGACCACCGACAGTCATTTGAGAAAATGCTCGGTGCAACCCCTACTATTCCAGTATCATACGACAAAATTGTCGACGCGAAGCTTGATGTGATATCACAGCTCGCTAACCAGGCAAGTGCTATCTTGCTCGATCCTCTATATGGCGCGCCACAAGCGATCGCGAACGATGTCTTGCCTGCACAGACAGGTCTGCTGGTCGCCGTAGAAGAGACAGGATATACAGGTAAACCCTCAGCCAGAACATCATCAATCCTTCCAGATTGGGGGGTTGAGAAGATTAAAAGAATGGGCGCAGATGCTGTTAAACTCCTAATCTATTACCATCCGGATGCAGGCCCGGTGGCCGAAGGACAAGAACTACTGATAAAAGAAATCGTTCAAGAGTGTCGTTTGCACGATATCGCTCTATTTCTTGAGGTTGTCTCCTATAGTATTAACCCTTCCATCGAGAAAGCTTCCGAAGCTTTCGCCAAGTTAAAGCCAGAGATCATCACGCGGACCGCCGCGAAGCTTAGCAATCTCGGGGCAGATGTTTTGAAGCTCGAATTCCCGGTTGATATCCTACAAAATCAAAAAGAAGACCATTGGTATGCAGCGTGCCAGGCAATTACCAAAGCCGCTAAATGTCCATGGGCCCTTCTAAGTGCAGGCGTCGAATTTTCCGCGTTTACTAAACAAGTCCGCATTGCATGCATGGCAGGTGCTTCTGGATACATTGCTGGAAGATCGATCTGGCAAGAGGGAATTTCCATGAAGCCAGATGACCGAAAGGAATGGCTGAGGGTTGACGCAACCAAGCGTCTGATCGAACTCCAACAAATCGCCCTTGAACATGGTCGACCTTGGCAGGTTTATTACCCAAGAGTTATAAATCATTCACTTCAGAATTGGTACGTAGAGTACTAATCAGGATCGGCGATTTCCAATATCGAGTGAGTTCTATGGGAAACCAAGAAGAAAGCATATTTCTAGAGATCATCGCCGAACACAAGCATGGAATCCATCAAGGGATATTCGCGGTTTGCTCTGCTCATCCTGTTGTCTTGGAGACAACAATCAAACATGCTTCAACAGTGGGGTACCCGCTGCTCATCGAATCCACTTCCAACCAGGTCAATCAATACGGTGGATATACGGGAATGACACCCTCCCAGTTTTCAAGATTCATTATGGGTCTTTGCCAGAAGCATAACTTCCATGAGCGTCGCTTGCTCCTGGGCGGCGACCACCTGGGTCCTTATCCCTGGCGAGATCAACCAGCAACGATCGCTTTGCAGAAAGCCTGCCAGATGGTCAAAGATTATGTCGCAGCAGGTTATGGGAAGATACATCTGGACACCAGCATGCATTGTGGGGATGACGATCCTACCAAACCGTTAGCCAGCCGACGAATTGCCGAGCGCGCTGCCACGCTGTGTTTAGCCGCTGAACAAGCCTCAGTCGAGAACAAAGAGTCAACGAACAAACCTTTGTATGTCATAGGATCCGAAGTCCCCTCTCCAGGTGGCTTGCCTTCATCCGAGGAAAAACTTTCTGTCACTTCAGTGGCCAATGTCGATGAAACGATCCAGCTCACCCACAACACGTTCATCGAGAGGGGATTGGAATCTGCCTGGGATCGTGTTGTCGCCATCGTCGTACAGGCAGGCGTCGAGTTTGGAGATCAAACTATCCATAGCTATGACCGATCCAAAACTACAGACCTGCGCCAATTTGTTGAGAGAGAAAATAGATTCGTCTTCGAAGCTCATTCCACAGATTACCAGACGTTGATCTCGCTGAAGGAGATGGTTGAGGACCACTTCGCAATTCTTAAGGTTGGCCCTGAGCTAACATTCGCATACCGTGAAGCCATTTATGCCCTCGAACTGATTGAACGACAGATTGCCAGCACCTTGGTGATCACTAATCCTTCAGAAATAAGTGACGTTGTCGATCGTGTCATGAGTGATAATCCCAATAATTGGCAGGATTATTACTCCGGTTCCGCAGCTGAAGTAGCATTCTCCAGGCGCTTCAGCATGAGTGATCGTATTCGCTACTATTGGTCTGACCAGGAAGTGGTCATCGCGGTGAGAAGATTGTTTGATAATCTGACATCGGTCGAGATCCCATTAAGTCTGCTCAGCCAATATATGCCATTTCAGTACAAGAAAGTACGCAACGGCACATTGCCAGCCTCTCCACAAGCCTGGGTCGAAGATCATATCTTTAGCGTGCTTTCTAAATACGCATCCGCAATGTGATTGCGGAACATCATCCTTGACCGTCAGCCAGTTAGAATAGGTATAGATCAAGCCCACGGAGAATTCACGGGGATAGATATTGCGTCCGGTCTAGATCGCGATAACTGCGGGGAATTGCTATCAATCTGTTCGATATACTTAGATTGTGTGCTTAGAGACTTTTGTGCTAGTTCAAGGTATTCAAAATATCGTCAAAGGACTGATTGCACGTTAGTATTCACACTGGGATTCAAGGAGGAGCGTTTCAGCTATGAAAAACAAAATTATTCAAGTGAAATGGACAGGGAACCGACAATTCATTGGCACAGATAGCGGAAAGCATTCGATCGTAATCTCCTCCCACGATGAAGCGAACAACACCGGAATGTCGCCCTCGCAATTGCTGCTGCTCGCGCTGGCTTCCTGCAGCGCGTATGATGTTGTGAACATCCTGCAAAAGAAGCGCCTTCAACTCGACGGTTTAGATATCACGGTTCACGGTGAACAAGAGCCCAACCCGCCATGGACATACCGTCAAATTCATCTCAAATATGTATTAAGCGGACCCGATTTAACAGACAAAGCAGTCGCGCAGGCCATCGAACTCTCCTTAACCAAGTATTGCTCTGTGGCCGCAACGGTCTCTGGAAAAGCCGAAGTCACCCATGAATTCGAGATTCTTGGAAAATAACTCGCTCTCCCGGCTCCCGCCGCATTACGGCGGACATTAAAATTCCTTCGCTGTATTAGGTTGCCTAGTGCACATCAGATCACGACTCTAAGGAGAACTATTAATGCAGAATATCCGCATCGCCGTTACCCATTCTGTGGGGCTTCATGCCCGACCCGCGGCGCAATTTGTCCAGACCGCGAGTAAGTATGAGTCTGAGGTAACCATCGCAAACATCACAAATGAATCCGCAGCGGTCAATGCCAAGAGCATCCTGTTCGTCCTCACGCTTGGGGTGTCTCAGGGACATGAGATTGAAATCGTCGCCGATGGTGCGGATGAGCATGAGGTGATCACGGCTCTAAAAGATCTTGTTGATAGCAATTTCGGTGAGGATGCAACAACCACCGCCTCGTGAAAAGGCAATCTGTGGACTCAAGACAACGCGGCAAGCACCCCGCTCAGAGAGCCAAACCGACCCTCGGCTCCGGAGAAATCCTCTCCCTTGAGATCCTCATTTGGGACGACGATGCAGCGCATGCCCGCGTTCAACGCAGCTTGCAGACCAATGGGTGAATCCTCCAACGCCAGGCAACACTCGTGGTCCACTTCAAGGCACGCGGCTGCGGCGAGGTAGACATCCGCGGCAGGTTTCCCTTGGACAACATCCTCCCGACAGCGAACGCAACCAAAATATTCCGCTAGGCCCATTGCCTCGAGCACCTCGATAACGTATCTCGAAGGGCTGTTGGAGGCCACCCCCAAAACCAAGCCTCGATCCATAAGGAATTGCATCAGATCGATGATGCCCGGCGCCGGAGAGACATCGCGGCACACCCTCTCCGTCCGTTCCGACCAGTAGGTTTCCAACAACTCCTGTGGTGAAAGTGGATGGCCCAGGATCTCAATTAGATACTCGACCGATTCTAGCGGCCCCCGCCCGATCACATTGTGATAGATTTCTTCCGTGAAATTCTTGCCATATGGACCGAGCACTTCACACCAGACCTGATAGGCGATCGACTCGCTCTCGATCACTACGCCATCAAAATCAAAGATAACAGCCTTAATCCCATCTAATTGAATCATGTCGTTGCTTCACCTTATCCTGCATAAGATCTGCCAATGATAACCCTTTTTCCATTCGCCGCAGACGGAAAACACCTCAGCTAGAATATCCAGTTTGACTTACTCGAAAACCATTGTGATACTGATCTATCCTTTCCGGCTTGACAAAAGTTTTCCATGTCGTTTAATCGCCAACATGGTTGGCGATTAATAACAACAGATGATAAATACAACCGGTCTATAGGCCCCTGCGGACCTCCACCGCTCATTGAAAAGGGTATCCATGCGCATCCAGCTCTTCATTACATGCATGATTGACAGCCTTTTTCCGCAAATTGGCGAAGCGGTTTTTGAAGTTTTGTCACTCACCGGTGTGGAGATCGTTTTCCCAACCGACCAGACCTGCTGCGGCCAGCCAACCTACAATGCCGGATACCACGATCATGCAAAACGCTTAGCTAAGCGCACAATCGAGACCCTGACCCGGTCAGACGATCCCGTTGTGATCCCTTCCGGCTCATGTGCCGTAATGATCCGCAAAGAATTTTCTGAATTATTTCGTGATGATCCCCCCTGGCAGCAACGTGCTCAGGCGCTCGCCTCTCGCACCTATGAACTCAGCGAGTTCCTTGTCGACGTATTGGGTCACACGGAATTTCAGGCATCGTTTGATGGACGGATTGCCTACCACCCATCGTGCCACCTCCTGCGCGGCCTTGGTGTGCGGTCTCAACCCCTCGACCTACTTAAGCAAGTCGAAGGAGCCGAAGTGATTTCACTATCCCCTGATTGCTGCGGCTTCGGCGGCGTGTTCGCCATCGATCACGCTGAGATATCAAGCGAGATGATGAACCGCAAACTCGATGCCATCGAGAGCTCGGGCGCCGATGTCGTTGTCGGCGCGGATGTTAGCTGCTTGATGCAGATCGAAGGTGGTCTTCGCCGACGCGGATCGTCGATCCGCTGCGCACATATCGCCCAAATCATCGCCATGAAGGAGTCCGGACTCCGATGAGACGGCAATTCCTCAAAAAGGCGCATGAAGCGCTGGCAAACCCCACTCTCCAGAAAGCGCTGGATCAGAACGCCGAGCGGCGGGGGAGCGGGCGCGAGCGCGCGTTTTCGACGCTGCCAAACCCGGAACACACCCTGCGGGAAGCCGCTCAGATCCGTCGTCAGACGATCGACAATTTAGAAGAATATCTGGCGCAATTTATTAATCGCGCACAAGAAAACGGCATCCAGGTCCATGGTCCCCTCAGTGCACACGCTGCAGTTCTGACCGCGGCGGAGATCGCCAAAGAGCATAATGCCCGCCTGATCGTTAAATCCAAGTCGATGGTAACCGAGGAGATCGAACTCAATCAAAAACTTGAAGCTGCAGGCATGCGTGTCGTGGAGACAGACCTGGGCGAATTCATCGTCCAATTGCGCGGCGAAGCGCCTGGCCACATCATCACTCCCGCAATCCACCTGCTACGGGAAGATGTTGCCAAAACCTTCACGAGCGAGCTAAATGTCCCTCATTCCACCGATGTCACCGAGATGACAGAAACCGCGCGCCTGGTCATGCGTAAGGATTTTCTGACTGCAGAGGTTGGAGTTACCGGGGTGAATTTCGGGGTCGCCGAAACCGGGACAGTTTGCATCGTTACCAATGAGGGTAATGGGCGAATGGTCTCCACCGTACCTCCCGTCCACATCGCACTCATGGGTGTCGAGCGGCTCGTCCCCTCACTGGAGAACCTGGCCGTCCTACTCCAGGTGCTACCTCGCTCGGCGACGGGCCAAAATCTGACGAGTTATGTATCCTTGATCCAACGCCCGCGCGCCGGCGACGAAGCGGATGGCGCCGAGGAACGGCATCTCATCCTGGTCGATAACGGACGCCTGGCGATGCAACGTTCGCAGTTTCAAGATACATTGCTCTGTCTCCGCTGTGGAGCGTGCTTAAACGCTTGTCCCGTATTCCGTGAGATTGGCGGTCATTCCTATGGCAGCGCGTATCCAGGACCGATCGGCTCGTTAGTTTCCCCTGGCTTGTTCGGAATTAAGCAATATGGACACCTATCCAAAGCATCCACGCTTTGCGGCGCTTGCACCGAGGTTTGCCCAGGGGGGATCGACTTCACCAAGCTGCTCCTTCGCACCCGAGGAGAATACATTAGGTCTGCCTCCCAGCCCGCCTGGTTGCGCGCGGGAATGCAACTTTTTACCTGGATGATGGCTTCCCCGGGCAGATATCGCCGGGTTCAATCTATCGCCACTTTTTTTCTGCGCTTCCTACCGAACCGCGGCGGCTGGCTCTATCGTTTACCGCCCCCGTTTTCAGGTTGGACGAGGTCCAGGGACTTTCCGCCCCTCGCAGCAGAAACCTTCCATGCGCGCCTCCACCGGCTAAAATCGACCGGGAACGGTCCAACCAAAGTCGACGAGAAGTACCAGGAAACACAGACGCAAGAGGATGAGCCGCTCCAAGGCGATCTCATCGTTCGTTTCCAAGAGGAACTCGAGAGGGTCGATGGGGAATTCGTGCATTGTTCTACCGAGGAACTGCCGCATAAGGTCGCTGATTTCCTCGCCTCGATCGAGGCCGATCAGATTCTCGGTTGGGGCGAGCAAAGCCGGGAATACAACTCAATCGCCAATCATCTCCGAGAAGCGGGGATACAGATTTTGGAAGCAGAGATTCCACGCTCCGAAGATGACAACACTCGATACGAGACGTTAGCGGGGTTGGATCAAGCACACGCAGGTCTCACAACCTGCCTGGCCGGGCTTGCGGATACCGGCACGGTCATCTTGCCCTCGGGAGCAGGTCAATCCAACCTCACTTCTCTGCTGCCACGGACACATCTAGTTATTCTTCGAGCAAAGGATATTTATCTTACGTTTGATCACTGGATCCGCGCCGGAGGCAGAGAAGCGATCGCTTCCTCATCCCAGCTCACGTTGATAACCGGACCATCAAGGACTGCCGACGTAGAGATGATCCTCACCCTCGGCGTTCATGGTCCAGAGCGGCTGGTTGTATTCACAATAGATTGAACGATTAAATTTACCTCTTAATACGCTCTGGTTCGAGATCTTGACTCTCCTGACCAGCCTAGCGGCTCGTGAGCTGAATTCCAGATATTGCCTCCAGGGCACCAATCACGGCCGAGTTATCGAGATCGCGCATCCCTAACTGGAGCATCGC
>SOJU01000212.1 GCA_004376465.1 Anaerolineales bacterium | reverse complement strand
TTATCTTTGTCAATCTCATTGGCCCAATTGTCTATCTCATAGTGGGTCGGGAGGAATAAATGGCTGCAATTCGCGTCGATGGTTTGCAGAAGTTATACGGCCCGGTGCGCGCTCTCGATGGCCTGGATCTCACCGTGGAGCCGGGCACGGTCTTTGGTTTTCTCGGTCCCAACGGCGCCGGCAAGACGACGACCATCCGTATTCTCACTGGCCTGGCGCATGCTACCGAAGGCCGTGCCTGGGTAACGGGAACGGAAATTACCGCCGATGGTCATGAAGTCGCCCGCCGCATTGGCTATTTACCGGAAGAACCCGCGTTTTATCCCTGGATGACCCCGCGCGAATTTTTGGACCATGTTGGGCGCGTATTCGGACTTTCGACCAACGAACGCGCGGCGCGTGTCAAAGAATTGCTTGAGCTGGTGGGATTGACCGAGGTGGGCAAACGACGTATCGGAGGCTTTTCGCGGGGGATGCGCCAACGGTTAGGTCTGGCACAGGCACTGGTCCACCGGCCCGAGGTGCTGTTCCTCGACGAGGCAGTGAGCGGTCTGGACCCGGCCGGGCGCAAAGAAGTATTGGAACTGATCGAGCACCTGCGCGGACAATGCACCGTATTTATGTCCACACACATCCTGGCGGACGTAGAGCGGGTGTGCGACACCATCGGCATCATCTCGCGCGGGCGGCTAGTTACCCAGGCGCCCCGCGAGGCTTTGTTGGCCCAGTATGCGATACCCGCCTTTGAAGTGGAGACCGAAAGCGGTTTTGAAGCACAGCTCAATGGCTGGGCCGAGGTGCTGCGCCAGAAGAGTTGGGTCCAATCCATTTCAATCAGTGGGCTGAAGGGTCGGATCATCGTCCATGAAATAGAGACGGCCAAGCGAGAGCTGCTGCCTTCGGCCGTTCAGGCCGGGCTGGTGCTAACGCGCTACGAAATGCTGCGGCCGTCGTTGGAAGAAGTTTTCTTGCGGCTGGTAGGCGAAGGAAGGAAAACATGATCTTCTTGGCTGCTCTTCACAAAGAATTGCTAGAACAGTGGCGGACATATCGCCTGCTCGCGGTGGGGGTGGTATTGCTTGTCTTTGGGCTATTATCGCCGTTGATTGCCAAATACACTCCGGAGATAATCAAGCTAGTACCCAACGGCGAGGCCCTATCCCATCTAATACCTACGCCAACGGCGATGGATGCGGTAACACAGTATATTAAGAACATCGGCCAGTTTGGCGTCATCCTTGCTCTGCTGTTGACGATGGGCGCGGTAGCTCAGGAAAAAGAGAAAGGCACGGCTGCCATAATGCTGGTCAAGCCACTGCCGCGCGCGATCTTCCTGGTCGCCAAATTCACGGCGCTAGGGCTTACATTCGCTGTCACCATCGCTATAGCGGGCGCGGCTTGCTATTACTACACATGGCTGCTGTTTGGCGCGCTTGATGCGCAACACTGGCTGGCACTCAACGGTTTAGTGCTTTTGTTTGTGCTAGTTTATGTCGCGCTGACGCTGTTCTGCAGTGTGGTGACTAAATCGCAGGCTGCGGCTGGGGGGCTGGCGCTCAGCCTGCTGTTCATCCTGGGGCTTGCCGGCTCAATCCCGGGCTTGGGTGAATACCTACCAGGGCAATTGCTTGCGTGGGGAGGAGGACTAATGGCGGAGCAAGGCGAGGCTTTCTGGGCAGCCTTATGGGTGAGTGTGGGGATCATTGTTGTCGCGCTAGTGGGGGCAAGGCTCCTCTTCGAAAGGCAGGAACTTTGAGCCAGGCCCACCTTCACATACGCACTCAGTTTTATGCTGATGATCGTCTCGCCGATTGCCCTCGGTGTGGGCTTTAAGTGTAAGCTCGAAGTTGTTTGCCGCTATACTTTCTTATCGTATCCTTGGACATTGCTTTTCTCTCGCAGAACGATATAAACCTGAATGCAAAATGCTTACCAATTTTTTTAACTTGGAGGTGTCAGATGAGCATCCACATAGGCGCAACACAGGGCCAAATTGCATCAACCGTTCTGCTGCCCGGAGATCCGCTGCGAGCCAAATACATAGCTGAAACATTCCTGCATGATGTGGTCTGTTTCAATGAAGTTCGCGGGATGTGGGGCTATACCGGTCGCTATGGAGACAAAACTGTCTCGACCATGGGATCTGGGATGGGCATGCCAACCCTATCCATATATGTGAACGAATTGGTGACTGAATACAACGTTGAAACATTGATTCGCGTGGGAACGTGTGGTGCATTCCAACCTGACTTAAAGATTGGTGATGTCGTGCTTGCCATGACTGCGTCTACCGACTCGCACGTCAATAAGCTTCGTTTCGATGGAAAGGATTATGCGCCTGCAGCCAGCTTTGATCTCTTGCTCAAAGCCTACAATGTTGCCATTGACCGCGGGATCAACGTGCAAGTAGGAGGTATCTTCTCTGGTGATACGTTCTACAATGACGATCCTGATTGGTGGAAAATATGGTCCGAGTATGGCGCCCTCGTTGTTGAAATGGAGTCAAACGGCCTTTACACGCTCGGAGCGAAGTTCAAGATATCAACACTCTCGATCTTAACCGTGAGTGATAGCCTGGTTACTGGCGAAGCATCAACTGCCGAGCAGCGCGAAAAGGGTTTTGCGCAGATGGCCGAAATTGCGTTGGAGATTGCAGCCTAGGGTCTTAGGCGAATTCCAATGCCATTTATCCTCAACAAGGATTTACTCACACAATCTCGCGCCACTCTGCACAGACGAGAGAGGCTCTATTGGGTTGTCGGCGGAGCTGGCTCTGGCAAGACAACCATCTGCCAGGTCCTTTCAGCCAAATTTGAACTTCCCGTCTACGACATGGACGCCCACATCTACGGAGCATATCACGGCCGATTTACACAGGAGCGTCACCCGGTCAACAGCGCGTGGTCATCAGCTCGAGACGGATTGTCCTGGTTGCTCGCTATGTCATGGGATGAGTTCGATAGCTTTAATCAAGCGGCACTTCCTGAATATTTAGACTTGCTAGTCGAAGACCTTGAAGCCACCAAGCCCAACGCTTGCATATTAATTGATGGTGGGATATGCAATCCAGCCCTCCTGACACAAGCAATCTCAGCTCCTCAGATTGTATGCTTGGCAACATCAGAAAGGTCGAGCGCCGAAATCTGGAATGAGACCGATGAGCGTAAAGGCATGAAGGAAGCTGTCTATCAATTGGCAAGACCAGAAGAAGCGTGGCGCAAATTCCTCGAATTTGACGACCTAATCACACGGACAATCCTGAAGGAATGCCAGGAGAACGAAATCGCAGTGTGTCCCAGAGGTGAAACAGAATCGGTAGATGAATTCGCGGTGAGGGTTGCCAATGCATTGGGAATTCGATAGGCTCACAAGTTGCGTTGCTCACAACGAACCTGCGGACACACGCATCCGGCGTTTTTTACTTCGCCGCGATGCGCAAAGGGCGTTATTCGCGAACCTTTTTATATCCCAAATATATTCATAAGGAATGCTCACAACCAATGGATAAACAACAAATCATAAACTGGCTGCTTGAAGGGGATGTCGCCATTCAATATCAGGTTCACAGGGATCTTTTGGCCTCTAAAAAACCAGGTCTCCGGGACCGCATCGCAAGCGAAGGGTGGGGGGCAAGGTTTCTTAGTTTTCGCAAGAGAGAGGGGCATTGGGGGCGGGCCTTTTATCAACCCAAATGGATTTCTTCCCACTATACAATCCTGGATTTGAAGAATCTCGGTATCCCACCTGGGCATCCGGATATCATAGAGTCTGTGTTGATCATCCTTCGCGACCACAAAGGACCCGATGGGGGCATCGATCCCTCCGTGACGATTAAGCAGAGTGATGTTTGCATAAACGGGATGTTTCTGAATTACGCGAGTTATTTCAAGGTGGAGGGTAAGGCGCTGCAGTCCATTGTGGATAATACGATAGAACAGCACATGCCCGATGGAGGTTTCAATTGCCGGGCGAACCGCCAGGGCGCCGTTCATAGTTCCTTGCATTCCACAATTTCTGTGCTTGAAGGGATCCAAGAATATGGTGCCAACAACTATGCCTATCGCATGGCAGAATTTGAGCAGATTGCGGTCGAGGCTCGCGAATTCATTTTACAACACCACCTGTTTCGCTCAGATCGCACTGGGGAGGTCGTTGACAAGCGTATGCTGATGCTGTCGTATCCCTCCCGTTGGCGATACGATATCTTAAGGGCGCTTGATTATTTTCAGTGTACAGGTGTCGATTACGATCCACGAATGCAGCCTGCTCTGGATGTGTTATGGAAAAAACGGCGGAAAGATAACCGTTGGCCTGTACAGGCAAGGCATCCGGGTCAGTCCCATTTTGAAATGGAGAAGACCGGAGGTCCAAGCCGCTGGAATACATTGCGGAGCTTGCGTGTCCTGAAGTATTTTGGATGATCTGAATATAACTAATCCTAGGATTATGACCGTCTTAAGAAAAAGGAGAGTAACTACTCAGCCTCCCCCAAAAATGTCACTGCGAGGGGCGTTTGTTCGCGCCGATGCAGTCTCCGACACAGCCTTGGAGATTGCTTCAGCGGGAAAACACCGCTTCGCAATGACAAAGCTGAGTAGTTATAAAGGAGAAACGAATGTCAACCAACCATTTTTTCATCCTATATCTGATAATGCTTTTCTTGCAGACAGTCCATATATTCGAGGAAATTGGCTTTAAAGCCTACGAAGTGGTTGGCTCCCTCAACAAATATCTAATTGCTGCTTCTTTTTTGGTATTTGCTAGCTACTTACCCTTGATACTCATCCTACTAGATATCAGAGCCGGATATTTCCTTGCATTTTTCGCAGCAATTCTTGCCCTGGGCAATGGCATTATTCATCTCATTGGTTACATAAAAACCAAATCCTTCAGAGGTACGGTTGGCTCCGGCGTATTCAGTGGAATTCCTTTGGGGATCATCGGCGGAATCGTATTAATTCAATTATTATCGATCGTTCGATGAATGACTCGACAAGTAATCGTGATGAGATTTTTCCTATCTGACTGACCCCTTTTATCAAAAACGCCCCGCGCTGCTCGCGCGGGGCGTATCTTTTAGCTCCGAGGTTCTTAGATATCGAGGTTGGCCATCTGCTCGTAGAACTTCCAGCGGGTGATGACA